>JBGAVL010000045.1:0-18448 GCA_044228145.1 Obscuribacteraceae bacterium (SeqCode)
AGAAACCTGCACGATCTCGGGCTTGACCGCCTGAGAAAAGAATTGGATTTCTCTCGAATTTCCGAAGAGATGGTCAGTTTTCTCAATCGTTTTTCAAGTGAATTGCTGACAAATAAGACCCTTCCCTATCCGCACGAGTGTGGTGATATAGGCTTGAGGAAGGCGCTTTCACGTTTTCTCTCCAACTATTGCCATTATCCGACCAAGCCGGAAGCACTCTTTGTCGGTCCGGAACGTTCTCAACTTTTGGCGCTCGTTCTCAAAGCAATTCTTCCTCCCAATTCGTCGGTTTTGCTTTCGTCGTCACTGGAGTCTGTGTATCGCTCGACTCTCGAACAGCTTGGACTGAAGGTGATTTTAGGCAACGACGATCTCAGCGAGTTGAATACTCTGGATCAGTTGTTGGCTCCGTCTGCCTGTATTCTTGCGCCGCAGCAATTGGCTAACCCGTCATCTCTTACACTCGATCATTTGTTCGCTCAAGCGCGCTTGAATCCGAATCGCTTTTACCTTATAGATGATTCTGCACAATTCAACATCGGCTCCGAGTTGAATTCGAACATGACACTGAGAATGGCAGGGCGCCAGCGTTTGCCGGAGAATCTGATTTTCCTTTACGGCTTGATCAAGAATACGGTGTTCCCTGATTTCGAGCTCAGCTTTCTTGTCAATGCGCCGGAGTCCTGGATGCCCGCGTTGGAAGTGGGCGCCGAGTTGACTTATTCTCGCATCCCGTATCAAGTGCAGCTCTATTATCAGTGGCTATTTGAAGAATTGCTTGCCTTCCCGTTTCCGGAAGCAGATGTGCCGCCTGCGCTCAACACTTCAGCCGGTGGTGTTTTGCCTCTCATTAATGAAATCGCTTCAGATCCGGTGTTTGCACCCAAACCTATTTCACTCGAAGACCAGCGATTGATCAGATTTGACTATGGCGAGGTCGAGCACCCCGTGCCTGAGCTTTTGATAAAAGGTGTCTTCAAAGGATTTTTGGAGCAAGATTCCGAATTGCTGCCTTCGGTTGTAAGGCATCGAGTCAAGGCATACTTAGAGTCGACGCGGCGCACGCAAGTAAATCAAGATCAAATAGTCCTCGGCAAGGGAGTATTTCCTGTCCTGTCCGCACTGATGACAGCGCTTACTCAGCGCCTGGGGCGAGCGCCTACTGTGGCGCTTCCAGTGGGCAGTTATGGACCTCTGTATACGCTTGTCACCTATCATGGTGGCAAAGCAATTGAAGTTAAGACCGATGCAAAACGCGGCTTCATGGTGGATGTAGCTGCAATCGATGCGCTGGAAGTAAAACCCGATCTGATATGGCTGACACAGCCCAACAATCCGTCCGGTTTGTTCTACGATTCGCAAGCAGTGGAAAGTTTGTACAAGACCTGTAGCCAGCGCGGCATTTACATGCTGGCAGACGAAATATTCTTTCTACTGAGCGACAATCGTCTGGGCGAGTGGACGCCGCAATCACTGAGTTTTCTGCCGCTAACAAAAACTGACGGCGGCAAGTATTTGTTCCTTGCCGATGGTGTCGCCAAGTCGTTTGCTGCCGGTGGCTTGCGAGCCGGATTTTTGGTTTGCCCCGATGCCGCCTTTGCCTCGCAAATTCAGGCGATCACACCCTTGCCGCCGCGATCTACGCTGAGAGCCTGGGATACTTTGTATTCGGCGTTTTTGGAAGAGTCGCCGCACTTGTTGGTAGACGTGAAGGAAGAACTGGACGGGCTGAAAAACTATCTGGTCGATTTGCGCAGCGAACTTTCGAGGCGACGCAAAAAACTTCTTACTCTATTTAAAGAACATGACGTCGATGACAAAATGGACACACCATACCGTGGTGGAATTTTCTTAATGGCAAGACTGGGCGAGTTTCGCAAGCAATTGGCTGAAGAAAAGCAATTGCTTATCAATGAAGATGCCTGGTGTCGAACGCCTGGGTGGAGTCGGGTTTCATTCAGCGTGCCGCAAGATAAATTCGATGAGGCTTTCGAGCGATTGTCAGCGTTTTTGGGTTCAAAAAGCAAAGTGAAAAGTTGAGAGGAAAAAATGCCATACCAGGCCGAAATTAGCAGAACCAATCCTTCTTGCTTCCTATTCCTTATAGATCAATCCGGGTCGATGCAAGAACCTTTCGGCACAAAGGACGGGGCGGCGGGCGGCAAAACCAAAGCGGAGAGCCTGGCGGACGCCATCAACCGCCTGCTGCAAAATCTGGTCATCAAATGCGCCAAGTCCGACGGTATTCGGGACTATTATCATGTCGGTGTAATTGGATATGGCGGCAAAGGTGTCGGTCCGGCTTTCGGCGGTCCTTTAAAAGATAAGGAAATGGTGCCGGTCAGCGAGATTGCTAATAATCCCACCAGAGTCGAGCAGCGCGTCAAGAAAGTCGATGACGGTGCCGGCGGTCTGGTCGAGCAAAAGATCAAGTTTCCCGTTTGGTTCGACGCTGTGGGTGAAGGAGGAACACCGATGTGCACTGCGTTTATCACAGCAACAAAGCTTTTGACCAAGTGGATTTCCGAGCACCCCAACTGTTTCCCCCCTATTGTCATCAATATTTCCGATGGCGAATCTTCCGACATGGACCCCTATCAAGCCGCCACAGATTTGATGACTCTTTCGAGCAGTGACGGTGAAGTATTGCTTTTCAATTTGCACCTGTCTTCGTCTGCGGAAAAAGCAATTGAATATCCGAATGACGAAGAGAAGTTGTCCGACGATCACTCGAAGCTTTTATTCAGTATGTCCAGCGTTTTGCCTGAATACATGCAAAAGATGCTGTCCAGTGAAGGCGTGCCTGTGACTTTCGCCACCAGGGGATTTGTCTTCAATGCGGATCTGGTCTCTGTCATCCGTTTTCTGGACATCGGCACCAGACCGAGCAATCTGCGCTAAATTCGCCCAAATAAAGGTAGGACATGCACGTTTTCGGAAAGCTATTTTGGCTCCCCAAAAATGGCAATTCGCTCGAAGAGTACGAGGATGCCGCATTTCCATTTGTTGAGCAATTCGAGTCTGAAGCATCTGAATTTAAGTGCGCGGTTGCCGATGGCGCGACGGAGACTTCATTTGCGGCATTGTGGGCGAAGTTGTTGGTGGAAGGCTATGCGGAAAAAACAGGACTAGCCATGCTCAGGGAAAGATGGAATGCGGATGTGCGGCAGAAAGATTTGCCGTGGTACGCAGAGGAAAAACTGGAAAAAGGTGCGTACGCTGCGATTGCCGGGCTGCATTTAAAAAAAGGGCGTGGCAAGAAAAACATTTTCACTGTCGAAGCTGTAGGCGACTGTTGTGTTTTCCATATTCGAGAGAACAATATGCTTTCCAGTTTTCCACTCAGGACTTCAGACGAGTTCAACAATTCGCCGGCGCTCATTTGTAGCCACGACGATGCTTCCGTCGATGCAGCAATGAAAAGGTTGACTCAGAAAGGCGAATGGAAAGACGGAGATACTTTTTTCCTGCTTTCTGATGCGATCGCCTGCTGGGCACTCAAACGGCAAGAAGATATGCAGGATGCAGCCAATGTGCTGCAGAACATCGAGACTCAAGAAGACCTGTCCCGCCTGGTGGATGAAGAGCGCCACTTGATTTTGGAGGACGGTCGTCCGGGCATGAAGAATGACGATGTCACGTTGCTATGTGTGACTGTTTGTAGCTAGCAGAAATTTAATAATGTCTGAACTGCGTTACCGAGGGATTTTACCGCGTGTACCAGGAACCTGCTCCGGGCGAGTTGTCATGAGGGTGGCGGATTGATTTTTGGGGTATACGTATTTTCCCCCTAACGCCCGCAGAATGGGGGATCTAACCCGCACTTAATTTGACTCTTGGCAGGGGCGGTATTAATCTGTAGATGGCGAATATGAATGAGGTCCGCGCAGGCGGGCTTTGATCTTGGCGTGAGAATGAAAAGGGCTGGACATCTCGATGAAGCAATTGTTTCAGGCGTGTTTGACTTGGGGCGAATCTGGCGAGGCTGTTATTGATCGGGAAATTTCAGCGTATACAGATGAAGAGCATTTGTCAGGCAACAGAAAACGCTTGACCCAACTCCGTAAAAAGACCAGCGAAATGAGTGGGCAGTTTGCCGCTCAACGTGAATCTCAAATTGACTGCAATCCTCCGTCGACAGCGGTCGCCGCGACCAACGCTTCTTACGAACCGCCGCATATTGTT
The DNA here is from genome assembly GCA_044228145.1 of Obscuribacteraceae bacterium (SeqCode). GTDB lineage: Bacteria > Cyanobacteriota > Vampirovibrionia > Obscuribacterales > Obscuribacteraceae > QKMZ01. The sequence goes on from JBGAVL010000045.1 coordinate 4,186, forward strand.
GAGTCAATTGCTAAAAATGAACCGCACATCAAGGGCTTGGCTAGCGCAGCGAAATTGCCTGAAGTGACAGGAGCGGTTCCTGAATCCTGGTGCGATCCCACTGCCGCCGCTGCCGCCAAAGTTGCAGCAAAGATCACGCTGGCGATTTCGACTGAAATGAGCATTGCTCCAATAACTCCAACAAGTGAATCGGCGGCTCGACCAGCGTATGTCGATCCGAATGCAATTACGGCAGAACTTCCAATTTTGAACTTCCAGCCCTCACAGCCAGAAAACAAAAGCGGTTTGAGTGGAAGCTTTCGACGTCAAAACAGTGGCGAGCACAAAATGTCGCACTGGGTCAACAAGAAAACTGCTGGAACAGGCGCCTGGGATAGTCGTGTTGAGTCCGGAGTCAAGGCTTACGAGACAAACTCGAAATACACAAGCAGCCAGGACAACTTGCCGGTTCTTATGGAGCATCAAGAAGGTTACAGCTTCATTGAGATGGACACTGCCGACGATGCGCCCGCAATCGAGTCTTTTGGCTCCGGTCACGTAAAAATGATCGCTAATTTCGATAACCAGGGTGGTGGCATTCGCAGACTTTCATCGATGCGCAATTCAATGCGCATGCTCGAGTGCCGCGACAATGACGAGTCGGCCAAGCCTGTTGAGCCGAGCAATTCATTCGATGCTTTCAGTTCGTTCGTCTCGCTTAAATCAACCGACTCGACTGCTAAGCAAGAGTCAAGTGAAGAAACCTGCATAGACACTGCTGAAGCACTGTCGATAATTGAAGAACTTTTGCAAGAAACGTCTGAGCCGGTGCAAGAAGTCTTCGAACCAGTTCGTGAAATTTGCGAACCGGTGCATGAAATTTCCGAACCAGCGAAAGAAGTTATCGAACAAGTGCACACTATCATTGAAACCTTAGAAGATTCTTTCAGTGACTTGTTGGCGGAATGCTATGACGCGGCGAAGACCTTTGAAGATTCGTTCGAGCAGGTAGAGGAAGAATTCGCAACTAATGAAGTGACCATTTCGTTTGTTCCAGATCAGGCAACCATCCTCGAGAATTACGCCGGTAATTTCTCTGTGACGCTTGCTGATTCGCTGGAGATCAGCGAATTGACAGACTTCGTGCGTATTTATGACCAATTGTGTTTTGATCCCAAGTCGCTCGTTCCACAAACGATTGACGGCGAGCCAATCGAAGCGGTTTGTGTGTTTGATTCGGAAAAACTGTCATTCAAAGCTCCTGAAACGATCCGCACTGAATTGGAGTCGATGTTCAACATGGATCCACTTTCACAAGTTGACGCATCAAATGCCGAAAGCGAAGTCGAAATTGAAAACGTAACCGTTGTCTCGATGGAAGATTGCGAAATTTTGGAAGTTGCCGCTGTAGGTGGCAAGCCGTCGCGTCAGAAAGCCAAAGGGACATCGCGCTCCAAAAAGACTCAAACTCGCAAAGAAAAGAAGAGCAAAAAGCGCGCCGCCGCGGCTAACGCTTAGAGTGAAATGAACTTTCAGAAAATTGTATCTCTTGATTCTATTTTGCAGAGCTAAGCTGTCGTTCTCTCTCTTGTATGTTTTTGCGGATCCTTTGTGCCCTGTCTCGAAGCAAGACTGCTCCGTAGTGAGCGTTTTCTTCCTCAAAGAATTTGGACCATTCTTCAAAAGAAATTGCGGTGAAGAGCGAGTCTTTTTTCATTGTTGCAAAACAATCATTGAGCGCTTTAATTGCCTCATCCTCGCGCCCTGTTGTAGCCAGGGACCAGGCAAGGCTTAACGCCGGCAAGAATGAAAACTCACTTTCAGGCTCGTGCGTTTCTCTCTCGATTCCAGCGTGCAAGTAACCGAGGAGTCGATTGATATTCTCTGTTCTGCCCAGTTTAAATTCTGTCGCAATGCATAGAGCGATGTTGTCGGCACCGGTTTCTTCGGTAACCGTCTTAAGTCCTGTATCCATCAATTCTCTCGCTCTGTCCATTCGCCCGGTTTTCGAACAAGCCAGAGCCAGTTTGAACACCGCTTTATCGCCCATCCAACCGCCGGCCTCACTGCCCTTGACCGCTGACTCCCACAATTCCAGTGCTTCTTCGATGTCTCCTTTCCTGTAAGCAATTGCGGCTATGGCAAGCTCTTGCATGACGATCGACATCTGTTGGAATCCGGCCCACTCGCTTTCAGTGGAGGCCTTTTCTCGTAAGTCTTTGAGCGTTTGGCGTAGATATTTTTCATGGCGAGTATAGTCGCCTGACGCTCTTGCTAAAAAACTGTGTTCTGTGTCCACACCCGATCCAAGCGGTCCGAACCCTTTTGTCTCTTTTATTTCTTCAGCGTGTGCGAGCAGTTTTTCCGCTTCTTTGTAATTTTGATAATAGTAGACTTGCAGGCGTGCCATTCTGCATAGCGCTTCTTCGAGCGCAACCGCCGGGATGCTGGGATCGCATTCGCCTTGGGCCAAAGCGTCTTTGAAGGCGCTTTCTGCCGCGGTGAATTGTTCTTGCTGAAACAAAAGTCTGCCCAACCATACGTTTGCTTCAACGAGCAAGGCTCTATGCTCCGGCTTGTCGACCAGAATAGCCAGTGCTTTCTTGTAATTTGCAACTGCATCAGGATTCTCGTCAGGCTGCGACTTTGCAAGTACGATCAGTGCCTTTGCCAGACCAACTGAAGACGACTCTCCTTTCTGTTCGAACTTGCTAATCAAATTCAGGATAAGCTGTTCTCGCTCATCCCTCTTGTCAGTAAAATGAAGAATGCCCATGAGAATTTCTGTGGGCACTAACACCTCGTCCGAGCCTAATTCGTCGTATATCGAAATCGCCCTGCGCGCAAGCTTTTCCGCCTCGCCGGCGTCGAACCAGAGCAATAGCTTTGCCATGTGCGTTAGACAGTATGCGACTTTCAGGTGAATCGGTCCGTAAGCCGCCTCATAAATCCCTTCTGCACGTTCTAAATGAACGAAGCAGCTCTCTATCTGCTCATTTTCGAGAGGTGCTTGCGCAAAGATTGTGTCCGACAATCGCTCCAGGCTCTGGGCCAGACTCAGATTGTTATGTCCGAACTTTTCGGCTTCTTGAACGGCTGCCTGAAAATGCTGCTCGGCCGAGACAAAATCGCGCATCGTAAATGCTTGATTGCCTTTGTCCAATTGCTCTTGCCACTTTTCGAACATGCAGTCGCCCGGAATTATCTGCCGTTGGCAGTACTATTCCCCGGAATCTGCGATCGCTAGTCAAAGAATTTCTAGCTCTGGCTGCACAATTCCACGGTTACAGCGTTCGACGGCATAGCTAGGATGAAGCGTCAGTCCAGCCAGTATTGATTGAAGTTATACCAAATCTGGTATAGAATGAAATGAAGGAAGAATCAAGCAAACCAACCAAGAAGAATACTCGTTGGTATTCATCTCGTTTGCGAGATGAGGTTCGAAATTGGCCAAAACGCGTTAGACAAGCAGTTGGAAGGCAGCTGAATAAAGTTGAGTACGGAAGTCCACCTGATAATTTCAAACATCTAAGTTCGATAGGATTAGGAGTGGCAGAGATTCGCATTTCGGATGAGGGTGACCAATACAGGCTGATCTACGTGGCTAAATTTGAAGAGGCCGTCTATGTGCTTCATGCGATTACAAAGAAAAAGACTCAGCGAACCTCGCAATCAGACATTGAAATCGCTAGAAAACGATACAGTGAGCTTGTGCGGCGAAGGAAGGCGGAAAAGTAATGAGTAAGGAAAAACCATTCACTACCGGTAGTGGCAACATATTTATTGATCTCGGATTCTCCGACGAAGAAGCTGCTGAACTTTCGCTCAAATCCTTGCTTTTTGATGCGCTTCAAGCTGCGCTTAAAACCACTCCAGGCACTCAGACTGAGATTGCACATCGGCTTGGCATACCGCAACCAAAGGTCTCTGATATTCTCAAAGGGAAGATGGCAGGTTTTTCAATTGAGCGTATCGCCAATCTACTTCTCAAGCTAGATTATGAAATTTGCTTGGACGCGCATCCTGCACCTCCCGGGTGTGGGGGAAGAGTGGTTGCGAAGACTGATCGGCTGGTGTCCTAAAAGGCTACTTCTTCGCAGTGTCTGCGGCTTTACGCTGAAAATGGAAAAGCGCATGCGACTCTTTGCCATCTTTGGTAAAGGTCCAATCCTGCTCCAGATGCTGCTTGTCGGGCATGCTAAGAGTTAGCTTCTGGATGTAGCCGGCCTTCTCATTTTGCAAATTTGTGATGTCGATGAAGTCGAATGAAAGCGAATTCTTGCCGGCGTCGAAGCTTTTCATCCGCATGCGCGGCTGATTATCCATGTTGCAATAGTGCGTCATCATCAAAGTATCTTTGTCGCGATGATAGACAGTGGTCATGCACGGGTGAGTTCCGGGTGTGAGTTTTTCAATGACTATTGTTCCCCCGGACGAGACTTCGTATGTAGCGACAGCATCCTCTCCATCGTCGGTCTTTCCCTTCCACTCTCCCGCCATGCCTTTGATCGCATCAAAAGCTGATTCCGCAGTGGTTCCTGCCCATGCCGGAGCAAGGCTGCCTATTATGGAAGCTGCCGCTAGAAGTCCGACTAGTCTCGATTTCCGGCTCACGTTGATTCTCCGTTCAATTGACTGCGCAATTTGCGACACGGCAGATTCCCCTTGTCGGCACTCCAGTTAGACATTCATTAATCTACCGGAGGCACGAACATTATAGTATTACATGACCCAAACAGTACTACTCGCTGCCATGTCTATAACTCGAAATAGAACGATTCGGCTAAGTTTGTCTCTTGTTGGCGTCGTCTGCTTGTCGGGCGTCGCTCCGTCGCCTGCTACGGATTCGGCGACTTACAACAAACTTAAGGCCTCCAGCGACGCTTTGCATGCTCAGCAGCGGGAAGTGCAACGTTCGTACAACGAAGTAGCCGGGCAGATTGACGAATTGCGGCGGCGGCAGGGTCTTTTGGAAAACTATCTGGTGCAGCTCGATCATTCGATACGAGACGTGGACCGCGCATTGAATGAACTTAACTAATGATAAGCATTGCAAAACGAGAAAAGTATTGGTTGGCACTTGCGGTTGTTTGCACCGTAAATGGTGGCGCCTGTGCCGCGGATAAATTTCTTGCGAAAACGACCTTGGCAGAGAAAAGCGGCGGGATTCCGGGGATGACGGGTGCGCTGCCGTCGCGCAAAGCTGTTGCGGAGCCAAAATCAATTAGGGACTCCACTGCAGAGATCGCGACACCTGCAAAGCCGGCGAGCATTGTCCGTTGTCTCAATCCCCATGAAGCTGCGGAGATGCATTCACCAAAACCGGAAGCGCCTGTGGTTTTGAAAATGGTTGAGAATTTAGCGGACGCATATTCGAGCGGGAAGTTTGACGAACTCTCTGAATGTCTCGATCAAGATTGTGCGATGTTCAACGAAGAGAAAAACGAGACTATAACCGGGCGAGAAGCTGTTTTAAAGAGACTAAAACAAGATTTCAAAACAGACACAGACGGCGGTCGAACTATCTCCGGCTACACCATCGACTCACCTTACGTGAAGGTTGTAGGCAACTCCGCAGTCGTCACTTTTAGAGCTGAAAAACTATTAAAGGGTCAAAGTGTTTCGAAGCAACAGGCCTTCGTCACTGAGATGTTCGTCAAGGTCGGAAACCAGTGGAAACTGGCTCACATTCGAGCAAAGTGGACCGACTTCTAGGGGCGATGCGATGCGTCAATACCGTTCACTTGGTGGCGGCAGGCGCATCTAGTGAGCGCCCCCATCCTGGCGGCATCTGAGACTATACTGCTTTCTGCCGGCAAGATGCCGGCGCTCCAGGATAGCCATTCTTTACTCCGCGCTCAGTTCGTCGCCTACATTCAGCCTGCCTGGTTGCGTAACGAGCAAGTTTTGCCCAAATAGAACTCCGTTTTCCGAAGAGCGAAAGGTCGCCAATGTTTTCAATGGTTCAACGCCTCGCTGAGCGGTTGCTTGATCGGTGGTCGTAACCACGCACCGTGCGCATGGTTTTGCCGATGTGAGAGAGACACCTGAAGAGCTGCTGAGAGTTTTGAATTCGTCCTCTTCGAACGGTTCACAACCTTCAATGACAATGTTCGGGCGAAACCGATTCATCGGCAATGGTGTTTCAAGTTTGTCGTTAAGAGCCTCAAGAGAAGCCCTCGATATCACGAGCAGCGGGAATTGATCTTGGAATCGAACGCTGCCGTCGAACTCTTTTCCTTCATCGACAATTGGGCGTTTAAAACCATCTTTCATTTTTACAAGGCGGCATTTTGTTTCCAGAAATTCGCTCAACCACGCGGCAACATCATCACCTTCGTCGATAGCATAGCACTCGTCTTTCCAGACTGTGACACGCTTGAAGCCCATCGCCTCTTCATGATCAAAATGCGGTACTGCGATGATCGAACGCCCTTCCGCGCTCAAAGTCAAATCGCCTTTTTCATTGATCGCTGTTTTCACCAGAGCCATTTTCGGAAATTCGCGTTGTGTGAGAAACTTCCCGCTCGGCAAGGTGACAAGCCAGTTGCGGTCGAACGTAATGCCCTTCTCATCCAGCTTAGCTGAAGACAGTGATATGCCGGCTAATGATTTCACCGGATAGAGATTCAACTCCACGATGCGGACGTTTTTCATGGTGATGCGTCAAACTCTCCTTTGCCGGTGCCCTCTTTCAGCTTTTTGTCGAACTCTATGAGTTGGTCTGCTGACTCTTGATCTAGGTTGCCTTCTTCGGTTGTGTATACGATTTCGTCCGCCTTGATGTCGTGTTTGCCTATGCGCAAGTTGTTTGCGTGGCTGAGCTTTTTCGATAACTCTGCTGATGGTGCTTTCAGCATTTCAGCGTAGGTAGAGCGCTTGCCGTTGCGTTCTGTGATGCGCTGATTGATTACATCAAGCGCAAACTTCCTGCCGATTGGAATGGTCACGAATAAAGTTCCGTAAGTGACAAGAGGCAAAAGTAAGGGCCACAGTTCGTGCAGGCTGGGTTGGAGAAACAGCCACCAGGTGCCCAGGAAATTGAATCCGGCCAAAACATACACCATGATCAAACTTCCCGCTTGCGGACCGACAAACGGCCAGCGCATCTCTTTCAAGAACGGAGCGCTGACATGACTGTCTTTGGCTGTTGCGCTCACCTGCATGGAAGGGAATGCATATACGATGCCACCTTCCTCGGTTACTTCTGGTTTTCCGTTGAAGCGCACCAGGACTGGCAAGACTGCGTCATCGTCAGTGGGACTGGCTCCTGTGTATGGTGCCAATTGCTCAGCAGTAACCACGCCGCCGTGATCGCGAATCGAGTTGGCTATGAGTGACCACTTCTTCTCTTCTATATCGGCATTCGGATTGCCGTCGCCGAAAAGGAAGGAAAAACAATCGAAGAGAAAGTTGCTCTTTCGGCGCCGTTGCTGCTGGTTGCCCGGCTGACCGGCAGCGGAGTACGCACCCCAGGTGAGTAAGTCACGCAAGATTAAATAATCGAAAAATCCGAGGTGAAAGCCTCCGCCATAGTCATCTCTGTCGTTGTTTCCACCTTTGTTTCCATAAATCATGATGGCAATGAAAATAAGCAAAACTGCCAAGACAGAGAGAATCAGCATGATGCCGAATGAAATGCGCAAGAGGAAATAGGCGATATCAAAAAGTTTTTTGCCGACAACCTGAAAAAATCTGGCAATGCCTTTTGTCAAATATGCATTTTGAAAACCGGGGCTGAATTTATATGCGACATCACCTGTGGTGGCGACTTCCATGTGACCGCCGGTTTCCGCAGCTACTCTATTAAGTTCTTCCTGAGCAACCAAAACCGGCAAACCGGTCTTTGCTGCTACGTCGGCTGCTGTCACGCGGCGTCCCAGTGAGTCGACCGCTTTGAGTACAATTTCCTTTTCTTTAGTTTTGACTTGTGTTTGCATGTTCGGACGTATTGGTCATTGTTTTGTGGTCAACGCTAAAACAGCATCTGTAATCGCCAGTAAAGCACATATCAATGATTCTCCGGCTACTGCGCCGGAAGCAATCGGAATTACGTACAATTCAGCGGTTTTCTTGTTTATTTTGCCCCATACCAGAGCAATTATCGCCCCGATGAAAAAAGAGAAAGCATTTGCAAAAGGCATAATCCACGCCAAGCCCAAACCCATTGCCGATGGCATATAGGGTTTCCACTTCTTCGGCGCAAAGTGGTCGATGAGCGCCATAACGACGCCCAAGATGCCGCCGATCAAGAGCGCATAACGCGCGGTCAGGGGAATGTAGTCAATCCCTTTCGACAATGCTTCTGCGACTGCTCTCCACATATTTGACGAGGGTGGATTGTACTTTTCGAGAACTTCTCTGGTCGGAATCATTAAGAACCAGGCAGGCACAATGGCTATAGTGCCGAAGAAAACGCCGAAGAACTGCGCGATGAATTGCCGGCGCGCGTTTGCTCCAAGCAAGTATCCGCTCTTCAGGTCAGTCAAAAGGTCCGCAGAGCTGGAAGCGATGTTCGACGTAACGCTAGCCGCCATCAAATTTGTCGTGATGTTCGAGGGCGCCAAAAGTGCGTATGTGAGTTGGGTCAATTTGCCCATTGGACCAATCGGCGTGATGTCGGTTTCGCCTGTGGAGCGGCATGCTACCAGGGCCAGGAAAGCACTGACGACAACGGAAACCAGTCCGAGCACCGGATTAATCGAAAAGGCGACGTATTCCAGAATGACCATGGCAATGGTGAGCGGGATGGCGCCGATCATCAACCATTTCATGGGTACTTCGATGGATGCGATACGGGCTTCTTCCTCAGCGTCTGCGGAGGCAGCGCCAGGTCGAACATTGCCGAACGATTTAACGATCGTTTTCCATTGCAGAGCAAAAGCCGTCAGCCCTGAGGTCACCATCAGTCCGGTACCGCCCCAGAGAGCCCATCCTTTGATCAGTTTTTCCGGTCCTGGAATTTCGTGAATGCTCACCACCCAGGGGCCAACAATAAAATATAAGAGCATCGATCCAAACATCATGGTCGCGCAAACCCGCATGCCTACGATCATGCCGGCGCCTATAAGCAGAACGCTCGGTTCAAAACCAAAACCAGGCATCTTTGAGAGATCAACCCCGCGGATATTCGCAGAAAATGGAACCAGATCAGGCAGTTTTGGATAATTGATGTGAAAGACCTTTTGCCATTCATATTCGCCTTTGATGAGTCCGACAAACAAGCCGACGAATAGTGCGGTGACAAGATAACGTGCCTGCAGGATTGCTTCCTTGCTCTGTCCGTACAGGCTTTTAAGAGTTTCGGCTGCGGCAATGCCGCTCGGGAAAGCAAGTTTTTCTTCGTTGATCATCTGCCTTTTCATCGGCACGGCGAGAAAGACACCGAGGAGTGCGGTGACTAAAGTCCAGGGAAGAAGAATTTGCCAGGAGACATGATTTCCTGTGATTAAAAGATACGCACCAAAGGCGGTGCCGATAGTGGCACCAGTCGAATAGCCGGCTGCAGATGCTGTCGACTGCATGCAGTTGTTTTCCAAAATTGTCATCGGAGTCAGTTTTGGAAACAACACGCGTAAAGAATTCCAAATCACGTAGGAAAGAACGCAAGCAGTGATTGCGACACCGAATGCCCAGCCAACTTTAATTGACGTGTACAGATTGGAAATGGACATAAGCGAGCCGAGCAATCCGCCCATAATCACAGCGCGCAATGTAAGCTGCGGAACCGAATCGCCGCGATATACATTTTTAAGCCAATATTCTTGCGAATAGTTTCCCGTCGCTTCGTCAACTGACTCGCCGCCTTCTACATGTTGCGGCTCGCCTTCGCTTCCGTGCGCCATCTGCGTAGTTTGCTCCGGAACCTCCCGGTTGATTGGATTCTCCTCGGGTGTTTCGCTCTTTCTATCTGCATCCGACACAGGATGGTCTCCTTTCTAATTGAATTTACGCCAGGCAATCGAACCGGAGCGGACTAGTTTTTGACGACAGAATCCTCGGGTTGCCTCCACACTCAGCCCATCGGTTTGAGCATGCAAAAGCTGTCGTTTTCCAACCCCCGTACAGCCGCTGCTTGCGCCACTCTCGATATCGCCAGCAAGAAAGCGCCCGTGCGCAAGTCGCATTTATTTGATTTGGCCAGCGCTTTGATGTCTTGATACGCTTCCAGCATTATCGTTTTCAATTCTGCATTGACTCTGTCTTCGCTCCAGCGGAATTGCTGAATGTTTTGCACCCACTCAAAATAGGAGACGACCACCCCGCCTGCATTGGCAAAGATGTCCGGAATGACATACTTGCCTTGCTTGATGAAAAGCTCATCTGCCTCAGGTGACGTGGGTCCGTTGGCGCCTTCGACGATATATGCTGCTTTGATGTCGGCTGCGTTTAATTTGGTCAGTACATTGCCGAGAGCGGCAGGGACCAACACATCGCATTCTTCGATTAAGAGATTGTCGGCGTCGAAGCTTTCAGCCCCCGGAAATCCGGCGATGCCCCCTGCTTCTTTTGCATGCCTTTGCAGAGCCTCAATGTCCAGCCCTTTCGGGTTTCTGATTGCGCCTGTCAAATCGGATACGGCAATCACTTTGCCGCCCGCTTGATGAATGAGAAGAGCCGCCCAGCTGCCGACATTGCCAAAGCCCTGGATCACGAAGGTGAGGTCGCTTAAGGACTTTCCTTTGTCCTGCATGAATGCCTGTATAGCAAACAAAATGCCTCGGCCTGTGGCAGCGTCGCGCCCTTTGCTGCCGCCCAACTCAACCGGTTTGCCGGTCACAACAGCAGGTGTCCAGCCGTGATATTTGGAATATTGATCGACAATCCACGCCATAGTTTGAGCGTTGGTGCCCATATCTGGAGCGGGTATGTCGAGGGTCGGTCCGATTACATCGTGAATCTCGTCAACAAAGGCTCGAGTCAGTCTTTGCAATTCCGAGTGAGACAGCAAAGACGGATTGCAACTGATACCACCCTTGGCGCCACCATAAGGCACGTTGACTACGGCGGTTTTCCATGTCATCAAACTGGCCAGAGAGTTTACTTCATCGTGATCGACTTCTGAGTGATAGCGAAGACCACCTTTCATCGGTCCGCGCGAATTGTCATGCTGGACGCGAAATCCCGTGTATGAGACAAGCTCACCATTGTCAAGCTCGACGTGAATCTCGACTTTGACTTCTCTCTTCGGCATCATCAGCACCTTTTCGAGCCGTTCGCTCATGCCAAGGTGTTTTGATGCTCTCTTGAAATAGTAAGCGGTTGCTTCTGATGCGTGCATTCACCCTCCCGCCCTTGCAGCAGTCTGGCGGCAGACGTCCTGCGGCTAATAGACTGTCGTCAGACTACAATAGGATAGCCTGTTGAAAAGTCTGTTGCGTCCCGGTAAGCGTGGGCAGCGTTTACCTGAAACACCGGGCGACGTATGGCGTCGTCCCTACAGGGCGTTTGCGCTGATGCGATTTGAGCGCCGCTGCACATGCAGGTGATTGGAATGGGCAGTGACTTTCCGCGTCTTGAACGCAGGCAGTCGCTTGCGCACTTCGGAGATGACAAAGTCCACTCTTTCGGTCGGTGACATGGCCGGAACCCGCACCACTTCTACGCCTCGGCTGGTATAGCAGTTTTCCAGTACAACTGATATCTCACGAGTGAATTCAAGATTTTCTCTGCGCACATCAGTCTTGTCGAAAAACGGCAGCAGTTCTACCAGGAATGCCAGCGAATATTGCGAGGAGTCCAACTGCGAGAAAATTTCCGGAATTTCCAGTTTGTCATAAATGTAATAGGCTTCACCGTCGAAAAGCCCGCGGTCGAGGAAGACAGGACCTTCTACGCCGCTCAGTTCTTTTTCTGCGCAGCACTGGCGCCTTAAAACTTCGTTTTGAAAGGAGCAGCGGTCTACCCAGGGCAGAAGGACGCCCTCTTTAATGATTTCTGTCGCGAATTCATGAACGATTGGGAAGCCCCGTTCGGCAACGCCCGACACGATGGTGGTTTTGCCCACCGAAGGTCCACCGGTAATGACTATCCGCATGCCGAGTTTTGTCCCCGCTCGTTGGCTGGTAATCAAGAAGTCGTTTGTACAACAATATGCAATTGAAAAGCTTTCGGCAAGCTAAATAAAACCAAGGTTGGGCGGTTCTCCCCACCCCTTTCCGCTTTTGAAGGCAGACACGCAGTTTTTCATCCGGCCTGGCCTGATATTTTTCGCTCTTTCAACCGGCGTTATTTCATCGTTATTCCAAACGGCGCAATCTGTACACCCAGTAAATGAGTAGAGCCTGAAGAGGCAGGCGGGCCCACAAAACCGGGGTCGGCACCTTGCCGAAGTCGATGTGATTGACGGCCATATTGATGTTGGCAGGGAAGACCATGATCAGAAGAAAAATGAGCATATACGAGGCAAAACGCCTGGTCTTCGCAAAGTACAGGAGTGCGCCTCCGGCAATTTCGATAATGCCCGAAATGTAAACTGCCCAATCCGGAAACGGAACGAAGTCCGGAACGATGCGCGTGAAGGTATTGGTATTGGTGAAGTGCAGCACGCCCACTGAGACGAAGAAGAGTCCGCAGAGAATCAAAGAAATGCGCTTTGCCGTCACGGTTGCCTCCGCAATCTATTCGGCGCCTTGCGCCTGGTCGGCGATTTTCAATTTTGCAACTTTGTCCAGCTGTGCGCGAATTGCGGGCAGAGCCGCTGTTGCTGCCGCTTCACCCTGGGCAATGGCATAGCGCGCGTCCTTTGATTTGCTGCTCAAGAGGCTGATGTTGTTAACAACCGGATGAATCACAATATCGGCTGCGGAGAGCTGATCTTCGTCAACTTTCGACAAAACCATATTGATTACGCGCTTGCCGACGCTGCCGATGCGGTGAAAATCTTTCTCGTTGAGGGTGGTAAAAGTTTCGTCGACATCGACGGCGATGACGATATCACCGCCCAGCTGTTTTGCTTGTTTTGCAGGAAGGTTGGCTTGCAGACCCCCGTCCACGAGAAGCCCTCCATTCATATGCACAGGCCGGCGCAGAACCGGAATCGCCGATGATGCCTGGATAGCCAGACCGAGATTGCCTTCCGTTATAGCAAATGGTTTGGCGTCCAAAAGATTTGATGCGACCGCGACAAATGGGATGGGCAGTGCCTTAATTTCACGATCGGCTTCAGGAACACAGTTATTCAAATAGTTGCGAAAGCGACTGCCCTTGTAAAGTCCGTCCAGGGGTTGGTGACCCAAACAACGCGGAAGGAAAAATATAGGTATCAAGGCGACGCGAATTGGAATAGGAACTGTTTGATATGCTTTCAAGAGCGACCGGTTTAGCATGCGATGTTCAATTTCATCGACTTTGACGCCGGCGGCATAGAGCCCGCCGACAATCGCTCCGATGCTGGTGCCGACGATCCCGTCTACGGGAATGCCCTCGCGCTCCAGCACGCGCAACACTCCAATGTGTGCGCAGCCGCGGGTTCCACCTCCACCAAGCGCCAAAACAACGCGTGCTCGTTTTAGCGACTTGTCGTGTTTTAGTACCGCCTGTAGTGGCACAGCGGAGGTTGGCTGGGCCAGACTTGGCTGCAATATCGAACAGACGGACAGTCCGCTCAACAGAAAGGCTAGAGCGAGCCTTGAAAGATTGTATTTAAACTTCAGAAAACCGAATTTCGGCATAGCCAGCTGCAAAGCGATGTTTTAAGCGAGCTGTCAGTATACCCTTAGGGGCATGCCCGGCTTCAAAAACTATGCGGTTTGTTGCAGTATGAGATATTATTCAGATGTGGGCCCGTCGTCGATTGAGTGACCGCTCGCACTAAAGGTTCTGAAGACGCGCGCGCGTCTTGAGAACTCATGATATAACTGTGCCAATTGAGCTTTAATGGCCATATACATAGAATCTATTGAGAAACACAGAGGAACTCGCTTTGGGCATCTTTAACGATCCGGTACTTTCAACCAGTTTGGTGATTATCGCTTGGGCGGTTTTTTGGCATCACTGGCACGGAGTCGGAATCACTCTGGGATACCATCGCCTTCTCACACACAAGTCTCTGTCCGTGCCTAAATGGCTCGAATATGTTATTTGCTCCGGTGCGTACTTTGCGCTCATGGGCTCGCCGATCGTCTGGGTGGGAGTTCACCGCCAGCACCATCAAAAGTCCGATCAGCCCGGCGATCCGCATTCACCCAGAGATGGCTTCTGGCATTCATTGTACAAATGGATGTACTACACCGGCAAAGTACAGTCTGATGAAGACTTGCAAAAGCAAGCTGCTGACTTGATG
>JBGAVL010000045.1:18458-26648 GCA_044228145.1 Obscuribacteraceae bacterium (SeqCode)
TTTTTCTGCGTTATGTTCCGCGTCGTGCTTTTCCTTTTGTTCGGCTGGCAGTGCGTCGTCGGCAATTTGATTGCAACATTCACGATCTTCTGGAGCACCCAATTTGTCAACGCATTTTGCCACTTGCCCAGTCTAGGTTATCGCACATACAAAACTACGGAAGATTCGAGAAACGTCTGGTGGGTTGGTCTTCTTGCCGTCGGCGAAGGCTGGCACAACAATCACCATGCGGTGCCGAAGAGCGCGCGACACGGGCTGCAATGGTGGGAATTCGACTTCACCTGGTGCTGCATTGTTTTGCTCGAGAGACTTGGTCTGGCAACTCGCATAGTCCGTCCTTCCAAAGAGTTGCTCGCGAGGAAGCGCGAGACATCTGTAATCGGCAAGGCTCAGCAAAATCTTTCCGCCGCGATGACCCATGCTGCCGAAGCCGCTCAAAAGGCTGCTGAAGCGGCAAGTGCTGCTGTACATGAAGCGGCAGAGGGTGCCTACCTGACCGCGGAAGCTGCAGGCAAATCAGCTCGCGAAGCTGCTGAAGCCGCAAGCAACGCAGCAAGAGATGCTGCCGAGCACGCCGGCAAATCAGCTCGCGAAGCCGCATTGGCTGCCGGTAAAACAGCAAGTGAAGCGGCTGAGGCGGCCAGCTTTGCTGCAAGAGATGCGCTTGAAACTGCCGAACTTGCTATTGCTCAGCTTGTTTCGCCCAAGGAATCAGTGGCCGGCTAACCGCTGCGGTACTGTGGGGCGACGCCATGCTGCGCCCCTTCAACTGCGGAATCGTAGGGGCGACGCCATGCGTCGCCCGGCCAAAAAAGTTTCGACTAACACTAGTGGTCGGCTAGGCTGTATACGACGTTGTTTGCATCTAGCAGCGCATGTTTGCCGATTGCCTCCGGATGCGCCGGCCATTCAATTAGTTTTGCTCGCACATACTGATTGTCGCGGATTGAGAGATTGTCGAAGTCGAAAAAGCAGACGAAGCTGAACACCGCTTTGTTAGTCACTTCCTTAATGGGATAGTCCCAATAGCCGGAGTGAAACTCTCTGTTCAACATGATCGGCCCAATATCACTTTTGATTTTGAGCCGAATCTTCGGATGCGCTTCGTTCGATTCATAGCCAGGTCCATCAATTTCGGCCATGTCCAGAACCAACTGCTGCCACAAAGTTTTTTCGACTTCCAAATAACGATTTTGGCGATACCAGGCTTCTTCCTGGTTCTCCTTGCTCCATGGATTTTCAATGCGAAAATAGTTATTGAACAGCTCACGCGAAGCTACTCTGAACTTGTTTATCAGATCGTCGATTTTCATTTGTCTGAGCTTTCTAGTTCGTAGGGCTTCGCCTACAAGATTCTAGCTCTTTGCCTTCCAAATGGGGTCGTGGAATTTGGCACTTCCTTTTGAAGGTGCGACCCATCTGGTCATGGTCATCTTCTGCTGGGTGTAGAACTGAATGCTTTCTTTGCCCTGTATGTGCAGGTCGCCGAAGAAAGAGTTGTTCCATCCGGTGAAGGGAAACCATGCCATTGGTGCAGGTACGCCGACGTTGATGCCAATCATGCCTGCATTGAAGCGATGTTTGAATTCGCGTGCCGCTCTGCCGCTGCTCGTGTAAATGACTGCGCCGTTGCCGTATTCGCAGTTTTCACCAAGCTTGATCGCATCTTCAATTGTGTCGACTCTGACGCAGGAAAGAACCGGTCCGAAGATTTCTTCTCTGACGACAGTGTTGTCTGCTTTCGCTTTGTCGAGGATTGTCGGTCCAAGGAAGTAGCCTTCAGGTGCGTCTTTGACTTTCAGTTTGCGACCATCCAAAACCGGGTCTGCACCTTCCTTGACACCCTTGTCGATCAGGGCTGTGACCTTGGCCAGCTTGCAAGGCTTGAACTGTTTGGTCCATGTCGGCATCCGGCATCACGATGATGTGATTCTTCGCACCACCGGCAGATTGAACGCGTTTTCCGTGCTTGGTGCCGGTTTCGTAAACGTGTTTTGCAACGTGTGTCGAGCCGACGAAAGAAATTGCTTTGATGAGCGGGTGCGTCAGCAATGCATTGACGCAATCCTTGCCGCCATGAACGATGTTGAAAACACCCTGGGGCAGCCCGGCTTCGGTGAGAAACTCAGCGATGAGCATGCTGGTGAGCGGCACTTTCTCGGATGGCTTGAGAACAAAAGAATTGCCGCAGGTGATGGCGACAGGATACATCCAGAGAGGCACCATGGCCGGGAAATTGAATGGAGTGATGCCGGCGCAGACACCGAGCGGATGACGGACTGTCTCGATATCGACGTTGCGGGCGATGTTTTCCATCGATTCGCCCATGATCAAAGAAGGCACTCCGCAGGCAAATTCGACGACTTCGATGCCGCGCATTACTGATGCTCTTGCTTCGGCGATTGTCTTGCCGTGCTCTCTTACGACTGACTTGGCGATGTCTTCGTAGTGCGCATCGAGAAGATTTTTGAAACGGAACATGACGCGAGCGCGCTCGACGACCGGTACTTCTCTCCACTCGACAAACGCTTTCTGTGCTGCCTGCACTGCGCGGTCAACGTCATCGTTTCCGCCCATAGGCACTTTGGCAATCAACTCGCCGGTCGACGGATTGTTGACCTCGCCGAATTCAGTTGCCTTCGAGTCTACCCAGGCACCATCGATCAATAGCTTGCAAGTTGTAGCCTTGCCTTGCGCAACGACCATCGCGAAATCCTCCGCCGGAGATGTCTATTTATGCGCATTAGAATAGCTTCTAAATATGCTAATGACAACCACTGCCCGTGCATTTCAACCAAAGCTAAAAATTTCTAACCCAGTGCACCAATTCTGCGCTGGAAGTCTGGTTTTCTATCTCACTTACCGACTGTTTGCCAGGGCAGGTCGAGTTTTTCTTCGAGTTCTCTGCACTGGACGCTCAGAGGTCGCATCCTTGTGTAATTGCCGGCATCATCGATTATCCAATTTGTGCCGCGATTGACTGAGTCGTCCATCTTCAGGTACTGACGAAGCAAATGACTGATGTTCTTTTTCTGCGCGTAATTGCGTTTTAAGGTCTCCCAAATTCGCTCTCGGCGTTTTGAGAAATGGCCGGCTGCAGGCACATGAGTTCTGATTGCGCGTGCTTCGAATTCTTCGTTTGTTGCTTCAGGCTTGGCCCTTTTCGGCTGTTTTGCCGCACCCTGCAATTTTTTGCCGGATTCCTTTGATGTGCTCTGAGGGTTTGCCAGGGCGGAGACTGTGTCAGGTTGAAACACTAAAATCAGTGCAAGAGCAAACATTCGAATATTCAGCTTCTTCAATGAAAAACTCGACCAGAACCGATAAGTCTTTGCGTTTTCTTTATTCCCTTATGGGGGATTTTGACCCGCTCATTACGCATCATGTGGCTTACTGAGTATGTTGCATGAATTGAATGATTTGAGTCGAATTGATTGTTGGGCATGTTTGAAACTTACGCATTTCCAATTGCACTCTTATGTACAGCCTGGGCTGTTGGCCATGTGCTGAACTCGATATTCGAGCGAATAGCCAGAGGCGATAGACCGCCTTCTTCAGTGCCTATCGAGCAATACAGACGTGACACCGTATATGGTGCTAACCGTTGAGGCGGCATGCGGCTTGGAAACCATCAATTGTCGTGATATCGATTGGCATTGGCGCGAGCCCGGTCGGCTGAAGCTTGAGCGCGGTCGGCTGCGTTTCTGGCCGATGCTGCCGCATCATTGGCATTGAGCGCGCCCCCTGATGCCGCCGCTGTTGCGCTGTTTGCCGCTCCTCGCGCCGCCTGAGCTGCGTAATAGGCTTCGTCAGCCGCCGAGTTTCTCGAACTCTTGCTGCCGTACTGCGATCGTTGTTCGGCTCCGAGCGCTCTCATGGCTGCGTCTTCTGCGGTTTGTCTGTACTGCGCGGCATTGTTGTATTTGCGCTGGTTGTTTTGCTGTTTTTGATAGTCGTTAGAAGAACCGGATCCCCCGGCTGACGCATCGCCCTCGAGGAACATGCGAAACAAATCGCGTTTTGTTAATGGTCCTCGCGGTGGCGGCGGTGCGGCTTGTTGTCCACCCCCGAACAGACCGGCAAAAGGAGTCTGTTTGACTGGCTGTTGCTGTCTGAGAGGCGACTGGCTGAATATGCTGTTTCGTTGCTGTTGTTGTGGATAGGAAAAACCATTGCTACCGCGGTAGTTGTTCTGGTAGCCGCCTTGCGTGCCTTGATTGAAACCGTTAGCCTGAGGCATCGTCTGTTGCTGTTGCATCTGGTTGAGCCTGTACTGCTGCTGCTGCATGCCCTGCTGCATTCCGCGGGAATCCTCGACTTTGTTGAGCAGTTGCTCCATCTGTCGTTCGCTGTCCTGAGCGAGGGCAGGCGTGCACAAGAGCGCAGTCGTGGCAACAAGCCGCAACGACCGCCCCTGCCGCAATAGTGAGTCCACTGAATTCATATATATGATCGTCAGGCGCGTACTTGCAGTTGACGCAAGCGACGCACTTCGTCATCAAGAGTGACGTCGGGCACTTCGCCGCCCTGAAGGCTGGTGCCGACGCGCCGGCTCAAAATGCCCATGTGTTTGATAAACCAGCCGTCCAGGCGGTCTTTCATCAGTGTTTCTTTGAGATGGCGAATTCCTTGCATCACACGCCCGTCTTCGAAGCTGCGTATGGTTTCGGCGCCATTGCCCAGGCGGCGTCCATGCATGCAATGCAACACGTCGACGATGCTGCCGCACGGGACTGGTCCAAGCACAGCCATGATCAAGCCGGTTGCCCCTTCATCGTGGGCGCTTTCGTCTTGAATGAAGTCGACTTGAATCCATGTGCGCGCGGTGAAGCGTACCTTAAGCACGACAGGCTCGCAAATCAGTGAATTGAAGGAGCCTGGACCCATATCGCGCATGCTGGCAGCACGTGCGTATTTGAATGCGTCTTGCGGTCGTGTGGAGAAAAAACTATAACTATTGCGCCCGGGCTCAATGGCGCCAAATTTGTTGATTTCCCAGCGCCGGTAGCAGTTCGTTCCGTGGTAGAGGAAGATCTCGTTGCTCTCATTGACGTAGTCAACGCCACCGGTCTCGGCGGCAAACTCCGCTAAAGGAGGCGGTGGCTCGTAGTTGAAACTATTCAGTTTCCTTTCCTCAAAGTGAGCGCTCTCGGCTTCGGCAGGCTCTTCAAATGAGCCTATGATGACCCTTGTGTCACTATTCCCGGAAAAGATGACTTCTTAACCCGGGCGCCAGGATCTTATAATCTTGAGAATATCTCGAAATTTAACCTTGATTCTTGTATCCGGCAGTTTTTATTCCATATATTTTTCGCGTGCTGCCTGAATGGCTGCCAGGGCTTCCTGGATCGCATCGCGCATGGAAGCCAAACCGTTGTCGGATGCCTGGCGGGCACCCTGCGCGTATTGCGTGCGCAAGTTGGTCAGTTCTGTCTGCGCTTGCTGGCTGACTTGCTCGAGGCGGTCGCAGCCGCTGTCGATTGTGGTTATAAGACCAGATGTGGCTTGCTGCTTGATTTGCAGCACTTTGGTGTGAGCTGTGTTGCGCACTTCAGTCAATTGCGGGTCCGCATCGACGGAAGATGTCTCTGCAAGCTTCTTGCAGAGCATCTCGGTCTCTTGAATCTGCTTTTCGGTTGTAGTCAATGTAGAGGTCACTTCTTGGGTGCATTTCTCAATGTGCCCACTTGCTTCTTTGAAGATTTCTTCCAAACCGGCTTGCTGATTGCGGCCCACCGAATCGATGCCGGACAGGCACTCGGTGACCAGATTGTGCAATTGTCCTTTGGCTGCGTTCAAACTGGCTTCCAGTCCCTGCATTTGCGCATTCACCTGGACAGTCGACTCCTCCGAGAAGCGGTTGCACATTTCGGTAGACATCGCCCGCAAGATTTCCTTGCGTTCGTTGAGTTTGGGCAGAAGCGTCAAAGTGAGATGTTGTCTGGTTTTGCGCGACAGGGTCAATTCCGCTGTACGGACTTGATAGTTGATCGCTTGTTCGCAATCGGACTTGGCTGATTTCAGCTTGTCGGTGGATTTCTCGCTGGTTCCTTCCAACTCGTCCATCATCGAATTGACGCTGCGATCCAGGAGTGCCGTCACTGTGTTGGTCTCTTCGGACATGCGCTCTCTGAATCGTTCGAAGCGCAACTCGACCATGCTGACAAAGGCGTCGCCGGTTTCTCTGAGCTTGCTGATTACCGATTCGACCATCTGGCCGACTTCGTGAGTGCGTTTGTTGACCGTATCTTGCATCTCTTTTTCGAGACTGCGCGAGAGTTGATCGGTGTCGCTTCTGAATTGCTTCGATGCTTCTCGAAGTGCTTCATAGCGCAGATTTCTTTCCTCTTCGATCTGAGTATGGCTGGTGGCCAAAAGCTGCTTGATCGTGTATCTGCCGTTGGCGGCAGCATCGGAAATCTTGAGCCGGACGTCTTCTGTGACGTTCTCCAATTGCTTGGTGATGCGGGTGCCGGTTTCGGCAAGCGCGGTTTCCGCGTGTTTATCGGATTCGCTGCTTTCTGCTGCCAGGCGTTCCATCTCGGCGGTCACGGCGGCTTTGATTTCTTCTACGCGCGAATTGAGTTTCTTTGCCGCTTTTGCCAATTGTTGCTCGAGCTTCTTCTGGAAGCTGGCCATTTCGGCGACTACTGCTGCCTGCTCTTCGGCTGTTGGCTGGCGTGGAGGCTTTGGAGGCGGCGGCGGTTCGACTGGCGGCTCTTCCTCTTCTACAGCCGGCGCTTCTTCGGCGGACACTTCCTGTACGGGCTCTTGTGCAGGTGATTCTTCAGCAGGCGTGACAACAATCTCCGGTGCTGCTGCTTCAATCACTGCTTCCGCCTGTGCTTCAGGAACCACTTCCTGTGGAGGAGGAGGAGGAGGTGGTGGTGGCGGAGGAGCCAAAAACGGATTGCTGGCACTAATGGCAGGTGGAATTGGCGGCGCAACAAACGGCGCTGGAGCTGCTGCCGCTGCCGGCTCTGGGACGGCAATTTCCGCAACCGCTTCGGTGACTTCGGCTGGGAGAGGTTCGGCGACAGGCTGAACAACTGCGGCAGCTGCATCTTCATATACTTGTTCGGGAATGGCAGGCTCAACCCAGCCCAGGTCACCAGCTGCGCTTTCCATTGGCATTTCGGCCTCTGGCATTAAATCTGCTTGAGCTGGTGCGGCAGCTGCCGGAATATCACTGAATGACGA
The DNA here is from genome assembly GCA_044228145.1 of Obscuribacteraceae bacterium (SeqCode). Lineage (GTDB taxonomy): Bacteria > Cyanobacteriota > Vampirovibrionia > Obscuribacterales > Obscuribacteraceae > QKMZ01. Next base: position 25,659 of record JBGAVL010000045.1, read on the forward strand.
TGGCGTCTTGAAAGATTCCTGGAATTCAGCCCAACCAGGCGGCTGGTCGGCGTCCGCCACGAAATTGCTTTGATAGGATGCTTCTTGTGCAGGTTCCTGAGAGGCAAAATCTGCAGCAGTGTGATTGGATGCGTAGGCCGGCGGCTCTTCGTAAGTGGATTGACTTTCCATCAATCCGCTCAATGCCTCAGCCAAACCTGCATCTTGCGACGTTGCCGGTGCCGCAGGTTCAGCGGCAGTGGGCGTATCCCAACTTTGCCATTCGTCTGTGATCGGCTCTTCCGCCTGGAACAGTGGGGCTTGCGCCGAACTGTCAGGCAGACCCACATCCTCCGGCGTCTCCCAACCGAACAATTCGGCAGACTCTTGAGCCTGGCCGGCCGGCTTGGCGGGAGCCGCAAGCGGTGCTACTGGTGTGGGCAGTGCAGCACCGTCTGTCTTAACTTTGGAAAGTTTCAGATTCAAGCGGTCGAAAAGCGATAGGTTGGACTCATCAACTGCCTGTTCAGGAGCCTCCGGCACTGCTTCTTGAATAACTGGTGCCGGTTCGCTGTAGGCCTGTTCTGGCTCGGGTGGCGGCGCCTCATATGTCTCCGCCGGTGGTGCCTCTGCGGCCACGGGCTCGGGTATTTCTGCTGCCGGTACTGCTTCCGGTTCCGGTGGTGGTGGCGGAGGTGCTGCTGCTGGTAAAGGTGCAGGTGCAGGCTCCGGTTCTGCCTGCTTTTTCGGCGGTGCACCGAATTGCTGATAGATACCTGTTTCAACTTGGAAGGAAACAGGATCCTGACCAGATTGCGGGCGGATCGCCTGGGGACGAATTTGTTGCGGTTGACCGCCACTCTTAACAGGCGGCGGCAAAAATGGCTGTGATGGCGTTCCTACCGGTATCCACGCAGCGGCCTCGGGTTCTGCTGCAGGCGGCGCCGGTGTCGGGGTGGTGTCGTTGGTGGCGGCGGAAGCCGCAAAGGCTGCTGCCGCTGCCTGTGATAA
>JBGAVL010000460.1:0-2326 GCA_044228145.1 Obscuribacteraceae bacterium (SeqCode)
ACCTACATTACCGGCGTCAACACCGCAGGTACGGTACGTGTAAACAACTTGGCCAACTTGGAAGCATTGCTCAACATTATCGCTAACGGTATGGAAATCCTCGGCATTGCTTGGGGCGGACCGACCATGATCATGGGCTTCATGCACATGGCAGCCGGCACACAAGACGCAATGAAGAAAGTACTCTTCGGAGCCGCTGGTGTGACAGGCGGATTGGCAACACCCGGTTGCATCAACTGGCTCGTTGCATCCGCTCGCGACGCCAACCTGTTCAGCTAATCACAAGTACACTGCCACGCAATCAGGCAATCAGTTGGAAGGAGCCGCAAGGCTCCTTCCTTGTTTCTAATTTCATTGCATTTGATCGCGGCATTAATATCGAAGAAAAAATCGTGAGCAAACAGTAGTAGCGATGTTGGTGTGGTGAAACTTAAAGACATTCTTGAATCAGATGAAGCTAGATCGGTTTGTGCAATCGGAGTTTTTGCAGCATGTGTGGGAGTTCTCATTGTCCTGTGTTATCTATTCTTTGCTGCATTACCTCATTTCATTTCTGCAAACAATATTATCAATAAGTCGTTTTCTCCAGACGGGAAGCTTAAAGCTCTGGCGTATCGCCATGACGCAGGAGCAACCACGGGTTTCAGCATCTGTGTTTCGATTCTGAAGTCAAACGAGACGTTGTACAACGATCAAAGCGGTAATGTCTTTGGTCAGCCAGGTTGCTGGGCGGAGACCAAATGGTTAGACAACAATACTCTTAGGATTTCCCACCACCAAGCATCATTTACGCCGCTCAAAAAGTCGCAGTTCACTGCATTCGATCGCGAAATCAAGGTTGAGTATCAAATCGTGCCAGACGATTCGAAGCAGGAAGAAGACTGAGCAAAAATTGAGTTTTATGACTGCCCCACTCGTGTCACAGTTAGCGGTTACTTTAGGGAAGCTCACTTTGAGCGGCTGTTTACCCTCTTACTAATCGACTTCTACACAAATCTCCAGTGAGGTAGAAATATGACTCGCCTATTTTTGCAACGCGTTTTTTCTATTGCAGCAACATCAGCAGTTTTCCTGGCACTTACCATCGGCTCCCCCGTATTCGCTCAAGCCCAAGGTGATGTATTCTCGTCCTCCGGCGATTCAGGTGACCTCTCTGCTGCGCCGCAGGGAAATACCGGAACACAAACGCGCCATGAAGGAGATGGAGGAGCAGCGATGCTCCAGGGGGCTACGAACGGCACAATCGGACCTCAGGGCGGAGATGCCACCTTCATCACCGGTGTCAACACCGCAGGAACCGTCCGCGTCAACAACCTCGCAAACCTGGAAGCCCTGCTCAATATCATCGCCAACGGTATGGAAATTCTCGGCATTGCCTGGGGTGGACCAACAATGATTTTTGGATTTATGCACATGGCTGCCGGATCGCAAGACGCGATGAAGAAAGTCATGTTCGGATGCGCCGGCGTGACCGGTGGACTGGCAACCCCCGGTTGTATCAACTGGCTCGTTGCTTCCGCTCGCGACGCCAACTTGTTCAGCTAACAATACTTCAGATTGATGCTAGAACCACATGGAAGGGGCCGAAAGGCTCCTTCCTCTTAGCCTGAAAGATCTAGTCGTCAGGCTGGATTACCCACGCCGATTTGTGGCTTCTTCGATCAATAAAGTGCAAAGATTTTTCTGATTTTGCTTTCAGCAAAAGCTCGCTAAGCGCGAATTTTGGACGCTTTGAAAGGATGGTGAAGGCTAGCTTTCGTGTGAGCATAAGAAAGTTGCAATCGAATAACAGGCGAAAAGCCCCATGAATACTGGACGTGAAGAGTTCGTGAACGAAATCTTTCATCCGCAAACCTTTCAATCAAGTGTTCGAAACGGGCATGGATAAAGATTTGCAGTGGTTGTCACAATCGCTTGACATTGATTTGACTTAGGAATACATTGCTCAATAGCTCAGTTTGAGCCGTTTTCAGGACCACTTACCAAAATTTGAAAAATCTTTTGAGGAGGTAATCATGCTTCGCTCCGCATCAAATCGCCTGGCATCATTGGGTATCGCAGCCGCTGTTGTAGCAGGTCTTTCACTTAACGTTCCGGCATTCGCGCAAGCGATGGGCGATCAATTCTCGTCGGCCGGTGAACAAGGGATGATGAGTTCTGTCGATGGTGGCAGCGCACAATCCAACACCGGATCTCAAACAAGGCAAGAAGCCGACGCCACAGCACCGACATTGCAAGGCGCCACCAATGGAACAATAGGACCACAAGGCTCCGATGCCACCTACATTACCGGCGTCAACACCGCAGGTACGGTACGTGTAAACAA
>JBGAVL010000461.1:0-2282 GCA_044228145.1 Obscuribacteraceae bacterium (SeqCode)
TGCTTCTTCGCGGTTGCCAGCACTTCGGCGAAGAATCGTTCGGAAACTTCCCCCTCCAGCAAGCGATCACGGTTCTTGGTAAATGTCGTTGCATTCCATATATCATCGTCCAGGTTAAGGCCAACGAACCAACGAAACATCATGTTGTAATTCAGCTGCTCAACGAGTTGGCGCTCACTCCGCACAGAGAAGAAAATCTGAACGAGTAGCGCTCGTAGCAGTTGCTCGGGCGGAATCGACGGACGACCAGTATGCGAGTAAAGGCGATCAAACTCCGGCGACAATCTCGCAAGTATATCGTCGACCAAAACTTTGAGGGTCCGTATTGGATGGTCTTGCGGAATTCGATCTTCGATCGACTTGTAACTGAAAAATACCTGTTGTTTTGCGTCTTTGCTTCTCACTGCGAAGTCTCCAATCCCGCTGACCATGCAATGATCTCACATACTGCTATTATTGGGGCAAACTCTATGAGTTTTTCAGCATCCTGCTAGGGTGTTCCGTTAATGTCAACACAGTTTACTGAACAGCTATTAGTTAAATCAGCGGAGTTATTCGCTTCGTATCAGTTTGAGACATACGATACAGAGAAACTTCGGCGCTGCTACAGTAAGGTTGTCTTGCCGGGCATCATGGGTGTAGTTCAACTTCACTACGGTTTCAACCGCGGTGTGCTCTTGGCGCATTACTCGTTTGGAATTCGTTTTGAAGAGGTGTCACGGATTAAGGCCGAGTTGTTTTCGGATGACAAGGAAATATTGGATAGCATTCGAAGCAATCCTCTTGCGACTACCGTTGGTGAGTTAAGTGTGGATTATCGACGGAGTTGGATCGATAGACGCTTTATTCCCTGTGCCCCTATTCAGTCCGACAAACAGCTTTCAAAATATCTGAAAGAGATTGAGTGGTTGATTACAAAGATAATCCAACCGTATTTTCGAGCCAACTCTTCTATACCAGCAGCGTCCCAGTGCTTTAGGAGAAAACAACTATGTTGTGGCAATGTTGATGAGGTCTTGATCTACGTTCTGAATCAAGAATATGACTATGCCGAATCAGTCGTCAATAGTAGATTTCTTAAGTCTCGTTCTCGCGAAGCCGTTATCAGAGGCAATAGATTGCTCGAGTATATCTCTAAGGAAAAAGCGGTTTGCGGAACGTAGTTAAGGTCTTTCATTGCGCGGTCTATTTGCTGACTGATGGCGGACAATAGCAATGCTGGTTCTTTTGGGTTGACAATGGTTACAAGATCAGAACTCAAATGCCTCAGATACGGCAGGCAGTCTGTCAATTCTATGCGAAAGATTGGCGGTAGGGTTTTGTGACCATGGACTTGGTCGAGTGAGTAATTAACCGCGCTGAGATTGCAGACCAAGTTGATGCGATTCGCCGGCCGAAAGGAGGCGTACATACAGACGGTTTTAACTTTCTTGTTTGTGCTGCTAAGATTAGCAGTGGCGCCTGCCCGTATTGTGATAGTCTCCGAGGGTGCCGAGTACACCGACGTTTAGGCTTGTAGAAGATGGGTGTTGAGTACATACATTACCTTTTGCCGAAAGACCATGCTTTCCAGCCCTCGCCGCAGCAGTTGGAAAAGCTGATTGCTGGTTTATATAGCGGCAGTTGGTTATGCCGACCAGACTCGGCTGAGTTTAGTCAGCTTGACTTTAGTTGCTTTTGCGATTTTGAGTTGGCCGGAAAGACGGGCGGTTTCCGTCGAGAGCCGCAGACCAAAGATAGCGAATCGATTCCCTATCCGGCTACTTCAGAATGGTTTGCTGCGCGGCTGCCTGCCGACCTTTTGCTTGTATGGCCGATTTACGGTTTTGAAAAGTGCCGGAGTCTGCGATACCCTTTCGATCAGAGTGTGGGCGAAGAGACAGAAATCTACTTCGAGATTAAGCTCCAGATTGCCGAAAATTACTTGCACAGAGTTTCCGAGATTTTTGATCCGCTTAGCAATGTCGATTGCAAGTGCGGAGCATCTCTTGAATTCTATGTTGATGCCGGTCCGTTTTTCGATGGGAGAATCCACAAGAATTGTCCGAAGTGCGGGACATTCTTTGATCCCGGTGATGTTTTTGCAGTCTGTCGTGACGTTTGGACAGGTTTTGAAACTGAGGTGGCCGGCGGTGCTACCTCCTGTTTTGCTTTAGCGATCGATTGTGGTAAAGCTATACCGAATATTGATTCGGAGACAGCGATTCGTATTCACCCAGACTTGAAGAAGGTGGTGGAAGAGACACTAGGAGTGATGTTTTACGAGCTGGGAAATGTTTATT
>JBGAVL010000462.1:0-2233 GCA_044228145.1 Obscuribacteraceae bacterium (SeqCode)
GGCGTAACCAGCAGGGCAATCTTGCGGCAATCCTGAGATGCAGCCTGCTTGAGGGCCGCCGCGAAGATGCCGCAAGCGACTCTCAAGTCACGCCAGGAAGACTTCGGGAATCCCGCGAAAATCAGCTCCGCGCGAGCGGCGATTGTATTTTCGGACCTGACAAAACGATCGTCTGCGCCCTTAGGCAAAAGATTGATGGCGTCGTAGAGCGGTCCCAACCCGGCGCGAGCATTGAGAACAACGAAGAGATCAATGACATCGGGATCGAAGTCATGCTCGTGGAAGACGCTCAAGCAAGGAACCACTTTGAATTGCAGTGACGAGGGCCGGAAACCGGCGCAGGAAGACTTTTCAGCGTTGGTGTTCATGGAATTTCTCCTTAGTTGTGTGAAAACCCCAGTCGCAAAAGCGGCAGGGTTGAAGGCGGAAACAGGCGGCGGCGATTGGAGAAAGGGTTGTGAGTAACGTCAGCAGAAAGGGAAAAACAAGATACGCTCGAACCCTACTGATTGAAGCCCAACATGCACAATCGAACCGCAGGATGATTGGCCAACACTTGCCAACAAACAGCCAGGGACGAAACACAAAGCTTAAGTGCGCTCAATTTTTGAGAAATCTCGAAAACAGCCCACCATGCCAGCTAAAGCTCAAGAAGCGGAATTTTTACACCTGTCCTTAAGGACTATGGGTACAGCTGCGTCATGATACTTTCGAATGATTTGGAGGTTTGCGCTAGCGATAGCGGCTTTCGCTCTAATAATTCCAGTTATTCAATCCCAGCCGGCTAATTTCTACTAAAATGGCTTTGAGTCCTTGGAAAAGTAGCCCAGTAGTACAAATGCGCGAACATCAGATCGTCATCAGTCTCAAACCTGAGCAATTCCAGGAAGTTCAAAAACAAGCCCGGGCAGCAGGAGCGCAGTCCGTCGGCGCTTTTGTGCGGCAAAACCTCTTGTACTTTCTTGGGTTGGAAGAAGCCGAAAACGCCAAGAAAGGCTCCAAGATTGCGCCGGCAGTCCAGGCGGATCCGGATTGGCGATTCATAGCCGGAGAATTACACCGCCTGCACCGCGAATTGAAAGTGCTGGCCAGCGAAGCTACGATGTCGACAAGCTTGCTCACCGAGATTGCCGGCAGCGTAGGCAGTGGTCCACTTCTGGCATCATCTCTGTCTCTAGGCGAAAACTACAGCGAACCGGCTGCCGAATACATGCAACCTGCCCTTCACGAAAATTCCCTCACTGACGGTGCGCCAATCAGCGCCGATGATTTTCCGGCCGACATTGAAGACTCGCTGATCCTGCCGCCTACACCCGGCGTCGGCGGTGTATCCAGCATGCCCTTTCAGTATCAGACCCCGACGATGCCAACCCGCAGTCCTTACGGACTACCCATGCCCTCGGGCCAGATTCCTCTCTCGTCGCCCTTTTCGCACCACACATTCATGCCCAATATCAGTCCACTGACCGGGGACATCGGCATGTCCGCGGGTCTTTCTCAAGGCTCCGAAAATGTTTCCGCGCCAAAGGCAGACACTGTCAGTGCCGATGCAAGTTCGACGCCGGCTGCTCAGCCTGTCGCCGAAACTCCAAAGAAGCCTGAAGATGTACCGGCGCCAGACGCTGCCGCAGTACCGGTTTCCAGTGCGGAACCCGTGCATGATGCAGTGCAGGTTAGCGCCGCCGCGAAAGCTCAGGACTTACCGCAAGTTGCACCAGCTGTTTCCGAACCAGATTCCCCACCTGTTTCCGAAACAGTTTCCACAGCCACAGAGCCTGCGCCTCCTGTCACAACAGAGCCCACAATCGCCGCACCGACTCGAGCAGCGCCAACGCCTCAAACTGCAGGCGAGGATCAGGTCGGAGCATTTACTCCCCAGAAAGACGACATGGAAGTACTGGCCGACCGTGCTTTTGCAATTTCACCAAGGCTTGGCGCAATTGAGCCTGAGGTTACGATGCAGCCGGCGAAAGCCAGAAGTTTTGCCGATACACTGGAAGAGCTATTGGATGCAGGTTTGATCAACCAGGTTCTTTCTCAACCGGATGAGGATCCATCCGAACAGTATGCCGGCGAGGTGGAAGCACCTCCTGAGGATGACTCGGTTCAGGTTTTCATTCAGGAAGTGGAAGTCTCCGGTTCACCGGACGAAACAGATAGCGAAAGCCATGCTGAGTCCGATAAAGTCAGCCCAAGCGAGTCGGATGAAAGCGAAGAAGACCCCCCTCCAGCC
>JBGAVL010000463.1:0-2195 GCA_044228145.1 Obscuribacteraceae bacterium (SeqCode)
CATTCGCGCTATGGCAATGCAAGCACGACCAACCTCTTTGTAACGACAGACACTACAACCAACAAGGCAGATCTGTACAAGAAGCTGCGCGAACTTGGAAAACAAGAAGGGCTTAAATCAGTTCTTGTTGTGAGGCGCGTGCAAAACCTTTTCACGTCTGTCTTAGATCCGAAGTCAATCATCATGGGCATGATGGGATCGATGCGCAAACAATCAGGCTTCAATCTCTTGCCCGCATCATTGGTGTATCAAGTTGATGTAGAAACAGGCGCGGAAACCATCGCACGAGTCACACCATTCAACGGCGTGGGCTTGAGCACGATGCGTGACATCGTTGCTGTCGGAGATGATCCCACAGCCTATCCAATCCTTTTGCCTACTGTTTCACAAGGAGACGCACTTAGCATCGTGGCACCATCAGTGCTTGTCAAAGAATTGGACACCCAAAAAGCTGATAAGAACACAGAGAAGGCACCCATTTTGCCGAATCCATACTTTGAAGCGAAGAAACAGTAAGTGCATTTGCAGTGAGCTTTTGCTCTAAAGAACTTCTTGCTCTAATGCTTCGCTTTGTCGCCAACAAAAGTGGCGATCACCTCAATGCGGCCGACGATGTTCTTATTAAAAGTATCAAGGTCTTCAGCTGGGATCCAATACTCCTGGTGAACATTAGCAGCACCAACGACCTGAACTTCGAACTGCGATAGATAGTCGCTCCTGACTTCAAATTTGGTCACGTATCCTGCATATCCGGATGCCTCGTCTTTGGTATTCCAATCTCGTGCGATCTGTGTTGCATACTCTTCGTTCATCACAGGATAGAAAATCGGCTGAAAGTACAGACGCGGCGGAAACGCCAAGTAGCCAGACTCCGCTATCAGCTCTAGCTCTTTAACCCCAACGGGTCTATACAAAGTTACGGTATACGCTCCAGCCAAAGGTGCTCCGGGTAACTACCTGAGAACAGTCTACCGCAGCCATCCGTGGTGTTTTACCAAATAAAAACACCAGCCAGATTGCTCTGCGCTGGTGTTCATACTACTGCCTGACTGCTCATTGCGGTGAGCTCAGTATTTCATCACGCTTCAGTCAGTCCTTCACGTGGTGCGGGCTTCTTGCTACTGCTTCCGGACGACGCCGTCCTAGTGTTTCCGCAAAGCCCCTCGGCTCAAAGTGCTCAACATTTAAGTGATGCACTCACCGTTTATGCATCTAGTTTATCCGATCAGCGCATAGCTTCAACTACCCCAGAAGACATTTAACGATCCAATCCTTGGCATTATCGAGATGCGCTCTGCATATAAGTACTTGATTCGAAATTGCGTTAACAAGCGCCGGATCAACAAACAGGGCACAAGAAGCCGAGAATTCTTGTGAGAACTCCCGGCTTCATCGCGTACAAGAACTGTTAGACCGGTTGGCCAACCTTTGCGCTTTCGCTAATCACAGCTTGAAGCTTGGTTTCGTCTTCGTGAGACAAAGAAGTCTTCAAGACTGTGCCGCCGGTTCCTTGAATGTGTTCCAGAACTTTGTCCGGAGTCGCACTCTTCACAAGCACAAAGAGAGCAGAGGTGCCGGGCTTCAATGTTTCGCCAAGCTGCTTCATGAAATCATCGTTGATGCCGATATCGGAGAGCGCGCCTGCCAATCCACCGGAAGCAGCTCCAACAGCGGCGCCCAGGAATGGACTGAGGAACATCGCACCAATCAACAATCCCCAGAAAGAACCTCTAGCAGCTCCGAGCGCGGTCAGGTTCATGGGCTGATTCAATTTCACTTTTCCGTCAGGCTTCTTGACGACAGTGACGGCATCTTCAAGATCGATAAGGTATTCCTGTTGCAGTTTCCAGAGTGTCAGCCGGACTTCGTCTGCTTTATGTATGTCATCGTAACCAATCACTATGAGATGGCTCATTTCAACTCCCTATAGCCACAGGCTATTCAACACCTATCCAACAAGCCACCAATGGTATCTCACTGAATAGCATTCAACATGAGAGCAGCGGCTGAGGAGGTTAGACACCATATTTAGTGCGTTGCAGATAAAAACACCAGCCAGATTGCTCTGCGCTGGTGGGTTCGAACAAAAACAAAAATACCACCCAGATTGCTCTGCGGTGGTATTCATGCTACTGCCTGACTGCTCATTGCGGTGAGCTCAGTATTTCATCACGCTTCAGTCAGTCCTTCACGTG
>JBGAVL010000464.1:0-2091 GCA_044228145.1 Obscuribacteraceae bacterium (SeqCode)
CATATTTTTGTCGAAAGCCATAGCGAACTCCTCGCAGAAGCCTCAGCGCCTATTAGGGGCGTTATACCCCCGGTCTGCCTTTAATATGCATATATTAGCTCTATATTGATTTGAATCTCATAAGTTCAACTATATGGAGCTTAAGCAATGCCGTCAAGGGTTGCTGCAGGCGCAATAGCCGGCAGAGACGCCAGGTGTTTTTCCACTTCGCGAATGCCTGGGCTGCTTTCCGGAAACAGCCTCTGTCTTATGTTAAATGCATGCTGCAAATGCTCCCTGGCCTTCTCGAAGTGACCTTGCTTTGTCAAAACCTCGGCAATCTGCACGTGACCGGTAGCAATAACCGGATGAGGCTCGAATAGATGCTCCTGCAAGTCTTTCAGGTGATTGGTCAGTTCGCCGAGCGTGTCCGCGCCATTTTTGAAGCGGGCAAAGGCCTGAGTGCATTTAGCTCTTATGTAATCATTGCCCCTGTTCTGGGTCTTCGTTTCGTAATAAACGACGGCCTGGTCTGCCAGCTTTTCTGCCTTTTCGAAGTCGTTTTTCTTCAACATCACCTGAGCGTGATACACAAGCATCTCCGGATATAAAAGAGTCACTCTCGAGCGAACGCCCGGATCTTTGACGATCTCAAATGCTTCCAACAATTGCAGTTCCGCTGCCGGGTCGTCTTTGGCATGTTTGAGCTTGGCTGAATAATAGACGTAGAAGGCGTTTTCAATGCTCTTATTGCTGGCTTCTTGTTTCACCCACCGATCGGTTGCGTTGTGGCCGGCTGTTGAATGGGAAAGCTCAATGGTTTTCTTGAGGCGAGAGAGATATTTTTGCGCTTCGGCAAAGCGTTCCAGTTCTATTGCACCCTGAAGCAGACCCAGCAAAGAAGTTATACAAGCAGGAGCGTCAGCGCGACCATTTGCCTCCAATTCCTCCAGGCTTCCTTCCAAAAGCTGAAAACCACGCTCGTAATTGCCCAATTCGACGTTGATGCAGCCGAGTGCCCCCACCTGATAAATGCGATTATCGTTATCCTTTATGGATTCTCTGTACAAAAACTCTGCATATTTGGCGGCAGTTTTGGTGTCTCCTTTGCGAATGGCGATGATCTGCAATTGACTGACTTTCAGACCTAAATCCGGCTCGCTGTGGACCGGGTATTTGCCGTCCAGAATTTCTTTCACCGCATCTTCAATGCCGCTCTCGGCTATTTTCGAAGCTTCGCTCCAGAGCCCCTCTTCCTGATAGGCCATTGCTAATTCCGATTCCCAGATTTTTTTTACAGTCGATCTGGAGGCACCGAGAATAAAAAGCCCGACCATTGAGCCCACAAAAACCAGGGGCGCATTCAAGTGCATTGTCGTTGAGAGAATCAGGGTGAGGACTGTGGCCAGAACCAGCGCAAATGAGCCCTGGACAAAGATGAGCAGCTTGATTGTTTTGGCTGTCGCTTTGCTTTTGGCGCGCGCTTGTTTGAGCTTATTGGTTTCATCGGATTTTTCTGGCATAACCACTTCGCCTGATGAAGTAACTTACCTAATATGCCCTGAGGATAGTGTTATTCCGCAGCAAAACCCGGCTCAGACCATGCCCAGGGCCGTCAGCAAACCTGTCCAGCCTTCCCCTTAGATTACGCAGCCGATGAATCCGGCGATTGCAGCCAAACGCAAACCGCTAGCCAGCATTGAACCGAACAAAACAGAATTCCAGAGCTGTTTCAATATTTTTTTGGCAATAGTCATTGTTTTTGCACCATGCTTTTTTCAGCATAGGGCAAGTTAATGATTTGACGCTGCGTCCTTAACTAATTGCCAACTATTCGACTGTCACAGACTTAGCCAGGTTGCGCGGTTGATCGACGTCTTTGCCGAGGTAGTCGGCGATGAAATAGGACATCAACTGCATCGGCACAACGGTGAGAAGCGGGCTGAAGAACTCATCGACTGGAGGAATTCTCAGTACAGTGTCGAATGTTCTTGTCGCTTGTTCGTCGCCTTCGACTGCAACTGCGATCATTTGAGCATTGCGGGCTCTGGCTTCCATCGCGTTCGACAAAGTCTTTTCGTACACCACACCGGGTACAAGCACCGTCACTAC
>JBGAVL010000465.1:0-1867 GCA_044228145.1 Obscuribacteraceae bacterium (SeqCode)
GTCTGGCCAATCGCAACAAAATTGCTTTTGCCTCGACCTTTGCAGCCTTCCTGAGCCGCGCTTACGATTTCATTCGCATGGGTGCGATTTGCCGCGCCAACATAAGGCTCTGCGGCTCTCACGCCGGTGTCTCCATCGGGCAGGACGGACCCTCGCAGATGGCCCTGGAAGACCTGGCCATGATGCGCGCCATTCACGAAAGCACGGTTTTGTATCCTTCAGACGGTGTGTCGGCAGCCCATCTCGTGAGTACAATGGCAGAGACCAAAGGCATCTCCTACATGCGTACAACGAGAGAAAAGACGCCGATTCTCTACAAGAACGACGACAGCTTCCCAATTGGCGGCAGCAAAACCCTGCGTAGTTCGAGCAAGGACAAAGCTACTTTGGTCGCTGCCGGCATCACTCTTCATGAGTCTCTCAAAGCCTATGAAGAGCTGAAAAAAGAAGGCATCGAAGTTCGAGTAATTGATCTTTATTCGGTAAAACCGGTGGACAAAGAAACACTGCAAAAAGCCGCTAAAGAAACCGGCACTCTTATTGTTGTCGAAGATCACTGGCCGGAAGGCGGTCTTGGAGACGCAGTTTTGGATGCTTTTGCTTGCTGCGAAAAAACAATCAAGTCGGCTTGTGCCACACCGAAAGTGGTGAAGTTAGCTGTCCACGGCATGCCTGGCTCCGGAACTCCTCAAGAGTTGTTGGATGCCGCTGGTATCTCCGCCAAACACATTGTCGCTGCCGTCAAAGCGCTCTAATACTGTTTACGACACAAGGAATTTGACCGTTTGGACGATTTCGCACCAACACGAGCAACTGCCGATTTTGGCCCGCACGCAACTCCCAATCGTGACGCGAGGGCCCCGGGTCACCTCGCGCATAGGGGAGCTTCGCAGCGACGCCACCTTGGGCAGTGCGATAAGCAATATTCCTATATCATTATTGTACATACTTTTGTATGTGTGTCAACACTTCATCGACCATAATTATAGTGAAAGGGTGCGCGGTGCAGACTCTAGAATGGCTGTAACGCTTGCTTTTAGTGGGTTAAGCGGCGCTTGACGATTTTTGGGAATGGTTTGGAGTTTCATTTGAAACTCCAAACTTCAATTCTCAAACTTGAAAACAAAATCAAATGACTAACATGCTGATTTGAAGGTGAGGGAAGGAATTCAAGTTGATTGAAAAAAACAAACGTTTTTTGACTGTCAATGCATTTGCCGAAAGTCCATTCGGTGGAAACCCTGCTGCTGTTTTTCCTCAGGCTGAGGGTTTGCCGCAAGAGCTCATGCAGGCAATTGCACGTCAATTGAATTTGGTTGAAACGGTATTTGTGTTGCCGGGCGATCAAGATGCAGATTTTCGCCTGCGGTATTTTACGCCGGCGGCAGAGCTGCCAGTTGCCGGTCATCCGACCATTGCAGCCTGGTGCGCGCTCTTGCATGAAGGGCTAATCGACATCGAGAAACGCAATGTCTACACGCAAATAAATCAAGCTGGTAAACAGGAAATATTGGTTGAGCGGTCGAAAAAAAGAGGCCGACCAATTGTCACCATGAAGCAGCCTGCAGCCAGGTTTTTCGATACCGATTGTACGAAAGAACAGGCAGCCGCGGTGTTTTCAATTGGTGTTGATACCATAGACGATCGTTTGCCGATTCATGTCGTTGATACGGGATTGCGGCATTTGATTATTCCCATCAAGAGCCTGGATGCTTTGATGGCGGTCAAGCGCCAAATTGAGCCGCTCAGAGAGCTGTGTGCAAGTAATGGCGTACGAGAAGCGCAGCTATTTTGTTTTGAGACTTTTGACAAATCCTGTCAGATTCATACACGCAATATTTGCCCACGTGAAGGGTTGGAAGATCCT
>JBGAVL010000466.1:0-1808 GCA_044228145.1 Obscuribacteraceae bacterium (SeqCode)
ACATCTTTTTTCCTGACGCAAGCACTGCTCATAAAACGACAAAATTTCTTGAATCTCGCTCATGAACTTCTGCTTCCTTGCTTTCGTGTGTTCATTTTTTTATAGCCTGAATTTATGTTGTTTCCAGCAAATCCTCGATCTTAATAGGCAAGTTGCGAACTCGTACACCGGTGGCATGGTAGACCGCATTGGCAGTCGCAGCAGCAAAACCGGCCAATCCAATTTCACCAATTCCTCGGGCACCATATTCATTCAAATCCTTATTTTCAAATTCAAGAAAATGAACATCCAGGTGGGGTACGTCTGCATTGACTGCCATTATGTAATCGGCAAGATTGCTAGTTAGTGGCGCGCCTTTGGTTGGCTCATAATGCGTATGCTCGAATAGTGCCATGCCAATTCCCATTACAATCGCACCTTCGATCTGGTTGCGCCCGGCCGTTGGATTGATGATCTTTCCGGCATCGATCACGGTGACGACTCTGCTTACTCGCAAGCGGGCAATTTCTTCTTGCCACGTCACTTCGACGAAATGCGCACCATAGGAGTGCTTAGAATCTTTGGGTTTATCAGTAAATGTGCTGGCAGAGGTTCCTTTGCCGAGCACGAATTTGAAATTGCCGGCATTAAGAACTTGCTGGAAGGAAACTCCCGCCGAGGCAGGTTCGTCTTTTTTGTGAACCATACCTTCCGTGTAGGTCACGTCTTTCAGGTCGACACCAAAGTATTTGGCACCAGGTGTTTTCACCGCTGCACTGAGCAATGTTCCAATAGCCTTGCCTGCAGCTATGGCCACCGCCGGTACAATTGACGCCGTCACCATCGAGCCTCCGGACAAAGGACCAGGAGGCAGCGAAGAATCACCCAGGACTACTTCTACTTTATCTATATCGAGACCGACTTTGTCAGCTAATACTTGAGCCAAAATAGTGTATGTGCCAGTACCAATATCCTGGGTCCCGGTTGCGACCTTCGCGGTGCCATCGTTGCGCAACTCGACTGTCGCTTCACACGGCCATCTCTCAGCAATCCATGACGCTCCGGCCATGCCCCATCCGAGTGTGAGTCCGTCGCGTTTCATCGAACCGATTTTGGCATCCCTCTTCGCCCAACCAAATTTATCGGCACCAGTTTTGTAGCATTCGATCAAATGGCGCGATGCAAAAGGAATATACAGTCCTTCATCATTTTCAGGTTCATTTATAATGCGCAGTTGAAGGGGGTCCATTTTCAACTTGACCGCCAATTCGTCCATCGCCGATTCGGTAGCAAACAAACCAGGAACAGCACCAGGTCCGCGCATCGAAGTCGGAGTGCCGATGTGTCGTTTGGCCAGAGCGGATGTTATCCGCAAGTTCGGAACGCTGTAGAGGTATCTTGTGCACTCACCGCAATTTTCTTTAAAATCATCGAGTATCGCGGTGTGATTCAAATAATCATGCTGCAGAGAAGTCAGTTTTCCTTTGTCGTCGGCACTGATTCGCACACGCTGCTGAGTGCGTGGCCGGTGGCCAGCAGCGTGAAATGCCATTTTGCGGCTGATAACCAGTTTGATAGGCTTGCCTAATTTTCTCGCCACAGCAGCCGCAATAGCACTCTGCGGCCAGGGGGTAATCTTGCCACCAAATCCGGAGCCAAGAAACTTGGAAATCACTTTTACATTTTCAGGCTCGACACCAAGAACTTGAGCAAGTACATTTCTGTGGTTGACGACACCCTGAGTGGTTTCGTACAGGGTAAAGTTTGGATCTTCGAAAACAGCTACGCTGGCATGTAATTCGATGACATTGTGCGTTTCTGCTGGAGTA
>JBGAVL010000467.1:0-1788 GCA_044228145.1 Obscuribacteraceae bacterium (SeqCode)
ATAAAGCAGACGCATGTAGTCGTAGATCTCAGTAACCGTGCCGACTGTCGATCTAGGGTTATGGCTGGTCGATTTCTGATCGATGGATATAGCAGGCGACAATCCTTCAATGGCATCGACATCCGGTTTGTCCAATTGTCCGAGAAACTGACGCGCATATGCCGAGAGAGACTCGACATATCTTCTTTGCCCTTCGGCAAAAATAGTGTCGAAAGCCAGAGACGACTTGCCCGAGCCGCTCACGCCCGTGACTACAACGAGCTTGTTCTTCGGTATTTCAATCCCGATATTTTTGAGATTATGCTGCCGGGCGCCCCGCACCACAATTTTGTCGCTCATATCGACTTTGCGTGTTTCACCGTAAGGACTTAAGTTATGGTCGTCAGTGAATGTAGCGTCTTCACTGTATATACTGCAAGTTAGGTTTTTAACGTTGGCAGAGGCTTTAAGCCCGGTTTTGTCCTGGACGGCTGTACTGACGTCGCCATGGGTAGCGTTTTTACCGTTAGTATCCTTCTTGACGGCGCCCAGATTCTTGCCAGTGCCCTTCCCATTCGTCCCTTTCTTTACGCTTAGAGAATTGGTCGCAGTTTTTGCCTTTGCTGCCGTTTTTCCACCCTGTGCTGGTTTAGCGGTTTTTGCCGATTTTGAATTTTTGGCCGGCTTGCCCTTCTTCGCCAGTTTACTGTTGGTCGCCATGATTCCTCGAAATTCTTAAATTCAGCGCACACAGACCTGTGCGCACAGTTCTTTACTCAAATAATCCAGAATAAGAATGATAGCCGGAATAATCTTGCCTTGCCATTTGCAAAAGCCGGCACTTAAAGATTAGACAACGAGAGCTCTCATTTTTGCTTCTTCGAGCTCTCTTGTGTCGGAGCGCCCTTTTCGCCCTCTTGCTTCAAATTATTGCTGTCGTCTTCCTTAATTGAAGGCAAGTTGGGATGTGCCGAATTGACTGCTGTGAAAAAATGCAGGCCCATCGTCACAACTCCCAGAGAAAGTCCCAGAAAGAGCGCAATCAAGAGCGCTTTCACGATAAGACCTGTAAAGGTAGGCTTTTCCTCATAGCGGATTCTGGAATATCTCGAGCCGCTTACACGCGGGTCGCCTGAGCTATAGGCGCGAGCGCGAGTGTGAGATGTGCGCAAGGAATCGCGAGTGTACTCTTTGTCGATTTCAACGGAATCCCTGAGCTTGGCAGGTTGCATGTTTTCTTGAGAGCGGCGCGGCTGAGGGCTGCGCAAGTCAAAATTATTGCCTGCTGAGCCTGGCTCGAAAGTCTGCCATTCACCTGAAGTCCCCACCGACGCCGGCGGCTCTCTTTTGGGCACGGCAGCGGGCGGCAGAGCCGGATTGGCAAGCTCTCTCGCGCGGGGCAGTTCGCGGGATTTGGGCGATTCTTTGTATTCATCCGCCCGGGGTGGTTTTTTCTTGGGCGTCTCTACGGATTTATGCAAATCTTCAAGCATTTCTTCAACGCGCTGGTAGCGCTTGTTCGGCTCTTTCTCGAGGGCCCGCATAATGACGCGCTCTAATTTCTCGGGAATCTTAATGTTCGGATTGATCTGCGAAGGCGGGCGGGCCGGTTCTCCAATCTGCTTGGACATAGTCTCCACGTAGTTTTTTCCGAAGAAAGGGACTTCACCGGTGAGCGCTTCGTACATGACTATTCCCAGAGAATAAATGTCGGCGCGCTGATCCAGCTGACTGCCCATGCACTGCTCAGGACTCATGTATATCGGGCTTCCCCAGACCTCACCCATACGCGTAAGTTTTGTCGCTTCT
>JBGAVL010000468.1:0-1768 GCA_044228145.1 Obscuribacteraceae bacterium (SeqCode)
CGCTGATCTCCATTTCGAAAGACCTTCCATCACCTCGCTTGAAGCATCGGATGCCGCCGGCAGTGCTCCTAGTATGCTTAACTCAGAGCGATTTGATAGAAGAAACTAATTGCAGCTGATTTTAGGTTTTTCGTATGTCGGTGCGATGAAGGGTACTGCCGCCCAGAATGGAATCACAGTCTGCGAAACGCGATCTTTCGCCTCGACCATGGCAAAAACAATTGGATACTTTTTGCCCTTCAAAGAATCGTTTCGACCTTGAGAAAGAGCCTCTCCGTAAGCGCGAAAACGCGAGATCTTCTTTTCGGTTTTGTTGATGTCAAACTCGCCTGTGATGTTACCATCAACACTACCCTCTCCAGCATCATCGGCGCCCTTCGGACAATAGCTCGAATACTGCCCTGTGAAAGCAAACGAAACTATATCGCCGCGCTCCGCCACTTTTCTAACCTTGAAGTCGGCTTTCTTCACTTGATTTTCGGCAAATGGCCGCATTATATTGCCGACATGGTTGAGCAATTGAAAGCGCACCATGCGCGCCACCATTGTCGCGGGTAGTTTGACCTCACGGCCGGGCCAAGCTGTTTGATCAAGCAGCTGACTGACCTCATCTCTCATTATCCACATATAGTCGCGCCCGACGCTGCGCTCTGCAATAGTGGCGCCGGGTGGCAAAGGCACAATACGACTGAATACCTGAACAACCGAAGTCGAGGGATCGACATGAAAGGAAGGCTCCTCTGCATATGCAACCTGAGCAATCTTTTGATGAGGCGAACTATGATATTTCGCCAGCGCCCCTTTGAGCACGTCGATAAAATATTTCGGATCGTATGTGACACCAATCTTGTATTGATAGGGAGTTCCATCTGCCCCTACGACATAAAGTCCCTGGTAGGTTTTGAATTCCTTCCAGAATCCGGGCGGTCCGAATTCCTTCATTGCTTTTTGCGCCATCGGCAAAAACCACTTTGACTGCTCGGACACTTTGGTTCCATAACGGCTCGGCTGTAGCTGCTCGACGGCAGCGCTGATAGGAATGAAATTCGCCTTGATAAACTCGATGACTTCAGGATTGTTCAAGAGCGCCCGGCTCAAGTGCCCGTTGCCTCAAGTCGCTCCCAGCACGTTGCCGTCCATAATCCAGATGAACATCGGCTTGTTATTCTGCTGCGAACGAAAACGCGCGGTCAAAACATTTGACTGCCAGGGAATCTCGAGAAATCGCTGTTCTTCTTTTCTCGGCAAGACAGTTCTTAATTTCTCGTCTAAAGTGCAATTGCTCTCAGGTTTTTTGATGACAATCGGCGGCGCGCAATATGCCGTTGAACCAGCGCAAGAACGACCAGCAGACAGCGGCTTCAGCTGAGCGGCCGACTGCGGCGAAAGTCTGCTAAAAAGCGTCGAAGGTCCATCGATACTTTCTACAAATTTGAACCACAAGGGCAGAGCTTGCTCAAATTGCCATTCACCAGTGGTGAGGATAAAAGTGACAAGCTTGCCATTCGCATCCATGACGAGGCGCTCCTGCTTCATAGGCACTCCGTGCATCACAAAGCTGGCAATTTCAGAATAACCTTTCAATCGCCCATACTCTCCAACCAGCACTTCACCGTTTACTATCCTGGACACCTTGCCAATCTTCGAAAAGAGCGCATTGTCAAGGATTTCGAGAAAAGTTTTCGGCGTCAGTTTCATACCATTGTCCATAATGGAGACACTGACCTCGGCGTCGCTGCCGCTTTCTGTGCGTCCTGAAATCTTAACG
>JBGAVL010000469.1:0-1713 GCA_044228145.1 Obscuribacteraceae bacterium (SeqCode)
GTGATGATGATATTGTCCTTGGGCGACACCAGTCCGCGCTTCAAGAGCGTCTCTTCTACAAGCGCCAGGGTCGATTCTGAATCGCTGACTTCTGTGAGCATCAATGGGGTGGTGCCCCAGAGAATGGACAATTGGCGGTAAACATACTCATGCTGAGTGAGAGCGACGATCGAAACCGGCGGTCTGAACTGCGATACCAGCCGTGCTGTCGAGCCTGTCTTTGTGAATGTTGCCACCACCCGCGCATCCATGTCCAGGGCCATGGCGACAGCAGCGTGTGCCACTGCCTGTGATGCTGAATGCAAAGGATGTTCGACAATACGCGAACTCATTGTTGCCTCTGCCTGATAGGCAATTCTGTCCATCATGCGCACGGCTTCAAGGGGATAGCTGCCCGTCGCTGTTTCTTCCGAAAGCATGACTGCATCTGTGCCGTCGTAAATCGCGTTGGCAACGTCTGACGCTTCTGCTCTGGTCGGCCTCGGATTGCTGGCCATTGAGTCCAACATTTGAGTTGCTGTGATTACAGGTTTTGCCTTCTGATTGGCGCGTTTGATGATCATCTTTTGGATGGGAGGAACCTTCTCAGGCGGCAATTCCACACCCAGATCGCCGCGCGCGACCATGACGCCATCGGCGGCATCAAGTATGGCTTCCAGCTGATCGATAGCTTCAGGTTTTTCCAGCTTGGCGATGATCATGGGTGGCGGCCAATGGTCTCCGATCGCTTCTCTGAGATCGACAATATCTCTGGCATCGCGAACGAAAGACAGGGCCACGAAATCAACTTCGTGTTTCAGTCCAACCACCAGATCCGCTCTGTCTTTTTCAGTCAGGGCGGGAATGGAAAGTCGCACGCCGGGAATGTTTATGCCCTGGTGATCTTTCAAATGTGCGGCCGTCAAAACTTCGCATTCGGCGTCGGTTTCATTCGACTTGCGCACTCTCAGTTCGATAATTCCGTCGTCCAAAAGAATGGTGTCGCCCGCTTTCACTTCTTTGGAAAGGCGAGGGTAGTTGGCGGTGACGATATCCTCGGAGCCGTCTACCTTGCGGCTTGTCAAAATGAATTTCTGACCGACTTTCAATTGCACGCCCTTGCCGCCTGCGATTCTTCCGGTTCTGATCTTGGGGCCGGAAAGATCGAGAAGGATGCCGACAGAGATGTCCAGTTGTTTGGAAATTTCTCTGAGGTCGGTGACGATGCCGGCGATATCTTCATGGGAAGCGTGAGAGCAATTGATGCGGGCTACATCCATGCCTGAGCGCATCAACTCTTCAAGCATTTCTCTGGAGCGGCAAGCCGGACCAATGGTGGCAATAATGTTTGTTCGGGTCATCGAATTCTTTTCTCTTTTAAAATCTGCTGCTTACAAAATCTCTACAGGTCGCATCTTGTGCGAGTCGAAAAGACGAACCCTTAAGACTGCAAAACGAAAGGCTCTATGCCGGTGTCGAGACTTGCTGCGATAAGAAATAGCTGGGCGATACATCCGGAAATAGGTTATCGATCGACTCGATTTCAGAAAGTCGGTTGCCGTCGAAGTTGTTTTCTCGCAGCATCCTGGCCAGGTCTTTGAAGCGCTCGTAATGCCCTTCGAAGCGTTCCTTGGCATAGACTTTCGCTTGCCCGGTGGTGACCAGGAACGGCCAGTCGCTCGATTGAATCAAAAGATTTTCGCGGCAAAGCTGTTTGATCGCGCGTTTTGCCAT
>JBGAVL010000046.1:0-26552 GCA_044228145.1 Obscuribacteraceae bacterium (SeqCode)
GGCCCCGTCTCCTCAACCAGTTGTTTGAGAGTGCGCCCTGTGATTTGCTCCAAAACCAGGTAGGCGCGTTCATCCTCAACGAAAAAATCCAGCAATTTGACAATGTTGGGATGCTGCAGATCCTTAAGTATTTGCGATTCGCGCTGAATGTTCTCCAGTACGCGTTTGCGCACCTTGACGCCGGCGTAGGAGGGCAGAACGAACTCCTTGAGTACAACCGGCTTATCTAGCGACATTTCGCGCTGTATAGCTGCATACACGACGGCTTGACCGCCTGAGCCTATGGGGGAAACAATTTCATAGCGGCCATGATTGATCAAAGTCCCTTGAGTTAGTGTATCGGTGCGCAGTCGGCTGCGGTTAGTGGATAGAGCACCCAACCATAAATCAGTGTAGCTCTCCACCTTCATGGACAACTG
Organism: Obscuribacteraceae bacterium (SeqCode); assembly: GCA_044228145.1. Classification (GTDB taxonomy): domain Bacteria; phylum Cyanobacteriota; class Vampirovibrionia; order Obscuribacterales; family Obscuribacteraceae; genus QKMZ01. The sequence continues at coordinate 420 of JBGAVL010000046.1, forward strand.
CAACTCATCTGCTACCTTGGGATCAACCCTGTAAGTCGGCAAGAAGCGCTGGAAGCCGAATTGCAATCGTTTTCGATCGTCGCTCGAGGCCAGTCCGTCCAGAGGCAAAATGACCTTGGCTCTGTCTGTGAGCCAGCCGCGAGCCAGCGCAGGCGTAAGCAGAATAAACGGCAAGCGCTGCGCAAAAGACATGCCGACCGCAACAATATTAAATTCCACTCTTGCTTCTGTGTGCTTCAATAATTTGTGGCTGGTCAAATTGACGTGAGAAAGACTGCTCCAGGGGATCAAGCAGCTCTTCCAATTAACCCAGGCTCTCAGCCAGTGGAAAGTAATTCCGTCTTCCGTCAAAGCTATATGGGTAGGGAAAAGAAAGAGGCGCAAGCGAAAAAACATAACGGCGCCGAATACAGAACAAACAATCGCCAGGGCAGGCAGAATGCCGCCAAACGCGAACAAAACTACAAGAGCAAGCACCACCAGTATTTTCAAGCAACTATCGATTCTTGGATCACTCTTCAGCCGTTTGCGCAAAACTCGCATCGGCTTGTAGCGAATCCAATATTGATCGTATTCGTCGGAAGCTCTTTCACCCTTGGAAAAGAAAAAGCGGTTGGCAAGAAAGTTTCTGGGTGCTTCTTCACTCACTGCTCGGGACCTGCTTCTGACCATGACTCCAGTGTTGCCTGCCTGTGCTCCGCAAAATAGTTATTCAATTCGTCCAGCCTCTCGAGCATCTCATCTACGGACTTGATGCGCATTTTTTCATCGGTATTGGTGAGATCGAAAACCAATTGATCTACAGGGGTGGAAATTGATGGCCGATCTTGCTGTGGGTGCGAACTGGTCAGGGGTTTTGGATCTTTTCCCGTAAGCAGGAAATAGAGCGTCCCTCCGGCTGCATATATGTCACTTTGCACTGTCGGTTTGCCTTTGAACTGTTCTGGAGACATGTAAGATTGCTTGCCTATTAAAGTACCGGTGGCGGTGCCGACAATTTCATTAGCGGCGCCGAAATCAATGACAACAAGCTGGCCGTCTTCCTTAAGCACCAGATTGTCCGGGCTTATGTCCCGGTGCAAAATGGGCGGATTCAGTCCGTGAATATAGTCCAGAACATTCGCCAATTGCCTGATCAAGTGGACGGCGGCGCGCTCGTCATGCGGACCGCGTTTGGCCACCACTTGCCTCAATGTATGGCCGGGGATAAATTCCAAAACCAGATAATCGCGCCCGCGCTCAACAAAATGATCGTAGATTCTGGCGATCTGGGGATGGTCTAGTTTCAGCAAGAGTTTCGCTTCTCTTTTGAAGAGCTCTTCGGCTTTGGCGCGTTGGCTGTCATTGAGAGTGGGAGGAAGCGATGACTCCTTGATGACGACCAGATCTTTGTTTGCCTTTTCGGCCAGGTAAACAGCCGACAATCCGCCCGAGCCCAACTGCATCAAAACGCAAAAGCGCTCGTTGCCTATCTTTTCACCACGTTCTAAGGGTACGAAATTAGTATGCGAGAAATATGACTCCAGTTGTTCTTCCCACAAACGCGTGTATGTGAGAGCCTCGTCTTTATTCTTCGTCTCTTTGATGCGTTTTTTCATCTCGCCGGCTTGCGGTGCCCGTGAGCAAGAAATACACCAGGACTCGATTGCCTGAAAGAGCCTTTCCTGGTTTTTCTTGGGCATTTTGGTCAAATCCAGACAAACATGACCACCTGACTTGAAATACATGAAGAGTTTGCGCTTATCTTTGGCTTCCTCCAGCTCGTATTCATAGCTGCCTTTCCTATCGTGCAAAAGCATGGCGCCGATCATGATATTGCCGATGTCGTCCCAGGTGCGCTTGCGGCGGAAAAGCAGATCGGGAGCGAGAAAGACTGGAAATGAAAGCCCGTCTTTTGAAATAACGAGGCGATCGTGCCGGCAAATCTCAGCCAGAAGAAAAGTCAGAAAAGCAAGCAGGAGCAGGCAAATGCAGCGAAAGAAAGTTTCCAGAACCAATTCCGGCGAGCCGAGAATGTGCCGGGCGGCAGGCGCCAGAGGCAAAAGATAAGAAGCGCTGCCAAAAACAGCCAGCACCCCAATGCTGAAAGTGGTCACGGATATCGCCGGCACGAACCACTTGGGCACGGTACGGTAACTGATTTCATAGTCATTGCGGCGCAGCTGGAACTGATCTTTCATAAAAAACGTGTAAATAAGGCTAATCGAGTGTGGAGAACACGTAGGCGATGGTGAAAACCGGGGGTGCAGGACGGTGAATTTAACCTATATTCAAGTTACCCATTGCACCGAATCTTTTCCGTTCCACTTCTAGAGTGATCCATGTCGACCGAATTCTATGAAAGCTCAGCCCGGACCTATCAGCCGGACAATCAAGCTCAGTGGGGCGACATGATTTACGGCCCCAACGGTCGCCCGCTCAGAAGTGATATAGACCCGGGTATTTACGCCGACATGGGCAATTTCAATGGCGATCCGGGCATTTACGCCCGTTCAAACTTTAACGGCGACGACAGTATGGTTGTCTATCCTTCAAGAGAAAGGTTGGGCGTCGACCAGGCTACCTATCAGCGCATGCTGTACGACGCAAACGATTCAAACCGCGGCTACGATCCCAGAGACAACCCGAATTTTGCCTCGAATTGGGGTCCCTCCTATGAAATGTACGAGAGAGCCAACTACAGCCACGGTCCAAACGTGCGCCTGCAGTTGGGACCGCTGCAGCTGAACTTTGGCCAGGGCGGGCGCCACGGCTGGTCCAACTACGACAACTACAACTATGGCAACCGCGGCGGATGGGATCGCGGCGGTTGGGATCGAGGCGGTTGGGATCGAGGCGGCTGGGATCGCTACGGCGAGAATACTTACCGAGACCGCTACGGCAGACCCTATCAGCCGGACAATTACGGCTGGGGCAATGGCAGCCAGTGGGGCCGAGACCGTTATGACCAGTACGACCGCTACGGACGCGACCAGTATGGTTATAACGATGGCCGGTACGACGGCTACAACGGCAGATGGAACGACAATTATCGTCAACAGCAGATGCAGCGCATGTACATCCAGATGCTGATGCAGATGCTGCAGCGCCAAAGACAGGGTCAATGGGGCTACCATGACCGCAACAACGGCTATGACCAGTGGGGAAGAGACCCTTACGGACGAGATCAGTATGGAAGAGACCGATACGGCAGAGACCAGTACGATCAATATGACCGCTACGGTCGAGACCAGTATGGTCGAAACCGCGATCCGCGAGACATGTACAGAGACCCACGCTATCGCTATGACGACAGAAGCTGGCAGCAAGGTCGCGATCAATACGGACGACCTTATGACCTCGACCAGTATGGCTGGGGGCAGAACGGCAGAGACCAGTATGATCGTTACGGCCGTGACCAATATGGCAGATATGGACGGGACCAATATGGACGCGACCAATACGGCCGTGACCAATACGACAGATATGGTCGCGATCAATATGACAGTTACGGGCGCGACCAGTACGACAGATATGGACGTGGCAGGCAAGATCAGTATTGGAATTGCTTAGCTGGAACGATTCAGCAAATGCTTGGCCGTTCTATCCGCGAATTTGATCCGCGCGTCACGGAAAGGCGCGGTTGCGCAGCCTTTGTCAGTGCAGCGCTGAGACATTCATTCAATATCAACGTGCGAGACACCAATTGCCGGGGTCTGGAAAATACCCTTCGCCAAAACGGTTTCCAGCAAATTGACTTGAGAGACCTGCGCCCAGGCGACGTGATCATCGGCAATCGCTCTGGCGATCAACCCGGACACGCGGCAATTTATGCAGGCGACGGCAAAGTTGCGCAAAATACCTCGAGCACGGGACGCATCTCTGTTGCCAGCGCAAATGTGTTCAACGGCAGAAGCTTCCAACGCGTTGTAGCCTACAGACCCAGAGTCTAGATTACTTCTTGGAGCAGGTTTCGATAATCCAGTCGATCAGGTTGGCGAGCACTGAAGGATTCAGCTTTCACTACCATATTCATCTGCGCGTGATGGTGGCAACCACTTCGCCTTTCGGAATCAAGGTAAAGGTTGGATCTGGAACGATTTTTTGTCCGGGCAAGAGATCGATTTGATAGCGCTGGGCTATGGTGGCAATTGCCAGCTGAGCCTCGAGCAAAGCCAAGTTTTGCCCGATACAAACTCGTGCACCACCGCCAAAAGGAAAGTAGGAAAACTTTGGTCTACTCTTGATCTTGTCCGGCGTAAAGCGCTCAGGATCAAACTCTTCAGGGCGTTCCCAAAATTCAGGGTGGCGGTGTGTAGTGTACTGGTTGAGTGAAACAAAAGCGTTTTTCGGAAGAAAGTAACCATCGATTACATCAGCTTCGATCGATTGTCGTGGCTGTCCCCAGGCAGGAGGGAAAAGTCTGAGTGCCTCATCGAAAATCATTCGAGTATAGGGCAAACGAGCACTATCAGCTAGTTCCGGGCTGCGTCCGGCCAGTACGCTTTTTAATTCATCATGAAGTTGCGAGCGCACCTTTGGATTCTGCGAAAGCAAAATCCAGGTCCAGGACAAACTGGCAGCAACCGTATCGTGACCGGCGACAAGCAAAGTAAGAACTTCGTCCTTCAGCTGTTCATCAGACATTCCCAATCCGCTTTCTTCATCTTTGGCCGCCATCAGCATGCCCAGAAAATCATGGTGCAACTCAGAATCATTTCTGCGTGCAGAAATGATTCCCGTAATTACCGAATCAAGAACTCCCTTTGATTGTTTGAACTGCTTGTTGTCGGAAGTTGGCACCCAAAGAGGGAACACGAATGGATAAGTATTCATCTTGTGATTGAGAACTTCAAACGATTCGCGTACAGCCCGACCGACATCGGTGGCATGATCGGTGAGGTCCGTACTGAAAAGAGTGCGACCAGCAACACTTAGTGTCAGATGAACCAGCTCGTGTTGCAAATCAATCTGGCTGCCGTCAGGTTTCGCATCCCACTTTGACAACATTTTTTCCACACACTGAACTATAGTTCTAGCCATTGCTCCGATGTGATCGCGATGAAAAGCAGGCTGGGATAGCCGCCTTTGCTTCATCCAAAAATCGCCCTCAGATGTGAAAATGCCATTTCCGAACAAAAGAATTGTCGGCTTCAAAAACACATCGGGTTTGTGATAGTTCTTCTGGTGGGTTTGGAGCACATGCTCAATAGCAGTGGGATGAGTCAAAGTGTAGAAATCAAAACCAGGCAAGGTTTTCACTCGAACATAATCACCGTAGTCGGCGCGATTGCCTGTGTAGAAGCCCAATGGATCGGACTTTAACTCCTTGAGGGCGCCTAGCCCCGAACGCTTCTTTGCAATCGGCATCGGTTTTGCACTAACGGCCCCACCATTGGCAGGTATTTCTTGTTTCGAGTCAGTTTTTATTGAACCCATGGCGGGACCCCTTCGGTGTTTGTTTCATTTTATTCTAGATGGCTATAAAACCATACGGGCGCCAAAATTTGTCTTCCACAACACCATAGATACGGGTTAGAAGTTAAAGCGTTAACGCTTTAACTTCCAGACTAGAAGCTGAAGCGTTGACGCTTTAACTTCAAGCAGCAGAATTCGCCCGAAAGCGTTGCCAGTCTAGAGTTTTCGGAACATGACATAAGCGTCCACGTAGCCAAGTTTGGGATGAAAGAAGGCTTCCGGGAGGCGACCGACGATTTCGAAGCCATTTCGTTGCCAGAGTTTCAAAGCACGCTCGTTCGAACTGACCACAAAATTGAACTGCATGGCGCGAAAGCCTTTATCGCGTGCTCTCACAAGCGAGTGATCGAACATGGTTTGTGCGATACCGCGACCTGTCGCCGAATTCGCGGTTACATAGCCGGCGTTGGCCACATGATTGCCACCACCGGCGTGGTTTGCCTTTAAATAGTAGGTGCCGACGACTTTTTTATCTTGCTCTGCGACAAACACCTCATGATCTTCGGAGAACCAGAAGGAAAGTGCATCTTCACGTGTCATGTCGGCTGGAAGTGTGTATGTTTCGCCACCGCGAATTATCGGTTCGATTACCGACCAGACCGTATCGCCGTCCATCAATTCTGCACGTCTAATCTGCACCTGCGTTTCGTTTATCACCACTAACGAAGTCCATCCAAGAACGCCGATGTCGTTGCGAAAAATTCTGGAATAACGCCATAAACAACTCCCGCGCTCGTCAAGACCCAGAGCAGGAGCGTAATTTGAATACCGCGATCTTTCCAGAGAACTTCATCAGGCGCGCCAGTTTCATCCGACTTGACAGATAAAACTTGATAGCGCATCACTCCATAGAGGACAAAAGGCAGAGTCAGCATCATCCATTGACCGTGATAAGACTGGAATGTATAAAAGGCATAGCATGTGACCAGACTGGGCACTATGACAGCTTCCATGCGATCAACTAATTCGGGCGAATAGGCATTCAATGTTTTTCGGTGAGATGCAGCTTCGTCTTTCAGGAGCATAGTTTCTTGCCGACGTTTCTCCAGCCCAAGAAATAGTGCACCAAATGAGGTGCAGGCTAGAAACCATCCAGACGATTCAACTCCCGCGGCAGCAGCGCCAGCAGCGGCGCGAAGAACAAAGCCAGCAGCGATGGCAAATACGTCAAGCAAGACATAATGTTTCAAAACCAGGGCATAGAACATCATCAAAACAAAATAGACGAGCAAGAAAACATCAACAGTCGGTCGCACAAGAAATCCGATTGCCAGCGCACCGGCTGCGCAAATTGCTCCTAACGCGAGTGCAAATGGTGCGCTGATCTTGCCTGATGCAACAGGTCGATTTTTCTTTCTCGGGTGAAGCCGGTCCGACTTGCAATCGAGTACGTCATTGACGACGTACACTGCGCTGGCGCAGAAGCAAAAGGCAACAAAGCACAATGCTGCAGCAGTTATGGTCGCCGGTTCGATTATCTTCCCTGAAAACAGTGCCGGCGCAAAAACAATCAAATTCTTCGCCCATTGTTTTGGACGAATCAATTTGATAATCAGGCGAATTTTTTCCAACGGATCCACAGAAGTCGCCCCGACCTCTGTCTGATTTTCCGCTTGCGTTTTTGCTTCAGTCACGCTTGAGAGTTCTCCCCCAACCATATTAGAGGATATGGAGATGAAGTGGATGAGATCAATGTCTAATTTCTGCAGTTCGCACGAACCGGACTTGGGATGAACTCACACTCTATGCAGCCGAATCGTTATCCTTATCGATGTCTTCGATGCGTTTGAATATCGGACCCTGATTGCGAACGGTTTGTCCTGACGGAATCATGTCAAAAAAGCCATCTTCTCTTACAGAATCGCCGATCTTGCCGACTTCGTCGTCATAGCCGAGTTGATACCACATCTTTTGAGAGAGCTCAGGCGTGAATGGATAAAGATTCATCGCAGAGCGCCTCAATACTTCCAGACAAGTAAAAAGAACGGCTTCGCCCTCTTTCTGCTTTCCTTCTTTGAACAACGTCCATGGTTTTTCGTCATTCATGTACTTGTTTGCCTGATCGACAAGCGCCAAGATGGCGTTAATCGCGCCAGCAAAATTGTAGCTATGCATACACTTGTCGACTTCTACATGCAATTCGTTTGCCTGTTCGCGCACATTGTTTTCCGGCTTGCAATCAGGCACTGTGCCAGCGCAATTTTTGTCGACCAGTGTCAAAGTGCGATTGAGCAGATTGCCGACATTGTTAGCAAGTTCGGAATTGACGCGGCGAATCAACTCTTTGCCGGAGAAGTCACCGTCCTGATCGAAAGCGGTTCCGGAGAAGAGTGAATATCTGACCGCGTCTGCACCATATTGATCGACTAGTGCAATCGGATCGATTACGTTGCCGAGCGATTTACTTATTTTCTGACCTTCAACGGTGATGAAGCCATGAGCAAAAACGCCCGCAGGCAAATCTACGCCGGCAGCCATCAACATGGCAGGCCAGTAGATGCAGTGAAACTTGATGATATCTTTTCCGACCAAGTGCAGGGTGGCAGGCCAGTAACCTTTGCCGTCGAATCCGCCACCACCTGTAAAGTAATTGGTGAGCGCATCGATCCAAACGTAGATGACTTGATCTTCGTCACCCGGTACTGGTATACCCCACTTAAGCGAGCTCTTACTGCGGGAAACACTGAAGTCGGTAACTTCAGGATCCTCGAGTTGATTGAGCACTTCTTTGCGCCGTCCGTCCGGTTGAACGCGGCTGGGATCTTCGGTCATCCACTTTCTGATCGCGTCTTTGTACTTGCTCAGTCTGAAAAAATAATTTTCTTCACTGACCTGGCGCGGCGGTTTCTTGTGATTTGGGCAATTGCCGTGCTCATCAAGATCGCGCTCACGAACAAAGTCTTCGCAGCCTTCGCAGTAGTGACCGGTATAAGAAGATTTGTAGATGTCGCCTTTCTCTTGCATGCGGCGAAACATTTCTTGCACGACTTTTTTGTGCTCATCTTCGGTGGTTCGTATAAAGCGATCAGGCACGACGTTCAATTTTTGCCAGGCAGCCTGAAACTTGGCCGACATCTCGTCGCAAAATTCTTGCGGGCTTTTGCCGGCAGCGCCGGCTGAGCGCTCAACTTTGATGCCGTGCTCGTCTACGCCTGTAAGGAAGAAGACGTCCTTGCCCCGAATGCGGTGAAAACGCGCCAATATGTCCGCTGCAATCTTTTCGTAGGCATGTCCGATATGCGGCGAGGCATTCACGTAGTCGATGGCTGTCGTTACGTAAAACTTTTCCATTTGCTCTCCCTGAAAGCTAAGACCAGAGCCAGTCCGGCAAAGCGGCTCTTTTTGGTGTACATTCGAAGCGCCGAAAGTCGTGAAACTCGCCAGCCTGGAAATCAAGCGGCTAGCGAAGAATCCTCGTAAGTCACATAATAATACAGGTGAGGTTTATGACCCCGGGAGAGTCAGCAATATGCCAAGAAATAAAAAGCGCGACAACAACTTTGCTGAGGTCAACCCCCTCCATGGCAAAACCATCATTTTAGGTGTTTCCGGCGGTATCGCCGCGTACAAGGCTTGCGACATCGCCTCGATGCTCAGGCGCGCCGGTGCCGATGTGCATGCCGTGCTCACACCGAATGCACGAGAGTTTGTCACTCAGCTCTCCTTGACGACAATCACCCGCAATCCATCGCATTGCGAACAGTTTCAGGCCCAGGCCGACTGGCGCCCCGAACATATCGAACTGGCTAAGAAAGCCGATTTGATTTTGATTGCGCCGGCCACTGCCGACATCATCGCCAAGATGGCAGCTGGAATGTGCGACGATCTCTTGACTACGATGATCCTGGCATCGAATGCAAAAATCATGCTGGCGCCGGCGATGAATCCGAAGATGCTCGACCATCCGGCTACGCAAAACAATTTGCAAACCTTGCAAAACCATTACCGCTATGACCTGATCGGCGCCGATTACGGCGAATTGGCCTGCGGTGATTTCGGCACCGGTAAAATGGCCGCTGTGGAAACCATTGTGGCGGCAGCTGCTGCCCGTCTTCTGGAACATCGTACCTTAGCGGGAAGACGCGTGCTTGTCACCGCCGGCGGCACCAGAGAACCAATCGATCCGGTGCGCTTCATCGGCAACCGATCATCTGGAAAAATGGGCATCGCCATGGCTGATGCCGCTTATGCCCGTGGTGCCGAAGTGACCCTGGTATCGACTGTGGAAGTCGATCGCGCCTATTCAGTCTTGATGGTTGAAACCGCACTCGAGATGCAAGAAACAGTGGAAGCCGAATTCGACGGCTGCGACGCCCTGGTAATGACGGCTGCTGTAGCCGATTTCAGACCGCTAGGTTTTTCCAATCAAAAGATCAAAAAGTCTGTGAAAGAAGACTTTTCGTTGGAATTGACTAAGAATCCCGACATTCTCGACTTGCTCGGACGTGTAAAACGTGATGACCAGTTCATCATCGGCTTTGCCGCCGAGTCGGAAGAACTCTTGAGCAACGCTTCGCAAAAACTTAAGCGCAAGAATCTCGATGTCATCGTCGGCAACGATATTACCGTGCCAGATATAGGTTTCGGCAGCGATGACAATGCTGTGATTATTTTGTTTGCAGACGGCAATAGAGAGAATTTACCGCGCATGCCCAAACGTGCTATAGCCGAGCATCTTTGCGATATCATCGCCTCGCGATTCACGGCCGCTGAAAAGGAACCGGCAAGCGCCGACTAACCTGTCGTCAGGGAATGAGAATCATGGAGCGCCGCCATCCTGGCGGCTTTTGTGCGATTGTACTGTCTATCGAATCCGGCGAGATGCCGGCGCTCCAGAAGCCGCCTGCAGTGTTTATCCGACGCAGCGCCTGTAAAGCTTTGTTGTGAGCTTGAAAGCGGACAGAAAGAGCGTTTATGGCTTTCCTGCCGCCTGTCACCTCACGCTATGAGCTTGTCGGCAACCGGCAATCGACCCCGTATATTTATTATTTTCAGGCTCATGGGTGGTATACTCCACAGTGATTGTCATAAGGTATAGGGCAATCGAAATGAGCTTGCTTACCGGCTCCCCATACCAAATCATGCGGACACGCCTGTATGAAAGGGAAAACGGCGCGGCAAGCGTTCAGTGAAGGAGTTTTGAAGTCGATGAGCAAATATGCCAACGATGAAAAATCGTCTGAGTCGGGCTTTGCAGCCTGGTTTCTGGGTCTGGTTCTGGGAGCGGTCGGCGGAGTGACTGTCGCGCTTTTAGTAGCGCCCAAATCCGGCAGCGAAGTCAGAGGTGTTATCAAGGAGACAGCCAATCATCTGCCTGAAAAGGCCAGTGAGCTGGTGGACGATTCCATCGATCTTTACGCCTCAGCGCTCAATTACTGCCAGGTATTGATTGAAGATCAAACTTTGCGTTTGAAAAGAGCAGTGGCAGCAGGAAAGCTGGCCGCCGCCAAGAAACGTGAAGAGCTTGAAATGGGCGGTTCGACCGTTTTGCCGTTTCAGCACAGGTAAGCCAGGGTCGTCGATCATCAACCTGAAGAATGAGGCTTAGATTTTGGAATTGACACATACTCTGGATTTTCTTGTAGTCGGGGCTCTGGCCTTGCTGAGCCTGGGTCTTGTCGGGTTGGCCATGGCTGCCGGACAATTGGTCCCGCAAGTTAATCGAACCTTGACTGCATATGAAAAGCTGGCCACAACCTTAGAAACAGAATTGGCGCCGACATTGCGAGAAGTAAGCAAATTGGCCGGCGGAGTGATAAAAATTCAGTCCGTAGCACAACACAGCATCGCCGAGGTGGGTACAAAAGTCGAAGACGTCACTGGCAACCTCACCAAGGTGACCAGTTCGGCAACCAAGGAGTCAAATGTGTGGGGAACTGGGCTCCTGGCGGGCTTCAAAGCATATCTCGGCTCTCATAACAAAGAAGGTTCACATAGTGAGACGAGTGCCTCAGGAAAGGGCACAGACAGTAATAGGGACAAAAGTAAAGACAAAAGACAGTTAACGATGGACCGAGGTGAAGAAAATGTCGGACTCAAGCGGTAGATTTTTTGAAGGACTTTTAGTCGGCGGAATCATGGGCTTCCTGTTTGGAATGCTGGCAGCGCCCAAGTCCGGCGCCGATCTGAGAAGACAGATTGCCGACGGAGGCGAAGACCTCTACAAGAACGCCAGTGACCAATTGTCCGATTTTAGAGGCAAAGCGGAAACGGCATTGAATGACTTCCAGCACCGCGGGGAAGAAGTACTGCGCACCGCCAAAGATCAAATCCACGACAAGAAAGCGCAGATCTCCAACAAGATTCAAGAAATGGCTGGGCACAGCACGCAAGCGCTGGTGGACGATGTAGAGTCGGCTACTTCAGGCTAGACCTTTTTGATCACGTCAATGCCACCATCTCTGATACCAATCAGAGCAATCAATCAATGATTCCACAGCTTCCACAACGACTCTGAATGGTCGCCAAAGAGCCTGAAAAATTGCGTCTCAATCGGGCAATAGCGGCTACCGGCATCTGTTCCAGGCGGCGCGCTGACGAGTTGATTAAGGCGGGGCGCATAACGGTGAACGGTGAGCCGGCAACCGATCTGTCCTTGCAGGTCGATTTGCTCAAAGATTGCATCGCCGTAGACGGCAAACCTTTATATAAAAAGCCATTTGATTACGTAGTCTTGTACAAACCCAGAGGCGTCGTCACTACCTGTGAAGACGAGCAGGGCAGGCGCACGGTCATTGATATGATGCCGCCTGATTTGCAGCACTTGAAGCCTGTCGGCCGCCTGGACAGGGACTCTGAAGGGATGATCATTCTCACCAATGACGGCGCCTTGGCTCAAACTCTCGCGCACCCCTCCCACCACGTCGAAAAAACATACCGAGTTACAGTGGACGGACTGATTGATGAAAGTGCGCTGACGCTCCTGCGTCAGGGCGTCCGGTTGTCAGAAGGAATCACCCAAAAAGCGCATGTGCACTCTTTAAAACGATCCGGAAACATGTCGTCCTTTGTGATCGTCATCCGGGAAGGTCGCAATCGGCAGATTCGACGGATGTGTGCCAAGGTAGGTTATAACGTGCTTCGATTGGTCAGAGAGCGGATTGGTGCGTTACAATTGAACCTGAAGGAGCCGGGTGAGTGGCGGCACTTAATGGCTTCAGAGGTGTCTCTTCTGTCCCAAGGTTCGCGTTAGCGAGTATAAAAGGCAAACGCAAGTGAGTACGGCAACGAATATGGTGCTTGAGTCTATTGGTCAAAAGCTGAAATCTGCAAGAGAAGGGCAAGGACTGTCCCTATCGGATATATATCAGCGCACAAAAATCCCTGTAAATCACCTCCAGTCCATCGACAATGGCGCCGCTGAAGACTTGCCTGAGCCAGTATATGTATCGGGTTTCATACGCCGTTATGCCGAGTGCGTGGGCCTCAATCCACAGTCTCTTGTTGAGGAATATCGCAGCCAAACGGACGGTTCCAACGGCAATGGTCGTGGCAGCAAGCACAAAGGTGCGGTCCTCGACAAACCCATGCAGCCGGTCATGATGGCGCCGCCGCATGTACGCACGGTCAAAATGGAACAAGGAGGAGGTCCCGGGATCTTAAGAACCATGGGAGTATCCGTGTTCTGGATCATCGTCATTCTCGGCCTTATCACCTTCCTTTTCTGGTGGAATTCCAATAACCAGTCTCAGCAGGACTCTTCGAATATTCTCTCTCCGCGCGAATTGCCCAATCGTTTCAACAATGTCGGACCATCCGGCGCGCCTCCGCCTGCTGCAGACAAGAGCGCCGCACCGACGCCAGGCGATACCGAGCCGACAGACAGCCGCATCTCGCTCAGTGCCAGCCAGCACGTCTGGGTGGAAGTTAAGTCCATTGCCTCAGGCGATTCACTTTTCACCGGTTATCTGGAAGCCGGCGACCGCCGCGACTTCCAGGATCCCCAAGGACTGAGAGTAAGAGCTGGAAACGGGGGCAGCCTCTCGGTTGAGACCAATGGAAAGTCTCAGACCTTCGGACTTGCAGGCAAGATTACTGAAAAAACGTTTATGGCCAAAGTTCCAGGCGGAGCCGCCCCTGCTGATGCGACAGCCGGAACCGTCGTAACCGGAGCCCCTATCGTCAAACCAATTGTAAAGAAGGTAACACGCCGTCCAGCCGGCGATGGTGCGGCCAGTGCGCCAAGACGGCGCCTCAATCCCGTCGGTGGAGATTCTTATATCCCTGGCGAGTCGCTTCGACGTAGCGGTTCCAGTTATACTGATGGGCGCTTGGATACCGACTGAGGTTGAGCGGAAGCACTCTTAGAGCGCTTTAACTTCTCCGCCCTGGCGGCAGATCAAACTGCAGCGCTTTTAGACTGGGCTGCAATAACATGATGGAGAGTCGAAGATGCGCAAACCCCGCCTCGGCGTGGTGTCCCTCGGATGCCCGAAGAATCAGACTGACACTGAAGTGATGCTTGGTCTTCTTAATCAAGCCGGAGTCGAGGTCACATTCGACAACGAAGAGGCTGAGATGTGCCTGGTCAATACATGTTCGTTCATCGGCGACGCCCGACAAGAATCGGTGCGCACGTTAGTCGAACTTGCCGATCAGGGAAAACAATTGATCGTCGCAGGCTGCATGGCTCAACATTTTAAAGAAGAGCTGCTGGCTGAAATACCCGAGGCTCGCGCGATTGTCGGAACAGGCGATATCGAAAAAATTGTCGAAGTTTATCGCGCCGTTTCCAGTGATTCTTCGCTGCGTGTTGTCGAAGTCAGCGATGTTCCCAACGACTACACCGACGAAGTATTGCCGCGCATGATGACCGGCGTCGGTGCATCGGCATATCTCAAAATCGCCGAAGGTTGCGACCATCGCTGCACTTTCTGCATCATACCTATGTTACGGGGAGACTTTCGTTCTCGCTCTATCGAGTCGCTCGTGAAAGAAGCCAGAGTGCTGGTCAACACCGGTGTCCGCGAAATCATTCTGGTATCGCAAGACTCGACTTATTACGGTCTCGATATCTACAAGAAGCAGGCGCTGCCTGAACTTCTAGAGGCGCTTCACGAAATAGAAGAACTGGATTGGATTCGCGTTATGTACTGCTATCCGACAGAAACATCGGACGAATTTTTGAAGACGATGACGCGTTTACCCAAAGTAGTCAAATATGTCGACATACCGCTTCAGCACAGCCATTCAGACGTGCTCAAAGCAATGGCTCGCCCGCTGCATCCGGAAAAGGTAGTGGAAAGAATCCGCAGGCTGGTTCCTGATGTAAAAATCCGCTCTACATTTATTGTCGGTTTTCCGGGTGAAACAGAAGAGCAAGTGCAGCATCTGGCCGACTTCATAGCCAAGTACGAATTCGATAGGCTGGGCGTTTTCTGCTACTCAAAGCAGAAGGAAGTGGAAAGCGGCAATATGCCCAATCAAATTGCCGAGCGCACAAAGAAAGCGCGCCGAAAAAAAATCATGAGTATTCAGCACGAAATCGCATTCAAGCAAAACCAAAAGATGGTCGGTCGCATAATCGACGTATTGATCGAATCGTTTGACGACAAGAAAAATCTCTACGTAGGCCGCTCTCAATGGGACGCTCCCAGCATCGACAATCTCGTCTATGTCAGCGATCCCGAGGGCACAAGATGCATTTTGGGCGACTTTACGCGAGTACGAGTGACTGAGGCAAAACCATATGACCTTTACGGTGAGGCACTGGAAGACCTCGAGCAGAAAAGCACAATAGCTGAGCTGGCGCTGGTATCAAAATAAGCCAAATTCCGATAATCCGAGTCGTTTTTCCGGTCCGGCTGAGCGGGCACAGAAAAAATCAGGTTGTGGAATAATGCACTATGGGCATTCCAGGGCTTGATTCAATTATGGGCAGACAGCTCACAACACGTGTAATCGCCTCCGCACTGGTCTTATCACTGACGACCTGTGCCATTAGTTTGCCTGTATTTGCTCAACCAAGCGATGTGATGCGGCAAGCGATCGACCTCTATTCGCAGGGGCGGCTGGAAGAAGCTGCTCAGCTGATGCAGAAAGATTTGCGCGATCATCCGGACAGCGGAGTCGCTCATGAATACATGGGAAAAATTCTCGAGAAGCAAGGTCTCGACAAGCAGGCGCTTTCGGAATTCGAAACCGCATTTAGATTGATTCCGCAAGGCGTAGTAGAAAACGTCACGAAGACAGCCGTTCAAGAAATCACCGGAAAACCAGGCACGACTGCAACCACACCCGCTCAAAAGCCTGCAGCCAACTGGTTCGAGTCGATGTGGAACAATGCCGTCGACAGCACCACCAAATTCTTTGGTGGCACTCCGGCACCACGCCCCACTTCCTCCTCCGGCTCAATCACCTCTTTCAAGCTCGATCAAGATCCTATGTCTTCAATGCCGTTCTGGCTTCCAATAGCGATGCCGAATTTAGCTTTGAACATCAAAAAAATGTACAAAGACAGTCGCAAAGCCATCATTAATATGGTGCACAAACATGACCAGAAAAACGCTCCCGCTGGCTGGCATCCTTACAAGAGCATCTCAATGGCAGAACTCGAAGACATCATCGAAAAATGTCAAAAGATGAGCGGCGAGAAGTGGGCCAGCCATCCTGACAGAGTAGTTTCCTATTCTGCCGTGCCACCAGACACGCGCGACTGGGATTTCTGGATAAGCAGATACAGACGCGCTTTCCAATTCGTTCTTCTGCATCATCTTGAAGAGTACGCGAAGGACGAAACAAGAGGCGCAACTTCTATTGCCTTTAGCGTGGACAAATTTGGCAAACTGCGCGGCTGCATCTTTGCCACCACTAGTAATGACAATCTCAATCGCTGTCTGCTTGAGACCATACGCGATCTCAACGGCTCTCGAATTCTCAGATTCCCACCCAATGCCAATATTCAAGGCTGGAATTTCACAATGTCCTGGGATTTCCGCCGCATGCTTGCCATCGTCAAGGCACGGCGCGAATATCAAAGGCAACAACTGGCACTGCAGCACGCCAAAGAGGATGCCTTCAGTAAATTGAGCACAGAAGCACTGCAAATCGCAGAGAAAAAATTTGAGGAAGGAAAAGCAGAAACAGAGAAGATGCGTATTGCAAAACTAGAGTCAGAGCTGGTTCGCAAAACCGATGTTTCCGCGGTCGTTTTACCCAAGGCAAAACCTGTTGAACTGAGAGCAACAGCCCTCAAACTTTCGGATGTCCTGTTGAACAAGAACTTCAAAAAAGGAAAAGGGGACGCCTTCAAAGACATCGATGACCGCCAGATTATGAGCTGGCCTGATGTCAGTAATTAAATCAGCAGATAACGGAGGTCTGGAAGTTAAAGCGTTAACGCTTTAACTTCCAGACCTCAATCCTAAATTCTCAAAATTTGGATGTCAGCAAGAAAGATTTTTTGAACTTTTTGCTCGCGCAACTCGTATCAGATAGAAAGAGCGAGGATTGTGCCATGCCATTCAATCAAACTGGAAATGAAAATCTTGGAAAAGCACTAGACTTCATGAAAGAGTTTAACGCTGAACATCTCGACGAGAAAATCTGTGAGATCAAGGCTCTTCAATGGTGTACCAGTCTAGGATTCGTTGCTTGCAATTATTGCGACCATAACCAGATAATTCCCTCCGATTTGCAGCGGATGTATCTTTGCAAAATGTGCAGGAAAGAAATTTGGATCACAGGCGGAACATTCTTCGATCATGTTAAAAAGTTCCGTCCGTACCTAGCTTCATTCTATTTGCTTGAGAGAGGAATTATTCTCAGTGCTTGCGATCTTGCAAAAGTACTTGGCGTCACATCATGCACTGCCGATCGAATCTATAAAAAGGTAACGAAACTGGTCAGCGAAAAAATGAAATCGAGCAAAATCGAAGTTTCTACTGTTGAATTGTTGCCGGTAACTATGAGGCGCACTAGCCGAACTCCAGCAGGGCAGCCCCCTGCGGCAGAAGAAGCTGCAGTACAGAAGCTTCTTGCATTGCAAGAGGCAGAACATTCTGAACAAGAATCAAATTATCCGGAGATTTCTAACAACGAAAAGTCTGTTCTTACTTTGTTATCCGAGACTCCAATCCGGTTCGCCGACTTGTGTGAAAGACTGCATCTCGATTGCGCAGATGCTGCTGCAGCAACTATGGGATTGGAATTACGGGGTCTAGCGTCGCGCTTGCCGGGAGATAGATATGTAATACTCGACCAGCCGGATAGACCGGTAATGAAGGCAGTAAGCGTGAAAATGCAAAAGAGCAAACATCATGAATTGATCAAGAAAATGATCGACTTCATCAACGAACGCTTTCAAGGTGTTGGCAGAAAAAATCATCAACTTTTTGCGGCACTATTTTGGATTTACGAGGACAGAAAGCGCTGGGGCCCCGGTTCTATACAACAATTGTGCGTACAATCACGACACATTCCATATCGCGAAATTCTGGCATTCGTTACTCCACCTACAGTAAAGCTCGTCACTAGAGCGAAAGCATGATGCGTACATTAGTTAGATTGATTCGCGGTCTGCACAGTGCTGAGCGCGCGGAATTTCTCTTCAATGAGATTCAAAATTTTGCGCAAGTCTTCCGGCTCGATGAATGTTACCAGTGCAAAAATAAATGCCCATTCAAAAACGGGAAGGTTTATAGCCAAGTCGATTCCCAGATGCAAGATGAGAGCCCCAGCAAGCACAAAATAGCGAATTTCCTTGATCCAAACTAATGAAAACATCGCAAATTCAACGATCAGTGTATACCAGGACAACAATTGGCAAAATAACAAACTATCGAAAAGCGGCATGCGTAAACGCATCAAGTCCTCAAGGCGTGTCGCAAAGTAAACAGCCGTTCCATCCCACCATTGCATTCCGTTCACTTTACAGATAAAGGTATGCAAATAAACAATCGCCAGCTGCAGCTGAATCATACGTAGAGCCCAGGCTGGTTTAGCCACAATTGGCAGCGGACCTTTATTGCGCTTTTCAGCAAACACCCGATCCACGGAAAAACAATCTCCGCAATTGGAGAAGCATAGATACATCGTCATCAAGCGGACGAATGCATCGCCGCCATTGATGTTGAAAGGATTATGGTGGTGCATTGACACAAGTGCAAGGGCGACATAAACGCAAGAAAGACGAGTGCAAAATCCAATCGTCATGAAAATGGCCGCGACGATAACGCTGTAAAAATAAACTAGCAAGCCACTGTCGGAAGCAAATGCCAGGAGCAAGTCAAATCGTGGTTCGGAATTCCAGAAGAAACGGCGGACGGTCTCATTTTGAACTACTGCGTGCGAACCGTACCAGTTTAGAAATTCACTACCAATGCTGACAGTCAAAATTTGCAAAACCAGTAGTCCAATCAAGATTCGAAACAGCGCCACCGGTTCCGGTGTCATTGGCTGAAACCAAAATGATTTCCATGCTTTCCAGAATGCGCTGAAGCTCACTGAAAGTCCTCACTTTTATATCGGTAACAGAAATTCGTGCTGAACTTCGTACGTGGCGGCATTTCAGCTTGACGCAAAAAACGCTCTGATGGTTTTGGAATTTCAATAAAGCGAATGTTTAGAGAAATCGATACTGGCTTGCTGACAGGGTTGTAATATTGCCTACCGACATATCGAGCGAAATCAACCCAATAATCTTTGAAGCGCTCCCAGGGAAGTGAGTCAATCGACCATTTGCGAAATTTTTCGCGCTGGAATCTCTCCAAGAGATTGAGCCGATCCATCAAGGGAGGCTCCCACAAGACTTTTGAACCATCTTCGAAGGTGACAATAGCGCTTGGATAGTAATTGAGTTCGCGTATCGTAGGTGAAAAAAGCGACCAACTTTGATTCAACCCGCAGAACAGCCAGGGTGTGTAAACAGGCGCAAAAAGTTTAGACTTCAAAACTGAATCCGGAGTCAGCCAGAGCAAAACATAGAAGAAGTAAACGCTAACAAAGAGCGATACCCAAAACTCAAAAGTCGTTGGTTTTTCGCTGCTATTTGGCTGTTCCATAATGACTGAGGATTCGCTGAACGGTATTAGCCTTCAATGTCCTCTTTGTGTTCTCCCTGAATATTCTGCTTATTCAGCCGTTCATACAAGTCCTGAAATTTCTTGGTCTCGGCTGGGCTCTTGGCGTTACTCAAGCCTGTCTGGCAGAATTGAGCTGCCTTCGAAAGCATACCAGCCGCCGCGTAAAGCGTGGACAATTTATAGCACGCCTGTGCATTGCCAGGCTCCTCTTGGACAACCCGAAGAGCTTTATCGATTGCTGCGGCCTCAACTAATGTACCGGTAGCTGCCAGTGAAAGTGCGTGGCGATAACTGCGTTCGTCGTCGGGCGGCAAAGGACCGGCTGCCCTCAACGCATCGAATTGCACAACTGCGGCTCTGGGATCTTCGCGTACTAGTGCGTGGCACAAGTATCTTCTGGCGGTACTATCGGAAGGGTTTTGCAGGACAGCTTCGGTGAGCATGTCTGCTGCGGTTTCGGTGTTGCCCTTATTCAATTCACTGATTCCGCCACTGAGAAGCTGCGCAAATGGAACGGAGATGTATTTACGTCTTTTTGTGGTGCCCGCATCTGCAAGACCCGACGAACTCGCTGTCTTCTTGCCGACCATTGCCAGCAGTTTTTTTGCATTCTGATCATCTGCTCTAACGCTCAAATAGTCATTCAAATCACGCTGAGCCGAATGGAACTCATTCTTCTTGATGTAGTGTTGAGCGCGATACATCAAGGCTTCAGGCATCTTTGGCGAAACGGAAAGTGCCTTTGAATAGTCTGCGAGAGCAGATATACCATTGCCGCCAGACTCATTTGCAAATCCACGGATGGAAAGCGCCAGAGAATTTCTCGGATCTAGCTTCAATGCTTCGTCACATGCTTCGACTGCCTTATCGAATTGCCGCAATGATGTAAAAACCGCCCCAAGTCTGGCATACAGCAACGGCAATGACGACGGCTCAAACTGTTTTGCCAACTTGATTGTTCTACGATATGACTGAGCTGCATCTAAATTTTTCCCAAGCTGAGCTTCAAGCTGAGCCCGCAGTGTCCAGAATTTCACCGAATGTTTTTGCTGCTCGGACGCCGTCACAGCTTTTAGATCAGCAAGTGCCAGCTTTGGATTGCTGCTCAAGACAGCCCAGGCGCGAGCACTTCGTGCTTCGATAAAACCCGGATCTCCGGCAATTGCAGTACTGTAGTCGCGAACAGCGTCATCAAGTCTTCCTGCTTTGTAAAACAAGTGTCCCCGGTTGAGCGATGCTCGCGCATTGAGAGGCATGCGCGCCAGCACAAAATCAAAATCCCGCATAGCGGCAGAGTCACGCTTCAACGACATATAGCACCAGCCGCGCGTGACATACGCTTCTAGGAATTGCGGGTCACTTCGCATGATCGCATTACACAGCTCGATTGCCTTTCCATATTGCAAGAGGCTGATCTCGCAAAGCGCTTTTCCAATCAGAGCATTCTTATCATTTGCAGCGACAGACAAAGCCTTGTCATAAAATGTCAATGCTTCTTCGAACTTTCCATCCTGTCTGGCCGCGAGGGCAGCGTTATCAAATACGTGGACTTCTTTTTCGTCAGGTTTTAGTCTTAAAATATTTCGGTAATCAGCAAGAGCCTTATCATACCTGCCTCCACGCATATGAATGGAGGCTCTGTGGTCGAGAACTTCCGGGCTGTTCGGATTGATCTGCAACGAAGTGGAGAAATCATTTATCGCCTTGCCTGTCTCACCAACCTTATTGTACGATCTGCCTCGAATGAAGTAAGCTCGCGCTCTCAGCGGATTAAGACTGATAGCTTGAGATAGGGCTTTGATTGCCTCAGGATATTTTCTGAAACCAAATAGCGACTCGCCTTCTTCAAGATAACCCTCGGCCCGATATAAGTTACCAACAAAGAAACCCAGGAAGGAAAGGCACACCAGAGAAGTTGCTATTATCACCGGGGTCTTGTGCATCATGTCCACGACGGAAAAGACCGCCTTTGCCTTATCCACTATTGTTGGAGGCGGCTCGAGAACGCTTTCTGGCTCTAACTGCGCTCTCAAAAGGGAGGGATCTTTTTCGCTCTGGGCGGTCAAGGCTTCATCGAAGGAAATAGCCTTTAGACCCAGGTAGGAACTTCTAACTTTCTTCTCGGACTCTGATGAAAATGCATCGCGGCTTTTCGCATCAAAAACACCGCCACGTTGCGTCACCTTTTCATACACGCCTTTGAATTCCTCCTGTATACCCTTCGTATGGGCATGAGGAATTGCCTCAATTGCCTCGCCGGATAGCGGACTTCCCTTTCGTTGGGGTGCCTCATTCGGGGGTGCCTCTTTCGGAGCCGCCTCAATCCGTAGTGGCGCTTTTATAGGTTGGGCCGGTTTTACGGGCAAAGAAGTGGGCTCCTCGGCCGTCTTTTCATTTGACTGAGCATCCAGAGTCACTTCAGGCTGCTTTTCATCGGTCGCAGAGGGCTCGAACTCAGCGGCAGGCCCAGGTTGAGCCACAGGGCCAGGCTCAGCGACAGTTTCAAGAATGGAGTCCGGCTCGGATTCGAGTTCGGCGACAGATTCCGGGTTGGCGACGGGGCCAGCATCGGGCTCGGGCATAGCACCGGGCTCCTGGGCAGACTCCGCTTCGGGCTCGGGCATCGCGCCGGGCTCCTGAGCAGGCTCCGATTCGAGCTTGGGCGTGGCGCGGGGCTCCTGGGCAAACTCCACTTCGGGCTCAGGCACCGCACCGGGCTCCGCTTCGGGCACAAGTTCTGTAGCGGTCTCATGGGTTGGCTCGGGCGTGAACTCGGGTGCTAAATCAACCTCTGGCTCAAAATCTGGCTCTAGCGCCGGTTCAAGCACAGGCGCCGCGCTGCAAGCAGATTCGAGGTTCTTTTCCAGCACGGGCTCAGCGTTATTGCCGACTACCGGATAATCTGCCGTCGTATCTTCAACCGGTTCCACAGGACGAGTTGCTTCATCATTCGAAACCGCCTCCGCAGCTTGCTCTGGTGTTGAATCACTCTTGCTTCCATCCAGCGGTTCAAAACTCTGCTGAGCTTTTGGCCCTTCCTCATTTTGAACCAACTGCTCACTGTGTTTTACACACTCAGGTTCGGCTGGGACTTCAGGCTCTGACACTACCTCAGGATCAGCAGATGGCTGTGGCTTCTCCAGTCCCGCGCCTACGTCCTGCTGGCGCGCGCAGTAATCAGCAAGGGCCGCAAGGGCTACGGGATGAGAGTGTTGCAAGGCAGAGAAGAAAACACTGGTGGGATCGTCGGCGATGAGATCCGCCTTCCCCTCTTGAAGAAGCTTCTTCTTGCCTTTAGAACTGCTCCCCTTACGCGGATAAGTCATTAGATTTCCAAATTCGCCCAGATTATCTGACTAAATGACTCTGAGCATCAACGCTTCGAGAAAGCCAGGTACTAGCTCTTCTTACCGAAACAGGGCTATGTCTAAACCCTCACCACATTGGCTAGATAACTTATTTGACGGCGGGGTACATAAGCATTACATTTACTATTTTGTCGCCCCGCATTTACTAGACTTTTTACGGTGTTAAGGATGATTCCAAGGCTTGGATGCCAGCGTCGAAAAAATGGCCTCTCCGGCAATTCGATTGCTGAACTGCCAGCTGGGATGATTTTTTTGATTGTTGGAATTGCAATTCCTTTGCTGATTTTGAGTTCAATCTCATATCGAGCGCTGTTGCTCTACTTTGCGTGCCGCGACAGCTGCGTTCGTGCTTCCAAAGCGCCAACCTTTTCGGAAGCACAGACCAGAGCAACTAGTTCTTTTAGCCGAAGCATAGCCGCCTTCAGTGAAATTTCCGGAACTCAAACGATCCGTATTGTTATCAAACCGTTGAGCGGCGCGTCTCCGACCGTGGTCAATGGACCATTAGCGGCAGGGACAGTAAACACGACCAACAACATCTATCTGATCAGAGAGCTGGTCAATGGGACAGTCTCGCCCTTGATTGCAATGCGCGCCGGATATTTCGGTCTGAATATTCCGGGACTGACTTCAACTTTCAATCTTGCATTGCGGTATGACTCTCTTGTTGAAAATCCCGATGGATTGACTGAGTAATGCGCATTCACACCCGGGGAGGTTAGTGATGGTAACGAAGTTTAGAAAACGCAACAGGGGTGTCACCACAGTAGCTCTTGTGATTTTTCTAGCCTTTTTTGCGTTGCTGCCGCTGGCAATCTTCGGATTTGAGCTGGCTCGCTTCACTTTGATGCAAGCTCAGTTGCAAGCCTGTGCAGATTGTGCGGCACTAGCTGGGACCGCCGCACTGGCAAGTTCACAAAGCGGAATGACGATTGCTCAACAGCATGATCTTGCCATGACAGTGGCTGCGCAAACCTTTGAGCAGAACACAATTCTGCAAACCAGATTTGCTGATCCGGGCAACATGACCAAGCACCTCAATTCCGGATTCGATAGCACGCCGCCTCCACTGCATGCGGCTAACTTAAACATTCGACTGTACGATCAAAACGGTAACCCGCGACCGACTGGTAGTCAGGATGCCACCACCATGCGCGTGGAAGCGACCTATACCGACCGGGCGATTTTTGCAGGCAATTTTTTCCCTACAGGGCTACTCGAGACAGCAACAGCCTTTGCAGACGGCGGCTTGCCGCAGCTAGATCTCTTCTTGTGCTTTGACGTGTCGGGATCGATGGATGACCAGACCCCGGTCAGGTTGATACGCAGACAGTGGAACGGCGCAACGGTTTCCTATGTTTCGGTGGGGAATAACACAATATTCCCGCTGTGCCGTCCCCCGAGAGAAGGCACTGGTTTTAACGCAATGCAACCACAAAACCTATCGTATGCATCATATGGTGCACCATCAAATGGAGTGACCTGGATTTTTTCTGAGTCAGTAAATCCCCCAGGAAATTTGCTGGCCGGGCTCAGAGGCAATCGCTTCACCTATCCGGCAGGCAGCCTGCCGCCGCCCCTACCGCCTGCGGCGACTCAATATCCGCTTGGTTCGATTGTGCCTGAGCAAGGTTTGCCGCCAGGCAACTTTGATCCCACTGACAGAACCAATCCAAATGGAAATGGGATCAATCCTGGCTCCTATGCAAACGGTTTTACCGACATGATCGTGCAGGTGCCCAGCGTCGGCTTATTCGATTTCTCCAGAATCGAGACTTGCCTGGAAGCATCCAGAGGAAATATGGAAAATTCAACCATTTTGTTGCAAAGCCAGGGCGGCGTAGCAGTTAATCCAGTTCTGCCACCTCCGCAGTCGGGCTATTACAACGCTTATTGGAGTCAGGTTCGAGCAACCTCGCAACCAATTGCTGATTCCAGAAATGCTTCGGAAAACTTTTTCCGAACTATGAATACAAGCTCAAACGCGCACTTTGGATTGGAAACTTTTGCTGATACAGCGGGCACGTCTCCGAGCAGCACATATACCGGCATCTCTCAGAATTCTGACAGCAACTGGGTCCATGGGGGAACGCAAGCATTCCCTCTGCCGTTCATCACGCTTAATCAAACCGCTAGTAACTTCCAAGAGGTTATTGATTATGTTCAAGGGACCGGCAGCGCCACTATGCCGTTAGGTCCGACAGGGAAAACCAATATTGCCGATGCGCTCAGAGCTGCATTGGATGATCTTGGCAATACTTCTAAGACGCGACCGAGAGCGAAAAAAGCCGTTATTCTTTTTACTGACGGAATTCCGAACAGGCCGGTTGACGAAGCTACAGGAAGGAGTCTAGCAAGAACCCAAGCGAGCAGGGCGCGTAGAATGAACGTGCCTATTTACACAATCGGCCTATCGCAAAATGCGTCAATCATTCCGCAGCAAGATGCGTTTCTTGGCGATAGACGAACAACATCAAGTGGTATTGCAGCGTTATCGGCCGACGGTGCTATCTATATTCGCGTCAACAATTCGACGGCACTGAATCAAGCGTTTCAAACAATCGCTCGCAGTCTTGTCGTTCTTCAACAATAGGGAGATTTGATGAAGCGGAAAGCCAAACGGCAGTCAGGATTAGTCTTGGTCGAAATAGCGATAGTCAGCGTACTACTCGTTATCTTTGCAGTGCTGGCCTGGAACCTTGTCGTCGTAACCTGGGGCTTCATCATATTAGACTCGGCGGCGCGCGATGCCGGTCGCGCGGCGGCCAACAACAATAACGCTGCTCAAGGACTAATAGCCGCGCAGCAAGCTGCTCTTGCGCATACTACAGACGGCTATTTCGTGACTCAGCCAACCGTGCGAGGAAGCGGCACTCCCTCCACTGATTTTCGCTGGGTCGACAATCCTATGGGAACGACTCCACCCAGCGGTTCGCCCTATGTTGTAGTCACCACCCGCTGCAGAGTTAGAGTGCCAGCAGCGCTCAACTTTTTCGGCGCACAAATGCAAGACAATCAGCTTTTCTACAACAGAACCTATGTGTTTCCAATTTTGAAAGTACCTTTCACTCCGCCGGTTGTTCCTGACGCACCTCCGGATCCGCCGCCGGCACCTCCGCCACCGCCACCTCCCCCGCCACCACCTCCTCCGCCTGCTCCTCCGGCTCCTCCGGCACCACCACCTGCACCGCCGGCTCCACCGCCGCCGCCACCGCCTCCGCCGCCACCACCTCCTCCGGCTCCACCGCCGGGGCCACCGCCGCCGCCGCCACCTCCACCTCCTCCAC
>JBGAVL010000470.1:0-1680 GCA_044228145.1 Obscuribacteraceae bacterium (SeqCode)
GACCGGTGGGCTTTGTATGTTTGCAGATCAACAGTTTTCCAAAACTATTGTCCTTGCCCTGCGCCATAGTCGTCGGCTTAATCGCCAGAAAAGTCTTTTTCAAACTGCTCGAGAAGTTCAGCCAGGTCGCCACCGTCTCGACTGCCGTCAGCACCGAGAAGGCAATCGGCGGCGAAGCGACCGTGTGTTTACCGATTGCCGGCGGCAGAACAGGCGAGGTCTACTATGGAATCGGCGGCAAACGGTTCAATTCGTCAGCTCGCGCACAGGACGAAAGCGCCAGTTTTGTCCGCGGTCAGCGAGTCTGGGTGACTGATATAAAAGAAGGCGTATTTATCGTCACGGAAACAGCCGTGCTCAAAGCAGGCGAAACTTAGGCAAGGCGTCAGATAAAACGACATGTGAAGCGTTATGGCCCGGCGCTTGGCACCGCCTGCCGGCAGCGTAAAGTGTCCGAAACCAGCATCCCGTCTCAATTTCGACAATTGGAAACAAGTTAAACAGCCGTCCCTCTACACCAAAATTCCACTTCTCTTAATGCTTTGGCGGTTTACTGCCGCCCGATAGCGGGAATTTGGCTAATAGGAATCTTCTCTATTAAAGCCCCCAAAACCAGTGAGTCTGTGAAGTGGAATCGCTAGGAACCTTTGGAACTCTCTATGTCGTCAGCGCCGTGCTGGGCTTCGGCTACATGATTTTCAGCATGGTATCGGGGCAAATCGGACACGATGCAGGCGGCGGCCATGGCGAACATGGTCTGGGCGGCCATGGCGATCACGGTCTGGGCGGTCACGATACCGGCTCGCATCCACTGCTCGGGCACGGCCATGCCGGACACGAAACCGGCGCTCACGGTCATGCCGCACACGACGCGGGCGCACACGACGCGGGAGCACACGGGCATGGGCACGGCGGCAACGATCATGGCGCCGACGACGCCGCCACTCAACTGAAAGAAATTTCCAAAGTCACAAATATCTCCACGCAAAGCCGTACTCAAACGCCTGTGCTTTTGCGGGTGATGTCCTGGATCAGCCCTGCGTCGATGGCGATTTTTCTGGCCTTTTTCGGCATCACCGGCATGGCGATTTTCAAATTGGGAGCACTGAGTTTGGTGCCAGCCGTCGCTGTCGGTTTGATCATGCGCAACGCCACGATGATGCTTTTGCGGTGGTTTGTCAGCCAATCCCACGTCTCAACAACTTCTAGAGTCGAAGAAGCAATAGGGCACGCGGCAGAGGTGTGCGTTTCCATTCAACCGGGCAGAACCGGCGAAGTAACCTACGTGCTTGGTTCAAAGCGCTACAACATGCCGGCAAAATCTACAGCTGCCGACAGTGAGTACAAGCGCGGCGCCAAGGTAATGATCGCGGATGTTCGCGAAGGAGTGGTTTTCGTCGATCCATGGCAGGAGCTTACAATTTGATTAAGGTGCATAGACTGCCGAATGGCGCCCTGTCTCACGCAAATATAAAATTTTGCTTTGAGCGTGCCACCATATGCGCCATCACGATTTCAGGTTTTCTTTAGTTAGAAGCGTACGAGTAGGGGCAATATTCGGATATGGCCGTAAATACGAAAACGGCGCAAACAAGGAGAAATAACACATGGGTATGGAGATTGGAGTAGCCGGGATAGTGGCCGCAGTAGTTGTTGGCCTCGGCTTTTTTGTATGGATGG
>JBGAVL010000471.1:0-1596 GCA_044228145.1 Obscuribacteraceae bacterium (SeqCode)
GCGACGTTTGCTTATTTTGTTTGAAACAAACCGCAACTTACAGTATTGGACATTTTCTTACCTCTAGATTTCTGATTTCTGTTTTGAACGGCCGATGCAGGCATCGCCCCTACTTTGTGACGGCTACTTTGCCCACTTTTTCCATGGCTGTGCGCATGGTTTTGAGGGTAGTGTCGATGTCGCCCTTGTTGATGATCATTGGTGGCTTCAGTCGAATGACGTTGCCCCAGAGTCCGCCTTTTCCAAGAATGACGCCGTCATCTTTTGCTGATTCGACGATCTTTTGAGTTTCATTCACCATCGGTGTCTTGTTTTCATCGGCAAGTTCGATGCCGACCATCAAGCCCTTGCCGCGGATGTCCGCCATGTACGGGAAGGACTTCTTCAGATCATTCAATCCCTCAAAGAGGTACTCGCCCATCGCTTTGGCGTTTTCCATAATCTTCTCTTCCTTGATCACGTCGATAACTGCCGATGCAGTTGCCGCCGAAACAGGATTGCCGCCGAATGTGTTGATTTGCGGTCTTTGATTGGCGTCGGCGATTTCAGGCGTGGTTATGAAGGCGCCAATGGGGAAACCATTGCCGAGCCCTTTGGCCATTGTGATGAAGTCCGGTTGAACACCCCAGTTTGAGATGCCAAACATGTGCTTGCCCGTGCGTCCGAAGCCTGTTTGCACTTCGTCGGCAATGAACAATACTCCGTAATTTTCCAAAATCTTCTTCACTTCTTTGAAGTATTCATCCGGCGGCGTTATAGCTCCGCCCACGCCTTGAATCGGCTCGGCGATCATAACTGCCGGCTTGCCTGACGTTTGAGTTTGAATTACGCGCTCAACATCTTTGGCGCATTCCAAATGGCAGCTGGTCGGATGCTTCTGGAACGGGCAGCGATAGCAATAAGCATTGGCGGCAAAAAAGACGCCCGCTGCCGGTTGCAGGTTAGGTCTGTAATTGTGGTTGCCGGTGAGAGCATTAGCCAGGTGAGACTCACCATGATAGGAATGCTCCAGGGCGATGACTTCATTTCGGCCGCTCGCCAGTCTCGCCAATTTGATGGCCGCTTCGTTGGCTTCCGTACCTGAATTGGTGATGAATGATTTGGAGAGATTTCCCGGCGTGATTTCGGCCAGTCTTTCCGCCAGCTCGACCATCGGCTGAGTCATAAAAGATGTTGACGTGTGCTGTAGCGTCTTCACCTGCTCGATTGTTCTTTCCACGACTTTCGGATGGCAGTGCCCGACGCTGACAGTGACGATACCGGCGAACATGTCGAGGTATTCTTTGCCCTTCTCGTCATAGAGAAACTGCTTTTCGCCGCGCACAAAATTGGGCGCATCGGCATACAGCTGTTTGACGGACGGGATTATGTACTTATCACGCTTCTTCTTGAGCTCTTCGCGGCTTAGATAGGAAGGCACAGGCAACCTCCAGTTATGAAATGACGGACTAAAACTACGTATGTCTCACCAATACAAACGATTTAAAAATTGCTTTCGAGTGCTCTCAATCGGCAAACAAAATTCCCCCGGCATAATGACTCGAAAGCACCGAGTTTTTTGGACCGGATGCCAACTACGTCAAACGACGGGTATCT
>JBGAVL010000472.1:0-1456 GCA_044228145.1 Obscuribacteraceae bacterium (SeqCode)
CAAACGTTGGACCGGAAACCGTCCGCACTTGCGTAAAACGGCTGCGCCAAAAGATCGACATCGATGGTCAGCCCTCAATGCTAGAGAATATCTACGGCGTCGGGTACAAGCTAGTCGTCGACTAACTATTTGTAGGGGCGACGCCATGCGTCGCCCGGCGATTGTTAACAGACAACAGGCTTAAGACCCGAAACTTAAGACTCGAAACTTAAGACTCGAAACTTATGACTCGAAACTTAGGACTCCAAACCAGGCTCCTCAAATGAATGTCGCTGAAATTATTCACCGCATGATCGAAACCTATCTTACTTGCAAGTCGTACTCTGATACTGGACACGTGCGCCTGGTGGATGTAGCCTGCGATGACCTGGAACGCCCGGAAGTGATGTTCAAAACCTTTTTCAAACAGCCGCGAGTTTTTCGCTTCGAGTGGCAGTACCGAACCGGCGATGACATGGACTGGCAAGAGAATCTCATGGGCTTTGACGGAACGACAGCGTGGGAGCAATATCACGACGAAGGTGCAGACATCGCTGAAGATTTGGATATGGCGATCGCTCGTGCTACCGGTGCCTCCATGGGTGCTGTCCATGAATTATCGGATATATTTCTTGAACCAGACACGGCCGAAGAAAACTGGCTCAGGTGGCATAAAGAAATCGCTCTACTTGGTCAAGAGTCCATCGAAGATGAACTTTGCTATTGCATAAGCGCCGGCACGATGCGTCCTCAAGATAAGCTGATTTGGATTTCGTCCAACGCTTTTACCGTCAAAAAAGTGAAGTTCAACTCTGGTGCCGGAGAAGTAATTACGCCGTATTTTTGGCTGGGAAGAGAAGAGGCCAAAGAAAACCTCGATAGTAAAACGCTCGAGTATCTCGAGTCTTCACGCGACCAGTTCGATTACTACATCGAAAAAGCGTACAACTCAGTCAAACTCAACGACGAAATTCCAGACGAGATTTTTGCTGTTCCATCGCCAAAAGAATAGATAGCGCCGAAGCGGTCACAAAAAATAGAGGGCGCGGAAGCACCCTCTACGTCTCGCATTAAACCCGATCCTTGGGATAAAACCTAATGTTTAGAACAAACCTCCGAAGATTTTCTTGATCACTTTGTCTGGTCTGGTAAGGTTTTCAATCGCTTTGTCCGGTCTCAGTTCTTGCAGTAAATCGCCGGGATTTGGCGGTTTGGGCAAGAAGCTCAGCGGTCCATCATTGTTGCCGCCCTTGTCGAAAAGACCGACTGGATCGAGCGGATTGAAATTGCTTCCGCCACCTTTCTTGTCGAACAGTCCGATCGGATCAAACGGATTGAAATTGCTTCCGCTGCCCTTGTCGAATAGACCGATGGGATCGAAAGGATTGAAGTCGCGACCCGGCAGAGGCGGCGTCGGCAGTCTAAAGCCGAACTCACCAGGGAATAAGCCGATTCTGTCGTTGTCACCGTTGCCCGG
>JBGAVL010000473.1:0-1392 GCA_044228145.1 Obscuribacteraceae bacterium (SeqCode)
GTCCAACTTTAACCCTTTACGCGCCACCATAAAATATGGGACACGGGTGCCATCTTTTGACTTCGCGTCATACTGCTGAATCTCCAGGTCGTCTGCTTTGAAAAATTTGGGCAGCTGCTTCAGCAATTCCAATCCGGGTTTACCGGCAGTGCCAAGATAGAGACTGGAGGGAGTGATGAAATTTGTAATGGTGATGAAGTAGTCATCCGATTCATCCGCATCGATGCCGTCAATGCTCACGCTTCCTATTGGGGGAACATCCATTTTTGTTCGTTCCCAAACTCCTTTCTTGTGCGAAAGTAGATAGGGCCGACTGTTGACGTTATCCAGCTCAGTCAAAATCAGATAATTCTTGGTGTCATCGACGGAGTCCAGCGACTTTCTTTCTGTCGGTTCAAACAAAACGTCAAACGTTCTGTCCCCCTTCAAATAAGCCTCGAAGTCTTCCGCAAGAAGAGTGCCCGAGCTGTAAGTCTTACCGCCGACTTTCCAATCAGAACGCAAACGCAAAAGAATATTCTTGTCGTAAGTCATCACGACTGCATCGGCAGGTTTATCAATCGAGAGAAGCTTGTCGTCCCGACGAAGGTACACATCTTCTGAAAAGAATGTCGGATGGTTCGATATGAACTCGTAAGTTGCACCGTGGTCATGGACAACATAACCATTCGCACCGACATCCGCTTTCTTTCCCTCAAAAAGAGTCTTCGCATCGGCTAGAGGAGTCCCACGTTTCCACTCCTTTACGATGCGAGGATAGCCGGAATCGGTCATAGAACCTGGACCAAAATCGGTACCGACAAATAAGCTATCGCGGTCGCGCCAGGAAACATCACTTTTTGCTTCGGGGAGCGTAAATCCATTTTTGACAAATTCCTTTTTTGTCAAATCAAATTCTCGCACTACGCTTGCGTCAGCTCCGCCGCGCGAAAGCTCAACAAGTGCCCGGTCATAATCGTGATAAAGCACTTGAGCGCCTTTCCAGACCCAGTTTTCCCTCTCGCCTGCTGCAAGTTTGTCCAGGTCGAGAACTACTTCCCAATCGGGTTTTTCTTTCTTGTATTCTTCAAGAGTGGTACGGCGCCAAAGCCCACGTACATTTTTGTCGTCGCGCCAGAAATTGTAGTAGAACTGACCTTCCTTTGTGACTCGCGGAATGCGTTCTTTGGAATCTAAGATGGCCCGGAGTCTGTCCTTTATAGGCTTGAAGTCAGGTAATGCCTCGAGTACTTTGGTGCTGACGGCATTTTCACTGCGCACCCAGTCCAGTGCCTTTTTTCCTTCAACATCTTCCAGCCAAACGTATTGATCTTTCGTTTCTACTTTCACTGCTGCTCCGGGGTCTGCTGCTACGGCATCTGTGTTTATGCAAAGCATCAACATCAAAACAAT
>JBGAVL010000474.1:0-1165 GCA_044228145.1 Obscuribacteraceae bacterium (SeqCode)
CTATCGGGTGCTATTTCGCCTTTGGAAAGTATGCCACCATTTTTCCAGTGGCTGTCGCTACTCGATCCGCTCAGATACTATTGCAGTTGTGTGCGTGCGATCCTGCTTAAAGGTGCAGGCATTGAGGAAATTTGGCGCGATGTTCTTGCTCTGGCGGTATTTGCCGTGGTACTTCTGTGGCTAAGTTCGACACGCTTCAGAGAACAGCTCAAATAGACATCTGGGTCTAAAGTTCGTTCAAAGTCTTTTGCAGATCTATCAAGTGATTGTTGAAAACTTCTTTGGCCACATCGAGTAAGCGAAAAACAGTTGGATCAACACATGAATAATAGATGTTGTTTCCCTGTTTTCTTCCCACAACCAGATTTTTCGAACGCAAAACCGACAATTGCTGTGAAATATTGGGAAGCTCCACATCAAGGCGGTCCCTGATTTCCGAGACGGTCAGTTCTTCCGTTCTCAGTTGGTCCAGGATTCTAATTCTCAGCGGATTAGCGAGAGCTTTGAAAAACTCCGCCTTGAAATTGACAAGTTTGTCGCTCATGGGTCGGGATTTGAAGTCTATCCAGTTGTTCATCAATACTACTCTAGTCGTGAGGGTGAAGGAAACTGGCAGGGAGCCCCGAAAAGCCCCGACTGTCAAGTGAATGCATTCCCCCTCTTACATGAAATCGACCCTTACCTTTTAAGAAGCACACCAGGAGGGGCAAGGCGGAGGAGTACATGCCGCCCAATGTGTTCTTTGAAATTTCTACAAAGCTTTTGTCAAGATTTTGAAATGGACTCCAAGGGGATAGGTTTTTGCTTATGGGAGATTCCTGATCAATTCAGGCGGAACCCGGGTTTCCTGAGGAAGGTTTGCGGCTTCCTCTGCATACCATTTTGGTATGTACAATCGACTGTCATGAAGACAGACAAATAGCGGTGCAACGACCAATTTGCGGAAGACCTGATTAATGCGAATGTATTCTGTCCGCAGTGCTTCCAGTTCGTCGGAAATGGCATGGCGACTGGCTTGCTTTGTAACATATTCCTCTGCAACCTCTTGCTCCCAGCCCTGATCTACAAAGGCTTGCACTACAGATGGTGCTCTTTCGTACACTTTGGACATGCCGCAATCGTTATGCCCAATTATTACGAGATACCTGACGCCTTGCGATAACGT
>JBGAVL010000475.1:0-1060 GCA_044228145.1 Obscuribacteraceae bacterium (SeqCode)
CACTCCTTCGGAGATGGAAGTGTTGCATATGCTGGGGCGCGGCATGAAATACCAGGAAATCGCCGACGAAAGATTGACGTCAGCTGCCACTGCCCGCAAGCAATGTGAAGTGCTGCAATTGAAGCTAAACCTCGAAAATCGCGAGCAACTGATAGCCTGGGCCGTGCAAAACGGTTATGGAAGTCGGGAGCTGGGAAATTAGGGATTAGCGGCTAATCCAGTAAGATTGCCGCATTGAGATTTCCCGCGAGCATGTAAAGCAAGAGTCAATGAACAGAGTCGGCGCGTCGGTGACAATCGGAGACCTTCTGAAGAAGGTTGGATTGGTGTCGGACGCCCAACTGGCTCAAGCCAATTCCATCTCCACAAAAACCGGCGCTCCCCTGGGAAGCATTCTTGTGGACACAGGCATTCTGACGCTCGACCTTTCGCGCGCCGCCCTTCTGGCGCAATCTCTGGTCACCGAAAATGTCCTGCCTCTGGAAGTGGCTGCTCTGGCATTGAAAGTTGTTTTTGAGCAAAGCATAGGTTTTGAAGAAGCGCTCGGGACGCTAGGTTGGCGCTCAGAGTATTACCAGGTCACCAACTGGCTGGGGCAGCTCCTGTATAAAGCCGGTGCGGTCAGCGAAAACGGCATTCAAGCGGCGGTGGAGGCCAGTTATGCGTCCGGTCTGCCGCTTGGTCGCGTGCTTGTTTTGCGCAAAGTGATTCCGGAATCGGTCGCCTATGCGGCTTTGACTTGCCAAGTCCTGGTCAGAGAAAGAAAGATAACTCAGGAGCAAGCCGTAGATGCGCTGCGCACAGCACTTTGCACGCGCAAGTCTATCGAAGAGGCTCTCGAGCTGGAGGGGTATCAGCAAGAGAAACAGCGCAAGTCTGTGCGCCTGGGCGAACTTTTGATCGTGGCCGGTTTGGTCTCCGAAATTGATTTGCTTTCCGCTGTCGAGAAAGGCATGCTCGACAATAAGCCGATCGGGCAGGTTCTTTTGCACCTGAATTTGATCGATGAGCCGACCCTGGAACGTGCCCTCAGTTTGCAAGGAATGATCAATTCTCAAGC
>JBGAVL010000047.1:0-26515 GCA_044228145.1 Obscuribacteraceae bacterium (SeqCode)
TACTCTCGATGATGTCGATCCTGAGAAAGGGAAAGGCGTCATCACGAGCTGTCTGGAAAGAGAAAATCTTCTCAGTCGGCCACTACTCGCCAACGTAGACCAGGTGATCATTGTACAGGCCATACATCAGCCCGATTGGAACGCCCTTGTGTGCGACCGCTATCTCGTGCATTTCCAGCTTGAGGTGCGGTCTTCGCTTCCTGTTCTTTGCTTTAATAAGAGCGATCTGGCCTCAGAAGACGACAAGAAGACTTTACGAAGTATTTATGAACCGCTTGGCTACTTGGTTGCAATTGTATCTGCCATAACCGGCGAAGGCATGGACGGGCTGGCGAATTTGCTCGTTTCGAAGGCAACTGTCTTTGCCGGACCATCGGGGGTCGGGAAATCCACTTTACTCAATCGGCTCGATCCTGAACTGCGTCTAAAGATCGGAGTTATGGAAAACGATTTCGGCGTCGGACGGCACACCACTACGTCAAGTGAGCTCTATCGTATATCGAGACAGCAATTGAAGGACTTGGGCGTAGACGAGGAGAGCATAGCCTGGATAGCGGATACGCCTGGTTTTGGTCTGTCCGAATTCAAACACCCCGAGCCGCTCGATCTAGTCTGGCAATTTCCCGACCTGGCCAAGTTTGCCGTTGATTGCAAATACTCCGATTGCACGCATCTTGTCGAGCAGGGATGCAATGTGCTCGCTAATTTAGAGCAAATAGATCCGACTCGCTTCGACAATTACTCTATTATGGTCAAAGAGTCTCAAAGTGAGAAATCCATTCTCAGGGACACGTCAAAAAAGGTGGAGTCGGCGGTCAAATCAGTCGGTGGCAGGGAGGGGAAGGCGGTGCATGTGCCGCTTTTGTCAGGTCGCTATCGAAGCAAAGCGAAAAATACTGAGCGCCAGCAATTGAAACGGTCGGCAAACTTAGTCGAGGACGAAGAAGATATCGATCTTGAAGAAACATCGGATTTCGACAGTTCGTCAGGTTCTTCCAACCATCAATCAGAGGAAACATAGGCAGCATGACTGAGAAGTCACCATTAGTTTTTCCACGCGGTTTTGTCTGGGGGGCAGCAACTGCTGCATATCAAATCGAAGGGGCGGCGAAAGCGGACGGGCGCGGCGAGTCAATTTGGGACCGCTTTTCTCACACGGAGGGTAAGACCTTCAATGGCGACACGGGCGATGTCGCCTGCGACCACTATCACCGCTTTGCCGAAGATGTCGCCTTAATGAAGGATATGGGCTTGAAAGCTTATCGCTTCTCGATTGCCTGGCCGCGTGTAATGCCAAACGGTCGTGGTTCTATAAATTGGCTCGGTCTGGACTTTTACGATCGCCTGGTAGACGCTCTTTTATCTGTTGGAATTGAACCTTACGCCACTCTCTATCACTGGGATTTGCCGCAGCCGTTGCAGGCAATCGGTGGTTGGACAAATCGCGATGTGACCGGTTATTTTGCTGATTATGCGGCAGTTATGGCCAAACGCCTTGGTGATAGAGTCAAGCATTGGATGACCATAAATGAACCGTGGGTAGTGGCAGTGCTCGGCAACCTGACAGGAGAGCATGCGCCCGGATACAAGGACAAAATGACGGCAATCAAAGTGGGGCACCACTTGCTGGTCGGGCATGGAAGGGCCCTCGAGACCATCAAACACAGCCGTCCGGATGCGAAGGTGGGAATTACCCTCAGTCTTTCGCCGGTTGAGCCGGAGACCGACTCCGCTGATGACAGGCTGATTGCCGAGCATCGCTACCAGGTTTCGGCCGGACTGTTTCTAAACCCGTTACTGACCGGAGCCTACCCGTCCGAGTGCTATCCTGAGTTCGGTGAAGCGATTGCGGTAATTCATCCGGGCGACATGGCTTTGATATCGCGGCGCATGGATTTTCTTGGCGTTCAATATTATTTCCGGGTGGTCACAGGCAGGCGTGGTGACGTCAGCAACGTAACCGGTTCGAAGTACACGGAGATGGGCTGGGAAGTCTGTCCAGGAGCGCTGGAAAGGCTTCTGGTGCGGATGAATCAGGATTACGATCTGCCGCCGATTTATATTACCGAAAATGGTGCCGCCTTCAACGATAAGGTGACCAAAGACGGGCAAGTTCACGATCAAGAACGCATCGAGTATTTTCGTGAACACCTTCATGCCGTCTATCGTGCATGGCAGCAGAAAGTGCCTGTTAAGGGCTATTTTGCCTGGTCTTTGCTGGACAATTTTGAGTGGGCCCAGGGTTATTCAAAACGGTTTGGACTTGTGCATGTCGATTACAAAACTCAAAAGCGGATTGTAAAAGACAGTGGGCATTGGTACAGCCGTGTCTCGAGAAGGGGAGAACTGGATCTTTTGTAGGTGCTAAAAAGCGCTTGGGGTATCTTTCTCAGGATGTCTTGACTGGAGGGTCAATGGCGAGCATAAAGGATAAAGTAGCAGTCGTAACAGGCGCCAACCGGGGAATCGGCCTCGAAGTCGCGCGCCAACTTGCTCGCGCAGGGTTCAAGGTCGTTCTCACTTGCCGCGACGAAGGAAAAGGCAAAGAAGCGCAGTCTCAGCTGACTTCAGAAGGACTCAACGTTGATGTTCGCGCCGTCGATGTCACCGAATCCGGTAGCATAAGAGATCTCGATCTGTACCTGCGAAAAAAGTATGGGCGTCTTGACGTTCTCGTCAACAATGCCGGAATCATGCTCGATCACTTTGAAGACGGGCAGCCTGTGATGAGCATTATCGACTGCGACTTGACCGAGGTTCGCAAGACGATGGAGACAAACGTATATGGCGCTCTCTCGGTCATCAAGGAGCTTCTTCCACTGATGAAGGAAAACCACTACGGGCGCATCGTCAACGTATCATCTGGCCTGGGTCAAATGTCTGAAATGGGTGCCGGATACGCCGGCTATCGTTTGTCGAAAGCGGCATTGAATGCGCTTACATGCATGGTCGCCGATGAGCTGACCAGCGAAAACATTATTGTTAATGCCTGCTGTCCGGGTTGGGTGCGCACAGACATGGGAGGCAAGCATGCCTCACGCAGCGTAGAAGAGGGAGCGGACACGATCGTCTGGTTGTGTCAGGCGGCAGATGGTTCGCCATCGGGCAAGCTGTTCCGCGACAGAGAAGAGCAGCCCTGGTGAAACGTCAGGCATTGATCGTCTGATTTTTTAGTTTCGCGCAGAACTTCTGCCATGCGTCGGGATTGACTGCGTTGTCCGGAAGTTTGCCGGAGAATGCTTCAATTAGCCCTTTTACCGCAAGCTCGTCCATCGCCGCGCGAGTTTCTCTGGTGGCGCTTCCGATATGCGGTGCAAGAACGACATTGTCGAGGGCAAGTAGTCTTTTCGGCACCGAAGGCTCATGCTCAAAAACATCCAGACCGCAGCTGCCGATTTTTTTTTGTTCTAGTGCGTCAATCAAAGCTTCTTCGTCAATCACTGCGCCGCGAGAGGTGTTTACCAGAACGCAATGGGGCTGCATCATGGCAATTTCTTCAGTGCCTATCAGATGACGCGTTTCCTTTCTGAGAGGACAGTTGACGCTGATGAAGTCACTGCGGCGGCACAATTCATGCAGTGAAACACGGGTGGCATCGAATTTTCTTTTCAATTCGTCATCGGTCTTTTTGTCGTCGCCTTTTCGCGTATATATGATGTTCAATCCGAATGCGCGTGCTCTTTTGGCAACTGCTTTTCCTATGCGGCCCATGCCGATGATGCCCAGAGTTTTTCCATTCAGTTCGGCGCCCAGCATCAGCTCTCGCTTCCAACCGGTCCATTCGCCGCGTCTGACAAAACCGTCAGCTTCTACTATTCTCCTTGCTGCTGCAAGGAGTAGACCAAAAGCCAGGTCGGCTGTGGCATTGTCTAGTACGCCGGGAGTATTGGTGATCAGCACACCGGCATCTGTTGCGTCGGCGACATTGATATTGTCGTATCCTACCGCCACATTTGCCACCAATTTCAATTGCGGTCGAAGTTGGAAAAGATCAGCGTCCACCCTATCGCCAAGAATGCAGACAAGAGCGTCTTTGCCTTCCAATCTCGCTTCCACATCCTTTCGATCCATCGGTTCGTCTGATTCGTAAGCATCCACTTGCGCGAAATTCATGAGCGCATCGGAGGCTCTTTGAGAGAGTTTGCCTGTGACGAAAACTTTCAATGTCTTTGCAGTTCTCTCTTTTGGAAAGTGTGTGACGACGCGATGTGTTCGTTGATTATACTTTGGGTGGTTTCAATCTCCATCTGGGTTCGGGCATCGTCCCAACCGAGGCAGCTTCTAACCAGGCGCGCCACGCGCGGAATCGCTTCCAGGCACTGCCCCTGGTGCACTAATCCCATACGCATGCGGCGGAAGAGAAGATCTTCAAGCAGCATTGCCGATTCATTGACGATGCAAAATGGAATTTCGGCCATTATCGGCGGGAAATCCGGACAGACTCGCTCTGCCAACTCCGGCTCCTTTTCGACAACCGTGAGAATTTGATCGGCATCTTTGCCATAACTGGCAATCAAGTGATCGATGGTGGCCGGCTCCAGCGAAAGTCTACGTGCACGCGCCGAAATGTGAGCGGTGCTTGAAAGAAAGTCTTGCTTGTCGCTAAATCCGCCCAGCATGATTTGCGGTGTCTTCGAACTCTTGGCATTAGCTGCCAATTCCGGATGGTTTGCAAAAACTTTGCTCAACACCTCGTCAGCCATGATTCGGTAATTCGTCAGTTTGCCGCCCAGGAGTCCGACTACTTTGTAGGGCCCGACATAAATCAAATGTTCGCGCGAAACACTGCCTGTCGCTTTGCCTGATTCCGAAGGAGGCGAGCCGACCAGTGGACGCAAGCCAGCCCAGCTAGCAATCACATCGTCGCGAGTAATTCTGCTTGCGCCGGCGTATGCATTTACCACTGAGATCAAATAGTCGACTTCGTCGACATTTGCCAGCGGATTGTCGTTGTCACCTGAATAACTCGTGTCTGTAGTGCCAATCATGACTGCCCGCTGCCAGGGCACTACAAAAACGTATCGTCCGTCATTAGTGGGTAAGAACAGGGCCGAGTTGGTTTCGAAAGCCGACTGTGGGACCATAATATGAATGCCTTTGGCAGGCGAGCAGCGCGGATGCCATGCCGGGTCAAGCATTTGC
This sequence comes from Obscuribacteraceae bacterium (SeqCode), assembly GCA_044228145.1. GTDB lineage: Bacteria > Cyanobacteriota > Vampirovibrionia > Obscuribacterales > Obscuribacteraceae > QKMZ01. Next base: position 5,143 of record JBGAVL010000047.1, read on the forward strand.
ATCAATTTATCCGACCAGATGCCGGCTGCATTGATATATGCTTTGGCGCGTATTTCCATATCGCCGCCTGCGTAACAATCGTGACACTTAATTGCGGCGAGTTTGCCGTCTTCCACCCTAAAGCCGGTTACCTCGACGTAATTAATGGCTGTAGCCCCTTGCTGGCAGGCGGATTTAACCACTTCCATAACCAGCCGGGCGTCGTCTGTAATGCAATCGTGAAAACGCAGTCCGCCGACAATTTGCTCTATGCTCAGACCGGGCGCAATTTCCAGAACCTCTCTTTGAGAAAGCCTGGTGTGGCGATGATCCTTAATTACATCCATTCCCAAAAAGTCATACAAACTTAGCCCCAGTTCAGCTTTGAAGCCGAAAAAACGCTTTTCCTTAAGAATGGGCAGCACGAATGAAAAGTCGCGAACCATGTGAGGCGCGAGCTTTTCCAATAGCGCTCTCTCATGAAGGAGTTGCCGAGTCAGTCCGAAATGCAATTGCTCCAGATAACGCAACCCACCGTGTATGAGCTTTGTCGTCTTACTGGAGGTGCCCGAGGCAAAGTCGCGCTTTTCCAGGAGAATCACGGACAAGCCACGGGAGGCGGCATCCTGGGCGATTCCGGCGCCGACAACGCCGCCGCCGATCACGGCTACATCGAATTCCTGCATCGGCGCTTCTTTTACTGCTTGACTACGCGGCTTCATTATCTGTCCGGGTTTCCTCGGGTGCGTTTTGGGAAATATTTCGTTTTGACGTCCTATTGTGACACGTCGGCATATGGTGAAGCTTAGGAAGCGAGTGGGTTAGACAGAAGAACGTTCGACCCTCCGTTTTAACCACTCAGCGTAAACGCTTGCTGGAGGCTGGTTTTGAGGATTGGATGCTTTGTGCGTACCTTATTTTTTGCCCATCTTGCCGGAAGCTGTGAGATCTACAAGGTAAATTCAATTCCAATACTTTATTCTTTAGAACCGCCAATGCTGGCTGTGATGCGTGTGTATCCGTCAGTGGGTGGCAAAAAATGTTGAAAGCCCAGTCCGGTCGCATGCATTAAGACCGCTGCGCGAAAGAAATTGGTACTTATAACGATGAAAAATCTGATCACTAGTGGACTGTGTATATTACTGGCTGGCACTACCTGTGGTGCTCTGGCGGCGGAGAATCCGACGCAGCCGGTGCTGCCTGACGCGGTTTCTAAGGACCTTGCCAAGGAAGTCGGTAGTATTCGCGTGAAGGAAGCCAACCAGGGGCCAACGCCTGCCGGTATCGATCATTTGAATTCGCCAGGGACCGTCAATCAAATTCCCACCGTGCCGGAAGTGGCTCAAACTCCCGAAATGATGGAGAAGGTGCACAAGCTCGAGGCGGAAGGAGAAAAACTCTTTGGCCTCAACCTCGTCGACAAGGCCTTGATCAAATGGCAGGAAGCCTATGGTTTGTGCCTGGAGATGAAGTACCAGGAAGGACAAGGGCGAGCGCTTATCAATATGGCGCGCGTCTATCTCGCCAATGCCCACTATGTCAAAGCAAAGTATCTGGCGGACAACGCCGTCGAAGTGTTATTCGAAACTCAGAACAAAGGCGATCTCGGTAAGGCTCGTGTAGCGCTTGCCCAGGCATATTTTGGTCTGGACAATCCGATTCTGGCCGGTCAACAGCTGGAGCTTGCTCTCAAAAATTATCAAGAAGTTGGAACCACCAACGCCAGAGACTCCGCGCAATTAACCTCAATTTGCGCAGGCGTACTTTTGAAGGTCGGCAAATTCAAAGAAGCCTTGATGTTCAATCAGGCGTCGGCAACATATCTCGAACAGTGCGGCGAACTGCATGCTTCTGTAGCGAAGCGCATTGCTTCGGCCAATATAATGCTGAGCCTGGGTTTGTATACTGCGGCCCTTGAAGAAGCCGGTCGTGCGTTGGCCACTGCAAAGAGCAGCAAGCATCCGGTCAGTATGCCGATTGCGCTTGCTTGTTTGGCAAATTGCCAGTACGCGCTGGGTGACTATTCAAAGTCCTTAAAGACTTTCGAAGAAACTATTCGTGCGGCGGCGCAATTGCCGGCTACAGCCCAAATGCCTGACCTTTCCCGCGCCAATCTCGAACTTGGTTATGCGCACGCTCTGATTGCCTGTGGATATATCGACCAGGCAAAGACTCATGTCGAATTATCCATTCCCCTGTTTAAGAAGACTTCGGGCGTTGCCGGACAAGCCCAGGCCACAAACGCACTGGGCATCATCGAAGAATCACAGGGGCAGCATGAAAAAGCTGTCGGCAGCTTCCGTCAAGCCATGGACTTGCAGGGCGTCATGAATCCGCGCAATGAAAGACTGCAGCTTACAGTCACACAAAACCTTGCGGCCGCTCTTTCGAGAGCCGGAAAAAACAGCGAAGCCAAATTGTTGCTTGCGCAGTGCATGGGGCTTTTCACACGATCGAAAAAACCTTTTGAGGATGCTGTTCTGGAATGCAGAACCATGTTTTCACTTGGTGAGGTGATGTTGAAACTTGCCGATACACAGGTAGCTCAAGCTCGTCTCAAGGATGCGGTGACCCTGGCCACAAGAATTCAGGACGATGCCACCCTGTGGCGTGCCTATACGCTTCTGGCCAAAATCGCACAGAATGAGCCCCAACCTGAAGTACCTGTGACCGAGCTCTTGAAGAGTGCTCTTTCACACTTCCGTTCGCCGCAAGCCGGTGTTTTTCCTTCTCCGGAACGCTTGACCTATCCCACTACCCGCCAGGATCTCGGCGAGCAGTTGGTAGCCCTGCTTGCGAAAAACAAAATGTCCCAGGAAGCACTTATTGCTGCCGAGCAATTGAAAGACGAGTTATTTATCGTCGAATGGAATCGCCGCGGCGGCAGAGTCAAACCGGAAGACGCAGATCTTTACGATGACTTGATGACGACGCGGGCTCATCTACACGCCTGCGAAGATGGCAGCCCGCCCACTGCCCTGACCAAAGAATGGCAAAAATGGATCGAGCGTTTTCGCAAGCTGGTCGAGGACAACCGAAGCCTGGCCAGGCTGATTGCTCCATTGCCCAACAGTGCCGAGCAGATTTTGGTCTCGATGAGAAACAACAAAGCCACCATGATCGACTACCTGGTAGGCGCGACGTCGTCGGTAGTCTTCACCATGGATGGCACAGGCCGTTTTTCAGCCAGTGTGATTCCAGTCGGCCAAGCGCGCTTGAAAGAACAAGTAAACGCTCTGGTCAATGGAATGACCAGAACCGATGTCTCACAGGGCGGCGATCCGCAAGCGCACGAGCGTATGCTTTTAGCAACTCTCTACCGGGAGTTGATACCGCCGGCGGTGAGTGCTTGTTTGCCGGCTAATCCGGAACAAATGGTAGTGATCGTGCCCGATGGTGTTTTGTATAACTTGCCATTCGCTGCTCTGATAGACGAAAAAGGCAAATACATGATCGAGCGTCACACCCTGACCATGGCGCCTTCTCTTGGTGTTTTCATGGACAGCCCTCCCAGATACACAGACGATCAATCGCTCGTCGTCGCCTCTGGAGCGCAGTCCAGTGATGACATATTTGTTCAGCTCTTCCAACCGGAATTGGTAACACGTCTGGTCGGAAAAGAAACGCCGATCGCTTCAATTCAAGATAGCGTGCGGGGCAAATCGGTAGTTCATTTCTCGAGCAAACTTCCTTTGCATGAGAAGAACCCGATGGATTCGGTCTTGCCGCTTGCGCCCAGCAAGGACGACGGCGGAAAGAAAGTGACCGCCGACAAATTGTTTGGTCTCAGTTTGCCCAGCGATTTGATGGTGTGGAGCGGTAGCTCTATATATGGAAAGGATATTCAGGGCAACGCTGTCAAAGTGTTCAGCTGCGGCTTGAATTACGCCGGTGTTCGCAACGTGCTCATGACCCTCTGGTCCGAGCCGTCTGGTGACAGACAGGCGGAATTGGTCGAATTCTATAAGAGCAAACAAGCCGGTTTGAATCAGGCGCAATCACTCAGACGTGCACAAATGTTGGCACTCTCGAAGGATCCCTCTGCGAAATCCTGGGCAGCATTTCAGTTGCTCGGACCTGGTTTCTAAGAGCGCCTGACAACGCGGTTTTGTAAGGACTTGGAAAGGTTTTTTACCTACTACATTAAGTATCGAAGTCAAGTGATTCGTCCTTTACATACGCGTTGTATAACTGCTTATCTGGGTCAGTTGTAATTGGGGTTTGTTATGAAAAGGCGTAATGTTGCCAAGGGATTTTTCGCTTCCACTGCAAAACAGATTGCTTGTTTGAGCCTAGCCTCCTCAGTGTTGATGACGCCTCTGGCGGCATACGCAGAAACTGCGTCTGTTGATGGGTCTCAAGCCGATAAGAAGATGGCTCCTGTGTCGACTGTGAGCGAAAGCGAAGTGCTGAACATTCTGGTTCCAGCTCAGCCGACATCGCTCGATCCTGAGCAAATTGCACCGCCGAAAGCCGTTTACACTGACATTTCCGGAAAACCCGCAGGCGAAACACCAGAAGCTCAAAGCACGGCTGATACCACGAAAGATAAGTCTGTCAAAGATGCGCCCAAGTCCGGTGGCAGAATGGCAAAACTGCGCAAGATGGCTTCGCGAGTGCGTTACAGCCGCGAAAAGAAAGCAATTGCCACAGCCGATCTAGGCTCCGCTGCCGAATCAAACAAACCTGATTCTGCCGAAGCTGCAAAGACTGCTGATGCAAAAACGCCTGATGTTAAGACAACTGAATCGAAGCCTGAGGAAGGAAACCAATCTACTTCTGAAGTAGCTGCGCCATTAAGTCAAGGCGCGAGTGACCCCACGCAAACAAAGTCCGCATCGACCGAAAGCGAAGTTGCTCCAGCTGCCGCACAAGCTGAAACCGGCGCTGCGTCCACCGATGCTCCCGCCGACAAAGCCGCAGCAAATTCTGATGCTTCCACGTCCGCACCGGTCGCAGATGCGACTGAAGTGATTGATGAGAGCAAAGACAAAGATGGTGCGGCAATTGCTTTCGGATTGCCTGGTACTTTGAGCGATCTGGAAAACGCCTCCAAGCTCTCTGCCGACGGCATCATCGTTGTAGACAACGACGAAGCCGTTGAGCAAAACGATCACCTGCAATACGAAGAAATGCCGCTGGATGAAGGCAAAACCAAAGTCAAAGTCGGTGCTCGTTTTCCTGTCGTCATCTCTTCTGCCCTCAACAGTAAGACCAACAAGAAAGGCGATCGCCTTGAAGCGCGTTTGAAATACGATCTTAAGATCGGCGACAAACTGATCGCCAAAAAAGGTTCGGTCGTAAGAGGGCACATCAACTACTGTTTGAAAGCCCGCACTATTTTGCATTCACTGTGGAGCCCTGAGCGCTGGTATCGCAATTCCGGCTGCATCGGCATCGATTTCGATGAAATCATCAATGAAAAAGGCGAGCACATTCCTTGTGCCGCTGCTCCTGCTCAAGCCGGACGCGTAATCAAAAACAAGGGTGAAGGACGCGAATTGGGCGTTAATCACAACGGACAAGTGGTCGGACCCTGGGCGCAGCAATTGCGCTACAAAGCAGTCAGAGTCGGGCTCAACTTCGCCATGGCACCGGCAGGAGTGTTTAGTTTTGGAGCAATGCCTGCAGCGCTTGGAGTTATCGGTGCAGTCAACCCAAACTTTGCTTTCGGCCACCCGGTTGGACTCAACGTCCGTCACCGTCGCATCAAGGGTTTCCTCTGGGGCGCCCTCAGCGGTGTTCCAGGCAGTTGGCTGATCGAAGATACAACGGTTAAGGGACAAGAAGCCGTTATCAGACCGGGCGACGAGTTCTACGCTGCCTTCAAGCAAGAATTCAACGGCGAGCCGGAAACCGATGCTTCCATCATGGCTGGAGCGTCAGCCAAGGTGCGCGGTCAGGTCATCAAAGAACCGGCTGGCAAGAAGAAATCGGTTAAGTGATGTAGCTGCGGTCGCCGCTGCAATCGAAAAACTAGCAAAGAGCGCTGGGTTCGCCCGGCGCTTTCTGTTTTAAACAGAAAAGAACTGCTTGATGCGATATCTGTATTATCGTCGTCCATCAGGGAAGAATCATACTGAATTTCTTTGAAAACGTCCTTGGCTTGCAGGCAATGAGAATAGGAAAAGGAGCCGCATCAAGCGGCTCCTTTTTTGCTTCCTGTTAGATTTTCGGGTAGTAGAAAACCCGAATTCTCTCTTGCTGTCGGCTCTTAGAAGTTGCCGGTAATCGGTTGTCCGCCGCCTGCGATCGATACTGGTGCATCGAGTTGCAGTTGCATTGCGGTACCGGATGGAATGGTTACTTCCTTGCCCTTTCTCATGATCAATGATTGAGCAACACCGGCGCCGGCACCAATTGCGGTACCAGACCAGGCTCCTCTTCCTACACCACCTCTGCCGCCGGCGATAGCACCAACTGCGGTGCCGAGAGCGGCTCCCGTGCCGGCGCCGATAGCGCCGCGAATGCCTGCCTGACCGACTTTCGTCTTCCAGGTTTCGCCTCTGAGTGTGTCATCTTGATCGCTGCCGCCATCGGTGTATTTGCCGATACCACCGACCAGGTGAGCAGTGATGGGTGTTTCAATTCCGTCGGGTGTGCGCAGGCGGTTGAATTTGATAGTCAAGCTCGAGGCGCGTCCGAGATATCTGCCGGCTGACGCATCTGTAACCGTTCCAATGACCAGCGAACCGGCTGGAATTTGCGAGTCGCCGAGCATAACGCTCTGGTTGATGGTCGCTTGAATCAGGTCGCCTGGTTTAGCAACTTGCGTCGAGATTGCGGTTTGCAGGTTGATCGGAATGGTCAGACCAGCTGGTGCGTATGTTACGCGACCGGTGCGATAGCCCTGCGGTGCGCCGTATTGCGCAGCGCCGTATTGTGGAGCGCCATATCCTTGCGGAGGTCCGCCGTAGGTTGCTTGCTGCGGTGCGCCGGTATTGTAATAGTCGGTCGGCGCCGGTGCAGTCTGTGCGTAGGATTGTTGTCTAGGTGGTGCAGCTTGAGCTACAGCCGGAGCGCTCGATGAGTATTCACCGGTCAACTGAGCGACATAGCTTTCTACACTGGCCTGGTCAACCAGGGTGTTGCGCAGCGCATCTGCCCATTTTTTTGCGAGAAGAGCGGGAGTGGTGCCATATGCCTTGGCGTTGGCAGAGTCTACTTCAACGATTTTGTAGCCGCCCAAGGTGATGACCGGGCTGCCTTTCACATAAGTGATATTGACCGATGAGGGTCCACGATCTTTGGTCGCGACAAGCGCGTTATCCAGATTTTTTTGTATAACTTCAGCGCGGGCAGCCGGCGTCATGCCACCGACAGATACCCTGCTTGTTATCACGGGAACACCAGCGATCTGAACGTCTGCATTCGCTGCCAGCACCGCAAATGGTGCTACAAAGAATGTTTGGCTCAGGACTAGAGCACCGGCGATAAGTCTACTTTTAGAAGAGTTGAACGATGTCATCTGTTTTTTTCACCTTGCCAGAGTTAGTTCGAGTCCAGTTGCAGGTCGTCTTCAGGGAAACTGTCATACCTGACCTTTTGAGGGCCTTCAGGTGCTATGAAGCTTTCCTGAGCCATCCAATGGGTTTGAAGACAGCAAAAAGTTTAGCAATGTTCCCGGGAGTCTGTCTGAGAGTCGGCTAACACCTGTTGGAAACATGGGAAATGCCCATATGAAGCGGATTCACGCTGCTTCCTCTGGTTCGGGCGCGGCGCCCTGTTTGTCCATTTTTCTGGGGTATTATCGGCATCTGTTTAACTCGCTCTAAGTGTTGGTGAAATACATCTTTGGTCTCCGGTCGCGATAGACTGGCATGATCAGGCTGAGAAAACGTTCTACTGTGCCTGCTAAGGTGACAGTTCAATCTCCGGCGAACAAATATATAGATATGGACCAGGTCGAAAATCAAGCCGGTAATCGAAGAGCGGAAGGTAAATCTGCCTTTGTCACGGGCGCCAGCCGTGGCATTGGGCGTGCGGTTGCAGAAAGGCTGGCGCAAGAGGGCTTCGACATCGCCCTGTTTGCCCGAAGCGAAGATCTTCTCATTCAGCTCGAGGCGGATTTGAGAGCGATGAAAGTCAATGCTCAAGCATATCCGGTCGACGTGTCCAACCCTGCCAAGTTTGTTTCCTCCCTGAAGCAAGCTCGCGAAAAGATTGGGTCGCCTGCGATTTTGGTCAACAATGCCGGTGTTTACTACACCCAGAGTGTTGAAGGGCATTCAGTCGAACTATTTAAAGAAGTGCTGGAGACCAACCTGGTGAGCGCTCTGAATGCCTGCCAATTCGTCGTTTCCGACATGAAAACCGCCGGCTGGGGGCGTATAGTCAATATCTCTTCGATATCAGGCAAGGTAGCCGAAGCCTATGGTGCAGCCTATTCAGCTTCCAAGTTTGGCTTGATCGGGCTCACTCAGTCATTGGCGCTCGAGGTTGCCGAGCACGGCATCACTGTGAATGCCGTCTGCCCGGGCTGGGTGGCCACCGAGATGGCGCGCGCGCAACTCGAAGATGAAAAATGGTGTGCGCTCAATCAGTTGGAAGTCAATCAGTCGCAAGAAATTGCCCGTCTTTCTGTGCCGCAAAAGCGGCTGATTCAGCCAGAAGAGGTGGCGCACCTAGTATCATTTCTATGCAGCGAAAATGCGCGCGGCATTACCGGTCAATCTATAAATATATGCGGAGGTCTTTCCCTTAATTGAGATCCGAGACGGCGAAGCTGGTCGAAAAAGCCCATGAAAAGACAGCCTGGCAGACGATCGAGGTTGACGGAATGTTGCTCTTGCAGGCGCCCTGCCTGACAGGGCAGCGTTTGAAGCATGCATTCACGACGCGCAAAGGCGGCATCACCCCTCAGCCTTTCGACTCGTTTAATTTAGGTCGACACGATGCGGCGGTCGATCACTGGAATGATGCGCTCACCAATAGAAAGAAGTTGTGTTCCTCGCTGGGCATGCCTTTTGCTGATCTGCGCGTGCCCGGGCAAGTGCACTCCAAGCGCGTGGTTTTTGCCGAGGATGCCCAGCAATTGAAGGAAGTTGATGCCGTCTGCACGGTTTCCAGCAATGTGCCGATTCTTCTTCACTATGCCGACTGCGTGCCGATTATCATCTTCGACCCCAGGCGCAGTGCGCTTGCCGTTGTGCATGCCGGCTGGAAAGGAACGGCAGCGATGATTGCCTCCGAAGCGGTCACTGCACTTGTCACCCGCGCCGGCAGCGAGGCCTGGGATTTGATTGCGGCAGTCGGCCCGGCCATTGGCAGTTGCTGCTACCCGACCTCGGCTGAAGCGGCCAAGAGTTTGGCTTCGACCGTTACCGATGGTGAACTCTTTATCACATTGCGCAATGGGCAGCCCTGTCCGGATTTGCGCGCCATAAACGCCATGCAACTTCTGGAGAGGGGCCTCAGTGTCGTCGATGTCTCAGACCTTTGCACGGCCTGCAATCCGGACCTCTTCTACTCGCACCGGCAATCGGGCGGGCGGACAGGCAGGCAGGGCGCAATTGCCTGTCTGATTTAGGCGCTTAATAATCCATATATGTTTTGTATTTGCAAATGGTTTATGCTCAAAATATGAGTGTGTAAGCAGAGACTCAGAATTGCGACGAATTAAAAGAGAAAGAGTTGCCCCAACAACTGAAAAGTTGTGCGCTCGCGTCTCTTGTCGTGAGAGTTTGATGGCGTTGTTTGCAGTTATTTGCGCCACTGCTTTGATTTTCAATGCGGCTGCACCGGTGTGTAGAGCCCAGACAGCGGCTGGCACCACTGGCAGCTCCAATTCAACGACCAGGACTTCGCCACCCGCATCAGTGTCACCGGATGTAGTGGCACCGGTATCGCCACCGCCTGTGGCGCCACAGCCGGCAATTAGAGCCGGTGGATCAGTCGGTGTTGCCGGAAGCGCCACCGGGGCAGGATATGCAGCCGGAGTCGCATCTGATGCGGGTCACAAGCTTCCCGCCAATTATGACCCTCTCAATCCTGTTACGCCATCTGGCGAGATTGACCAGCGATTTCTGCGCTGGACACCGCCTAAGAGCAGCGCGCCCACTCTTAAAAATGGTCAGGTAAAAGCGCCCGTTCCCGGTTCGAAAGCGTCTACGCAAAGTCCTATATCTACAACTACTAAGCATTCCAATCCAGGTCCTCCAACCACTGGACAAATAGCCGTGCCTGCCGGCTCTGTCCGCTCAACTCCCACCGCAGTTCGGACGGGTCCAGCCGCAATCCGGTCGGCTCCATCTGCCAATGCGGCAGCCAAAGGCATTGCGTCACCTGTTAGCAATACTTCTTTGCCGACTGTTTCTCCTAAACCTGGAACCTCGCAATCTTCCGGGGTCACCTTGGCGCCAAAGAATCCGCCCGCAAGTCAGGCTCTTCTCAAGCCGCAAGTGCCCAAAATTGCTGAACCTTTGCCCGCTCCTGACATAACAAAAGGAGCCGCCGGTGCTCCAGCGGGGACGCCTGCCGCCGGTTCGCCTGCTGCCAGCCCTGCTTCAGGAAACGCAAATGCCATCGAGAAATATCCGGCGGTAGCCAATCTCGAGGTTTTGACTTTCGGTGAAACGCATCCCGCGCTTTCAATCAGTGACCGGCTTGCCAATTTGGAAACCACAGTATTTAAAGAAACCCACCCTACTGATTCTTTGTTCGCTCGCACTGAGCGATTGCAGAAAGTCCTTGTCGGCAGTGAAGTTCCACCTGCTTATGAAAAACCGCAATACCGTCCTGCCGACTTGCCGTCCTATGCTCGTGTGACACCACCGGCGCAACCACAGTCACAAACACAACAAGAATGGTCGGAAGAGGCCCGCCGCCCGGCGCCGACAGGGAATCCGGGAGAAGGTCAATATTCTTACTTCGACGAAATTGCAGTTTTGCCCGAGAATCGAGTCGTCGTTAATGGTCAGCAGCTGCAAGACTATTTTCTCGAGATGGTCAACAACGAGCGCCGGAAAGTCGGCGCACCGCCTCTTGAAATAGATCCGATCGCCGAAAAACTGGCTACCGAGCACGCCGCGCAATTGGCTGAACGAGCGCAAATTTCGCATTCCAATGTTAAGGGCGAAAACCCTGACAGACGCTACACCTTGTTGGGTGGAACCGATGCCCTTACTGAGAGTCTGGTTTCGCTCAAGAGCACCGAGCTTGGCAGCAAGCGGCTTTACCGCGGCGCGGCTGCGAAGCTGCTCCGGGTGCTTATGAGTCACCAGGACGACAGAGATGCGCTGACTTCGCGTGACTCTACCCACGTCGGCTTTGCGGCTGAATGGACAGCCGATCGATCCCGCCTGATTGCTTGCGCGGAATTGGTTTCTAAACACGCCATCATTCATCCGGTGCCCAATGACGCGCGTCTCGATGAGAAGATCGACGTCAAAGGCGTCATGAATCCGCCCTACCAGTTCGTCCGCGTCACTCTCGCCTGGGAAGGCGGCGGCAGCAACCTGGCCAGCGTTGCCGATGAATCGGAAGAAGCGCTGCCTTATTTCCCGCCACTGGACTATGTGGCATATCAAAAACGCGCCGAAAGCGGCGGGCACGACAAAGCGATCATGATCCTCAAAGGCGTCGGAATCGCTGCCGCCATAGCCGGCGGGGTATTTATGCCGCCTGTTGCATTAGCCGCACCTTTGATTGCAGTTTCTGGCGGTCAGTCTGAACACAAACCGGCATCCGAAATTCCGGTCAAAGGCGGTGTGAAGTTGGAAGGCTCTGTTTTTGAGACCAAAGTGCCGCTCAGCAATGAAGGCAAGGACGGGCTATACTACCTTACTGTGTGGGGCTCGGAGGGTCCCGGTGGCAAGCCTGTGCCGATCTCGAGAAGAGTGATTTATGTCACAAGCGGCAAGGAAGATCCGGCGCAGCAGAAAGCAGATTCCGATACCGGTGAAATAAGTAGCCAGCAAACGTCTAAGAAGGACGAAAACAGTGCAAGGGACGCAAAGAGAGCCAAGAAAAACAAGAAGGCGCCGCCATCCAGCTGAGCTCTTTGTTTTTAGCCTCGCTTTTGGTACCGCCACTGGTGTTGTTCTAAATTCACGAGCTTTTGCCGGCGATAGTCAGGCGCCATTGCCTCCGGTGTCACCAATGCCAGAGCCTGCCGGCTGGCCAATGCCAGCACCCTCGTACCAGCCGCCTCCCAGGCGCAACCCGCAAATGTATCAAGGCGGGGCCAATTCGGCGCAATTACAGACAGGCACTCAAAACACTTTATTGCAAACCGGAACGCAAAATACGATGCTGCAAACCGGAACGCAGAACACTATGCTGCAAACCGGCACTGCCGGTGCTCTGATTCAGAGCGGCACTGCATCGAGTTTGATCCGCGGCGGTGTCGACAAAGAAGCCGGACCTGTAAATATTCTGATCTTGCTTGATGCTTCTTTCAGTATGAAAGAAAAATTGGAAGGCGATATGCAGAAAATGGATGCTGCGAAGATGGTTTTGCAGCAAGCGCTGGCGCGCGTTCCTTCCGACGTGAATTTGGGACTGCGCGTCTTCGGTCAGGGATATACCGGTGATCCTTTTATGGACTGCAAACAGAGTGCGCTTCTCGTCCCACTCGGTCAGGGTAATCGCCGCTCAATCATTGAGCGCGTGCGACAGGTGCATCCCTACGGTTTGACGCCTCTTGAATTTGCGCTACGACAAGCTGCCGAAAACGATCTGTCTGGTTTGAGCGGACCGAAAACATTGATCCTCATATCCGACGGCGCCGACACTTGCGGCGGCAATCCTTGTGAATTTATCAAGCAATTGCCGCGCATGGGCATCAAGCTCAAGGTCGACATAGTTGGGCTCAGCTTGAAACGTAGACCGGATGACATCATGGCGCGCCATCAGCTCAATTGCATCACGGAAACTTCCGGTGGCAAGTATTACGACGCAAACACCGCTGCTCAACTGATCGAAAGCATTTCCGCAAGCGTCAACAAAGCGATTTCCGGCCGTGTAATCATGAAGCCGGGCACTCCGGCGACAAATGTTGAAACTCCTGTTGAGTTGCAAGAGATACAATTGCAGCCAATGAAGGCACCAGAAGCACAGTCTTTGCCCGATGCTAAAGTCTCTCCGGATGCGAAACCCTAACTCGATTAGAAGCACACGTTAGATCGCAACTATATTCATTGGTTTCCAGATTCGGCGCATGTTTTATTCCAGTACTTGTCCTTTGCGCACCGCCGAATAGTAGTAATAACGATCGAAGCCTTCAGTATCTGAGACCACATGCAAAGTCAGTGTCTGGATGTCTCCGGTTGTCTTTTTTACGCGGTAAAAACGGAATGTGGAAAGTTCTGAATCAGCTCGATCGCAAAGGTCGCGCGGATACATCGCTACAGTGAGTGTAGCCTGGTTTAAATAAACATCCGGCAAGAGTCTCAGTATTGTGTTGGTGAGCGCTTTCAATTCTTGACTGGCTTCCCCGGTTCGCTTGATTCTGATCACGCCGTGCGTGTCCTGTCCAAGCGCCAGCTTTTCATGCCTTCTGAGACCTTTTGGTTTTCCGTCGTGATACCAGAGTGTTTCATAAATACGAGTCTTTCCCCAGTTTCCGTTATCGCTACTTCTGACTTTGTATGAAACTTCGACATTGACCAGAGGTGAAATCGGCGACTTTGGAAATTTGAGATAATCGCTCATCGGTTTGGTGCTGAGGCTCAAAACCCAGTCGGCATTCGCCTCGTATTTCTCCGGCAACGGCCCGATTTCTTCTAATGCCATCGCCCCGTTGGCGCACAGACAAAAAAAGAGTGGAATAATTAGGCCGGAGATACGCATCAACATGACGACTAGTCTACCAATTAAAAGTAGAGAAATTGCCAGACGAAGGCGCGGCAATATGCTGCTCATGATCGCTCTTGTAGGCGGCATCATCATTTTTGTGGTCGTGATTGGGATTGGCGTAATGCTGGTCCTCTTTTCACAGCAGAAAGGCAGGCAATCGGCTGATGAACTGGCTTTGACTCTGGCACAAGTGCTCAATCGCGACGATCGCCAGGGGCAGATGAATAATCTGGTGGAGCGATCGCGCGAGCTTGTTTTTTCTTCGCGCAAAGCATACGACGATTGCGTCTCGGAGGAATTTCATAACATGGAGCCTTTGATGCGAGACTTGCTAGAGGAGTCGCGCACCGGTGCGCAACACGTCGAGAAGACGCGTGAATCTCTTTCTGCAGCGATACTTGCCGACATGCAATTGGCTCAAAAAGACTTCAACCAAAGATTGAAACAAGCAAATTCAATGAATTTGAGCTGGATGAAAACAACTGTGCCGACTTTGAAACAGCTCGAGCTCGGCTCAATTGAGAAGGTAAATTCGAATGTAACCGCGCCGCCCGGCTTTGCCGAGCTAAGAAAGCTGGACGAAAAAAATGGGATTTGCGACCCGAAAAGCGGTTCATACCTCGGCAACATCAATGCTAAATTGCCAGGCGCAGACGCAGATTTGGATTTCAAAATGTCTTCGCTGGCGCCGCCTGTTGGCTCTACGATTTCGGGCGCCCGCCTGACCGACACCAACGTTTTCAAACAATCCAAAGTATTGCCAATAACGTCGACAGAGGGCGACGGAGATAAAAATGCGCCTCAATCGGAAGCGGAGAAAAGAAAGGCACAAAAAATTGATCAGATTCCGTCTGCGGTGAAAGTAAAGCTATCGGTGTCTGTAAGTGCAGGCGGGAATAACCAATTGCAGGATAATCTGGGCGTCACTACGGCCGCCACTACAGGCGGTGCGCAGCCTGCGCCTGATTTGCCGTGACCGGGCGATGCATGGCTTTTCCCCTACAGACCGGGCGACGCATGGCGTCGCCCCTACAGATCAATTTATACTTTTGCAGCCTGTCGGGTAGCCTTGCTGATTATGTCCACAGCCTTCTTAATGTCATCTTTTTCGAGCCCGTAGTGAGTAACCAGCCGGACTCTGTATTTGTCGACATTGTTGGCGAGCAGCCCGTTTTCTCTGAGCGTTTGCATTAGATTGGTCACGTCGCCGTCTTTCTTTTTGAAAAATACCATGTTGGTATAAACCGGCTCTATTTCCAGTTCCTGAATGTTTTTCAAACCTTCCGCCAGGAGCCTGGCATTGTCATGATCTTCCTGAAGCCGTTCAACCATAGTGTCGAGCGCCACGATGCAGGCTGCCGCTAAGACACCGGCCTGCCGCATGCTGCCGCCCACTAACTTTCTGGCTCGATGAGCCTTTTTGATGAAATCTTTTGAGCCTGCCACTATTGATCCGACAGGCGCTGAGAGCCCTTTGGAAAAACACATTTGCACCGAGTCGACTGGAGCAGTCAGCGATTTTACATTTAGTTTCAGCGCGGTGGCAGCGTTGAAAATGCGAGCGCCATCAAGATGCAACGACAAGTTTTTGTCCCGGCAAAATGCACCTACCGACTCTGTATATTCCTTCGATAGAACACGCCCGTCCTGGGTGTTCTCTATGCAGACCAATCTTGAAATCGGGCAATGAGGATCGTCGAAGCGAATCGCTGATTCAATTTCGGCAAGCGGTAAGGTGCCGTCTTTGCTGTTGTCGATAGTGCTTGTATGGATGCCGCCCAGGGACGCCGCGCCGCCTTGCTCCCAGAGAAAAATGTGATTGCACTTGCCAACTATGATTTCGTCGCCGCGCTGGCAATGCGCCAGAAGTGAGACCAGATTGCCCATCGAGCCGCTGACAACGAAAAGTGCTGCTTCCATTCCGAACAAATCAGCGCACTTTTCCTGCAGTCGATTGATGGTCGGATCTTCTCCGTACACATCGTCACCCACCTCAGCTTTCGCCATTGCTTCGAGCATGGCCGCTGTAGGTTTTGTGACGGTGTCACTGCGCAGGTCGATCATTTAAAGATGTGATTCAGGATTTTGCGAGATTGTCATTTTGGACAGGATGCCGCGAGTGACTGAATCGGCGACGTTGCCGTATTGATTGATAAGGAATGCCGGATAGATTCCCAGAGCCAGGATTGAGAGGCTGAGAGCCCAGCCGACGATCTTCTCGTTGGGTCTGGCGTCTGAAAGGTGACCTTTCCATTTGGCCATGAGATCGCCGTAGAAAAGGCGCTTGAAAAGCCAGAGCATATAGCCCGCAGTCAGAATAACGCCGGTTGCGGCAACCACAATCGCTGTCTGGACAAGCGCATGATGCGGTGCTGCAATCGATGCCAGAGGCGAAGTGTACGAACCGTAAAAGACCGCCACTTCGGCAACGAATCCGGACAGTCCGGGCAGCCCCAGGTTGGCCATGACGGCAAACATCCACATGTAATAGATGTAAGGCATTTCTTTTGCCAGTCCGCCGCCGATTTCGTGAATGTCACGAGTATGGGTGCGTTCGTAGACAGTGCCGACAAGAAAGAAGAGCGCGGCCGAGATGACGCCGTGACTAATCATTTGGAAGATGGCACCGTTGACGGCGGCTGCCGACAGCGAGCCTACTCCGAGCAGCACAAAGCCCATGTGGCTGACGCTTGAAAAGGCGATGATGCGCTTCATATCGGTTTGGACCAGGCAAGCCATTGCCGCCCAGACTATATTGAAGGCGCCCAAAAGCATGATCCAGTGACCGTAGTCGTACATGACCGACGGGAAGAAGTCCATGCAAATTCTGACCAGACCGTACGAGCCCATCTTGAGCAAGAGTCCGGCCAGGATCATTGATATAGGCGTGGGAGCTTCAACGTGAGCATCCGGCAGCCATGTGTGGAACGGGAAGGACGGAAGCTTGATGATGAATGCCAGAAAGAATCCCAGAAAAGCGATCAGTTGAGCGGACTTGGACAAAAGCGGAGCCGCTTGCGCAAGGCGGACCATGTCAAAGGTGGCCAAGCCGGGGTTGTCGATAGAGAGCGAGAAGTAGAGATAGAGCAGCCCGCCCAGCATGAGCACGCCGCCGAAAAATGTATACAGAAGGAATTTCATCGCTGCGTAATCGCGTCTGGGACCACCCCAAATTGCGATCAGGAAGTACATCGGTACGAGTTCGAGCTCGTACATGACAAAGAATTGCAGCAGATCGAGAGAAACGAAAACTCCCATAATCGAGAGCGTCAGCAACATGACGAAGCTGTAGAAGAGTTTTGGTCGATTGTCACCGATAGATTCTGATGCCAGTACCGCCATCAAAGTGACGAATGCCGTCAATACAACAAGACACAGACTGAAGCCGTCCACACCCACGTGATACTGCACAGGAAAAGGTGAAGTTATCCAGGTGACAATCTGCTCGAATTGATAGCCGGCCGTGTTGGCTTTGAATGACTGAGTGGCAAACGCCGAGAGCACGAGCATCAGGGCGCTGAATGCAATCGCTAACTTGCGTGCCCACTCGCTCGGCATCAGCGCAATCGCTACCGAGCCGGCGAGAGGTGTCAAGAGAATAGCTGTGAGAATCGACTGAGGTTGGTCCACTTCAAACTCCGATTGAAATACCGAAATCTAATGATTTTGGTTCTTAAAACTTGCGTGTCACAGTATATCGAGGTGTCGCGCGCCATGCCAGGAAGAACCTCTAAAAACGGGCTTACTGAACCCTATTTGAAAAGAAAAATCTTCTCACTCAAACAAACACGCCAAATATCAACCGAACTTAATCCGAACCTGTCGTGATGGCACTAATATTGATGTGCCAACGTTGACCTGAGTGCGAAGAACCTCTTGGGAACGACGAGTAAGCAAAAGAGAAATTCTTGAGATCGTGAGCAAAGTCAAGTCGGAAACTAAAAGGAAAGAGTCGTGGAGCAATCAATAGATTACTGGCGTCAGGTAATCGAACTATCACCGTGGATCGTGGCGGTGCCTTTCCTGGTTGGATTCGGCATTGTCCTTCTCAACACACTGGTGGGCTCGAGCACCAAACTAGTCAAGACTCTATCCATGGTGGCATCGGTAGGCGGTGTCGTCTACGGGTTCGTTCACTCGATGATGATTTTCTATGCCCTGGCTAAGTTCCCAGAGCTGGGACCATGGGTGAAGAACATTCCTTATTTCGTCTCCGGAAGTTTCACTCTCACGATCGGGGTTTTAATCGACAATCTAGCGGCATTCATGCTGATTGTCGTTACTTCAGTCAGTTTGCTCGTCCAGGTATATACGCATGGCTACATGAGGGAAGACGAGGGATATTCGCGCTTCTACTGCTATCTGAGTTTGTTCACAGCCTCCATGCTCGGACTGGTGGTGGCGACCAATCTCTTTCAGATGTACTTCTTCTGGGAATTGGTCGGCGTCTGCAGTTATTTCCTGATCGGCTTCTGGTTCTACAAAAAGTCCGCCGCCGAAGCTTGTCTCAAAGCTTTCGTCATCAACAGAATCGGCGACTTCGGATTTCTCGTCGGCGTGCTGTGGTTCTTCGCAGTTACCTACAATGTCTGGGCCGGTCATCCGGTATTGCAGTTTTACGACAAAGGCGGATTCGATATCGCCGGTGCAATCGAGAAGGCCTATCTTGCCAAGGCTCTCGACGCACAGACTCTTGGGCTTATCTCCATCGTCATGTTCATGGGACCGATGGCCAAGTCCGCGCAATTCATGCTCCACACCTGGTTGCCTGATGCGATGGAAGGCCCGACGCCGATTTCCGCCCTCATCCACGCGGCGACAATGGTGGCAGCCGGTGTCTATTTAGTCGCTCGCGCCTATCCAATCTGGCAATTGCCTGATGGGTCGCCGGGCGGCATGGGTCTGACCTTTGTTGCTTTGATTGGCGCAGCCACGGCCTTTATGGCGGCCACCATTGCCATGTCGCAGTATGACATCAAGCGAGTGCTTGCCTGGTCGACGGTTTCGCAGCTCGGATATATGTTTGTCGGTCTGGGCGCGGGCGCCTTTACCGGTGGTTTGTTTCACCTTTTCAATCACGCTTTCTTCAAAGCCATGCTCTTTCTCTGCAGCGGTGCCGTTATACACGGATTGTCCGGCGAGCAGGACATAAGAAAGATGGGCGGCTTGAAAAAGAGCATGCCCTGGACGGCTGGATGCTTCCTGGTCGGCACGCTTTCCATTTCCGGATGCCCGGGCTTGAGCGGCTTTTTCTCCAAAGATGAAATCATCGGCGCCGCCACGGCAATGGATCCGATGCTGGGCGGTTTGATGATTTTGACAGCCGGCTTGACCGCGTTTTATATGTTCCGCGTTTACTTCATGACATTTGAAGGCTCATACAGAGGACACGGGCATCCGCATGAATCTCCGCCTGTAATGATTGCGCCGCTTGTGGTTCTGGCTGTGCCCTCGATATTGAGCGGATATCTCGGCTTTAACCCCGCCACCTTGTCCAGCATTTCGTTCAACGGCGAGCACGGAAAAGCCTTTGCAAATGCGTTTGGTTCCTTCGTTTACTTCAAGCATCCGGTCTTCGAAGGCATGAACGGAATTGTCATGCTTTCATCAATTGGCCTGGCTCTGTCCGGCTTCCTGATTGCCTATCTGATGTATGTAGCCGGTTCGATCAAATGGAATCAAGCGATTACTGAGAGCAAGTCTCCGCTTGTGCAGGGGCTTTATCAGTTTTCCTTCAACAAGTGGTATTTCGATAACCTCTATATGTGGATTCTGCAGAAGGCGATTTTGCCTGCTTTCCAAACGGTTTGGAAACTCGTGGATATGCTCATCGTCGATTACATCGTCAATGGTTCCGCCATCGTGGCACGCGGTATGGGCGAGGGTTTGAGATATGCGCAAAACGGCAGAGGTCAGTATTACGCCCTGGTGATTTTCGGATGGGTGGCTGGTCTTACGGTGCTTGTCTTCTTCCTGCGTTAGAAAAATTGGCAGTGCATATCCAGTAGAAACGTTCACAAACGGCGCATATAGCCGGATTCAGAAACAGTGAAAGAT
Source organism: Obscuribacteraceae bacterium (SeqCode) (assembly GCA_044228145.1). Lineage (GTDB taxonomy): Bacteria > Cyanobacteriota > Vampirovibrionia > Obscuribacterales > Obscuribacteraceae > QKMZ01. Next base: position 24,976 of record JBGAVL010000047.1, read on the forward strand.
AAGAGAGGCTAGAGTCAAATGGGTTCAGACCACGGGCACGAACACGGTTCTTGCAGCCACGATCACAGTAAGGATCATGGGCATGGGCACGACCACGGGCATGACCACGAACATGGCGCCTGCTCTCACGATCATGCACACGACCATGCGCATGACCATACAGATGACCACGGGCATCACGGCGGCGAAGAATTTGTGCCGAAGGACAGCGTACATGACAAATTCCTGGTGCTTTGCGCCACAATCTGCGCTCTGGGATTGGTCTGGATGATGTACTACTGGGCGTTTGGAATGCCTCTGGCGGCAGTTACCGAGCACGAGGGCGGATCTGCTCATAGCGAAATGATGGAAGAAGCGGGTTTGAAAGAAACCGAGCACGGCGCCGATGCGACCAAGACCGAAGGCGCTCATACAGAAACTACTGCTCCTCAGGCGTCTCCGGATGCCAGCACCTCCAGCGAGCCAGTGAAAACGGATGACGTCACCCCAGGAGGTCCGCCTGGTGCCGTCCCTGCCCCGGAAGGCACAAATACCGGCACCGGAACCCCGAGCCCGGCTGGCGAGCAAAGCCCTTCATCCGAGGGAACGGCGGCCCCAACTACAACCGGCGCCGGTGAAGCTGGGCACTAAGGTAAAAGCCGGGCGACGCATGGCGTCGCCCCTACAAAACGGCCGGGCGTTGAAGGTCCGGGTGATGCGTTTCGTCGCCACAACCGAGACGAAAGCGCCAGTATTGTTGCGTTTTCAACCTTAGAACTTTGCACTTAACATTAGGACGTCGCTTGCCATCCGAAGGCACCCTTATGCTAACCTTTAACGTGGCCAGGAAAGGCCCACTGAGGCGGCGTTTAGCTAAGCCGTCCGGTGTTGTCTATCTTGTGAGCCCGTTGCGTTGCGGGCTTGGGGTTCGATGGTAGAGGGAGCACATAAAGAGAATGCAAGAAGTCACAATTGGAATCGCAGGAGCAGCCGGTGACGGTCTCGATAAATCGGGCGACACGCTGGCGAAAACTTGCGGGCGGCTGGGTCTGCATGTATATGCGTACAACAGCTATCAGTCGATCATTCGCGGCGGTCACATTTGGCTGCGCGTGCGTATCGGCGATAAGAAAGTTTTGAATCACGGCGACAATTTGAACGCCGTCATTTGTCTTAACCAAGACTCTTTGGAAAGACATGCACCGGAAGTAAATGAAGGTGGTGTAATCATCTTCAATTCCGACAAGTTGAAGCTCGATCCGACCTTGGTTCCGAAAGGCGTACAAAGCCTCGGTTTGCCAATGAAGGAGATTTGCAAGGAAGTGGAAGCAGAGCATGGTGCACTGCAACCAATCATGCAAAACACAGTTGCTGTCGGCGCCGTGCTCGCCCTTTCCAAACTTGGATTGGAAGAAGCATCCAGCGTCATGGCCGATACCTTCGCTCACAAAGGCGAAAAGGTTATCAATTTGAACGTTTCATTGCTGAAAGTCGGCTATGAATACGCTCTGAAGAACGCCAAAGAATTCACTAAAGAGTGGACCTTCAGCAAGAAGAGAAG
>JBGAVL010000048.1:0-26409 GCA_044228145.1 Obscuribacteraceae bacterium (SeqCode)
GTCAAAGCAGGTGCCGTAGACATGAATTTGTCGACAGTGACTGAGGCTAATCAAGAATTGCTGGAACTCAAAACGCAAATTGATTTGCTTCAAAGATTACTTGAAGAGTCGGGTGTTCGCCTGGAAGTCGCCAACCAGCGGATTGGCTCGCTCGAGGCGGAAATGGCTCTGAAGGATAAATTGCTGAATGAAAAACTAGAGCAATGTATCTGGCTGAGATCTCTTTTCGGACTATAGATGGAAACATAGTAGGGGTGAATAAATTGCATTACGAAAACGATCAAGAACGAATCAAAGAGTTGGAAGAAATCTACGGTGAAAATGCTCCCGCAGTTCTTGCCTTCACGAAGCTGGAAGAACTGTTGAATCAGATGGTCACATTGAGCGAGCATCAGGCCAACGCAGATCCTCGAGTTGTTGGTGAGTATGCATGGATGGGCTACGAATTTCTCTCGCACTATTTAGCCAAAATAGACGCAGAATATGCCGATGAATACAAAGCTAATGAAGCGTTCCTGACCACGCTGGAAATCGGCAAAGCTAAAGAAGTAGTCGCACAAAGACGAAAATAATTGATAAGGTTCGGTTTGCAGTTTTAAAGCGCCCTGCACTCGTCATTCAAAACAGTGGTGCGTGCCGGCGGCTACTTCTCCATTACTGCTGCCAGCCCTTCACTAAAGCTGTTTCCCCAGGCAACACCGGACTTCACTGATTCGTTGCCGTTCATGTCTAAATAAACTGTCTGGTTTTTGATTAAGGCTCGTGCCAATCCATCACAATATGCTGAGATGTGATCGTATTTCGGCTTCGTAATCCAATTTCCCTGTTTGTTTATGATGCCGTGAAGATTGTGAATATTGCCGAGCGGGTCTGTCTCCTGCTTGCTCACAACCGCTCTGCCATTGCGAAAATTTCCGGCAAGGTTATTACCTGAGATATCAAACTGGGGCGAAATGACTAGTTTTCCAGTTCGATCTATATAGCCATATGAAGCGTGTGTTTCATTATCGAAATGCGATGCCACCGCAGCGAGCCCTTCGCTGAAAACACGAGCGTCCTCGTATTCTGCCGTCGAAAGTCGCTTGCCACTGGCGTCGAGATAATACAACCTGCGACTTGCATCAAATTTTGCGTTGGTTGCTAGAAATGTGTTGTCCGAATAGAGCAGACAATGCTGTTCTGCTGATGTGCGCGGTTTTCCTGTTTTATCGATGAAAATCGCGCCAGGATATTTGTTTGTGTCACCTACTTGCCGAACTGCAGCCAGCCCATCAAAGAATGGTGCTGCGTCTGTGAAATGCGGCTTTATCACAAACTCGCCGGTCTTGTCGATGTAGCCTTCCTGTCCGTTTTTCGTCCCGATTGCAAGCCCTTCATTGAATTCGAATTTTTCTATCAATCCCTGCGAAAAATCCCAATCCGGATTATCGTTGCGAGCAGATGCTGCATTTGATGGATACTCAAATTGTAATGGAATGACTACTTTTCCTGTTTTATCGATGAAACCATATTTGGTGCCAAGGCAAACGCAAGCTAGTCCTTCGGAAAAGTTGCCCGCATTTTCATATGCGGCTGGCACTACAAATTTACCGGTTTTATCGATGTATCCCCATTTGTTGCCGAGCCGCACTGCACATAGCCCTTCGCTGAAGTTTTTGAAGGGTTTGTTCGACTTCAGTACGCAGCCGCCATACGAGTCACGCGTCACATCGTCGAATTGAGGTTCAATAACCATGTGTCCGGTTTTGTCGATGAAGCCCCATTTTTTGTGCGGCATCTTGTCAAATACTGCCATACAGCCAGCTAAAAACGCCGCCGAAAAAATCAGCAGACATAGCGTTATTGTTTTGTGGCGGACGGAAACTGTTCTGCACATATGTGATGAATCTGGATTCCTGCTGTAGTTAACTTTGAAATTCTCCCACTTATTACTTTTGTTTTGCCCGTTTCTTTGTTGACTTTTGGGTTTTACCCGGCGAATAGGCAGACGAGTTTTCTCGAACCACTGGATTTTTCTGGTATACCAGTTTTTGCTCCACTGCAGCCAGGCGATCCTTGATTTCCTGAATTTCCCAATTGGGAAGGACTATTTTCTGGTCTGTGTCACCCGATTCTATTGCAAGGCGCTCGAGTACCCAGTCACGAACCATGACAGTCACCCGCACATTCATCTTTTCCGCAAGCGAATACAGTTTTTCCAGATCATCAGATGGTATGCGAAAGGTCATGACCTCACTTTTGATGAGTTCTCTTCTTGCAGCCTCTCTTCCAGCCTTCAATTCCTTACTCTTCATAGCCCACAAACCTCTTTGTTGCTTCGAGCGCCTTCATCGCATGATAAATGTGATGGTGATTGTCAGAAAAAATCTCAACTCCTAATTCAATGGGAAACTTTCGATGCGGTGAGCGGCCGACGATTAGATAGCGCTGGTTGCCTCGTTTGCTGAATCCGTTTGGAGCGTCTTCGTTAAAGGGATCGGCATACACTTCCAAGCAATCACGTTCGGAGAGCCTGTGCTTCTTCAAATTCTTTTTGTCGAATGTGAATTTCACCGACTTGCCTCATTCTAAAGCGTAATACATTTGTATTACGCTTTGAGCTGAAAGTCAACATATTGAATAACAGGTGAATCGGTTTCTATTCTCTGGGTAATAAGAGATAGGGGTCTTTAGCTTTTAACCTGGTGACACGTGAGGGGATCATGCGCGTGGGTCGGATTCATAACATGCAGCTATGCCTTGTGGCTTTTGTGCTTTCAAGCATGTTTGCATATGATGCCAGGGGCGAGTCATTTAGCGGATCGGCGGCTGACGCAGTTGTAGAGACGCTTACTGAAAAGCCTGCGGCCAAGCGCCGGGTCTCAACTCCTCGGCCCACAAAGGCGAGTAGACCTCCATCCGGCAAGAAGCCAAACTCAAACAGCAAACCAATCTCAAGCAGCAAGCCTCCATCCGCCGGCAATTCACAGTCCGCCGTCCAAGCTCCAGCCAAGCCGCAAACATCAGCCGTTGCAACCAGTAATTTGAAGGGGCGCAAGGCGCACAAAACCGGCGGCAAAGTCGGCAAAACCGCGCCGGAGAAGTCGAATTGGACTGCCGAAGGCGCCATAAATCTAGATGCCATCAAAAACATGGAAGGTATACCCGGTCTCTTGCTTATCGGAGGACCATCGCTTGATTTGGGCGGTGCAGGGACTCTTGCAAGTGGTGTTTCGCAGGCCGGTCTTGGAACCGCAATCGGCTGGGGCGTCGGCGGAGCCGTGATTTGCTTGATTGCAAATCTCTTGTTGAACGCCATGCAGCCGAAGAATTCAGGCGCTCGACCTGGAAGTACAGCCAGTAATTCGGGCGTGTCGATTCTTGCTATGGGCGGTGCTTTTATCGCAGTTTTTTGCGTAAAGCTATTTGGTTTTCCCGATCATCCTGTCAATCTCGACTCCAAAAATGCACTTGAATTGACGCCTGTTTACTCCAACGAGTTCGGCTTGCATTGCCTGTTGCCGAAGGATATTTTGAAGGCGAAGATGCAAGAAAAAGTCGGCACTTCGGATATTGCAGTGATCGTTGCCGGCTATCGGCGCGGAAAAAACGAAATGATGATTGGTTACGCGCACATGCCTAGCTTTGCTGAGATGGTCAAAGCCAAGCAAGCTACGGAAGGTTTTGCGAATATCGCGAATATGGCAAAGTTGAATCCGAACCTCGCGAACATAAGCACCAGTTTTTCCCGACCTCAATATTATTTCGATGTAAATAAGGCTCTTGATGGATGTGTAGATGCCGCTGCCAAACGCGCCAATTTCAAAGTCAGTTATCGCTGTCCGATATCTGTTCAGGGTAAGCTGCCGGGGCGTGAGTATGAAGGAAGCGCCAGTCACGGACGGATTGTGCGTGGTCGCGTGTTCATTGGCTACAACAACTATTACCATGCAATTATTGTGGGCGATCATTCGTTCGTCAATTCGAACGATGGGTACAAATTCTTGAATTCGATGGACGTGCACTAGTTTCGGCTGGGCATCTGGCAATCCTATTAGATATGTTTTCAAATTTGGATTTTTCGAAGAAGTGGCAACAGCCCCACTTACGCGTGAAATTCTTCGGCGGGTTAAGCGTTATCCGGCTTGTCGGCCGAGAATTCTGGTAGGCTAGACCTTGTATATCGGGTAATTAATGCCCGAACCGGGTCCTTAAATGAAGAACCAGAGCAAAATGCGGTATGCCTACGCCCTGATCATTGTCGGGGGAGCGACAGTGCTTGCACGACTGCTTTTGCCGCATTTTGCTGCCGCCAACCTGGTCATGATCTATTTACTTGCCGTTGTTTTGATTTCTTCAAAATTCGGGCGTGGTCCGGCAGTTGTTGCATCGCTTGTGAGCGTCTGCATCTTCGATTTCTTTTGCATCGAACCTTACCTGACATTTGCTGTTTCGGACTCGCAGTATTTGCTGACTTTCGGCGTCATGCTGACGACAGCGCTTGTGATTAGCAATCTCACTGCAACTGCGCAAGAGCAGGCAGAGCGCGCTACGAAGAAAGAGCACCAGACCGCACTTTTGTACTCTTTCAGTCGCGAGCTGGCAGATGTGCCCAATTTGGGCGCATTGGCGGAAATGGCTCACCGGCACATCTCTCAATTAATAGATACCAATGCAGAAGTATTAATTTCAGATCCTGCCAGAGAGAGTTTTTCGACGACTGTGAGCGGAAAAAGTTCACTTGCACAAACTGAGCGAGATTTGATCGAGAAAGCATTCAGTGAGGCAAGAGATCATGATTTCAAAATTTCTCACTCCACGAAGGTTATTCCACTGAAGGGTTCAGCAAGTGCTGCTCGAGTTTTAGGGGTTGTGTTCGTCCCCCAGAGTCTTTTGAAATGCGACAGCGAGCAATTGAAAACGCTCGAGGCTTTCATAAGTCAATTGGCGACCGCATGCGAGCGCACAAGGCTCTCGGCGGAAAATGAGCAAGCGCGAGTGCAGGTGAAATCAGAGCAGTTGCGCAGTTCGCTTTTAAGTTCTATCTCCCATGATTTAAGAACTCCCCTTGCCACCATAACCGGTGCGGCGAGTGGCATTATGGAAGCAGGATCGGGAGTAAACCTGGCCGAGTGCAGAGAACTGGCAACAGAGATTTTCAACGAATCGAGAAGGCTCAATCGGCTGGTGGGAAATCTTCTGGACATGACCAGAGTGGAGTCGGGCGCGCTGGAGATACATAAAGAGCCTCAGCCCGTCGACGAAATCATAGGGTCGGCGATTTCCTATTTCTCCGAGCAGTTGGAGTCGCGTACAGTCGATACTTAAATTCCCCACGACGTGCCAATGATTTTGCGGTGACGCTTTTTTGATTCAACAGTTGCTGATAAATCTTATGGAAAATGTTCTCAAGTACACTCCGGCAGTGTCTCCGCTGCTATTTAAAGCGACTGGTGATGCGGATTATGTAACCATTGAATTGAGCGACCGAGGTCCCGGAATTCCGGAAGAACTTCGAAGTCAAATTTTCCAGAAATTTGTGCGCGCCACCAATAAGACGAGCGCAAGCGGTGCTGGGCTTGGATTGGCAATCTGTCAGGGCATCGTTGAGGCGCACGGCGGCAAGCTCGGGGTAAAAGAAAGAGATGGTGGTGGCGCAACCTTCTGGTTTACCTTGCCGGTTTGTGATTCGGAGTCAATGAGCGGTGAGCCGCTAAAAACCGACAGCGCTCTTGAAACGCAGAGGCAAAATGTCTAAGTCGAAAATTGCAGTATTGGTTATTGAGGACGAAGCCCCAATCAGGCGCTTTCTCAAAATGACGCTGACCAGCCAGGGTTATGACTTCTCTGAAGCAATCACCGGACAGGAAGGCATGCTCAAGGTTGCCTCCGAAAAACCGGATATCATCATTCTCGATCTCGGCTTGCCGGATATGGATGGATTGGAAGTCACAAAACAATTGAGAGAATGGACGCCGACACCAATCATTGTATTGTCGGCGCGAGGTCAGGAAAAGGAAAAAGTAGAAGCGCTTGATGCGGGCGCCGACGATTACCTGACGAAACCTTTTGGCGTGGCGGAATTGATGGCGCGTGCGCGAGTTGCTTTGCGGCGAACGACTAGCGCCAGTGGCGAACAACAGGCGTCGTTCAGATTCGGCGATGTGGAGGTGGACTTCTTAAAGCGGCAAGTCACTTTAGAAGGTGAAGAACTGCACCTGACTCCTATTGAATTTAAACTGCTATCGACACTTGTAAAATACGCTGACAGAGTGGTTACGCACAATCATTTGTTGCGAGAAGCATGGGGCGCTGAGTATTCAGGAGAAACCCATTATCTGCGCGTCTATATGGCGCAGCTCAGACGCAAGCTGGAGAAAAATCCAGCCCAACCAAAATATTTGATCACGGAGCCGGGAGTGGGCTACCGATTAAAAGTCAGTTGAGCCAACGAGCATACTTAGGGTTCTGACGCATCACCAGTCCGGAAAAAGTAATTTATCAGTGCGAACATTGTGGCAAAGGTCACTTGAGGCGGCTGACCGGTTTTGCGTCGCGCTGAAATGTCCAGGCATCGACCTGCGTAATGCTGCGAGTCGCTGCGGACAATTTATTGAACGGTTCGCGCAAGCGATGATAGCGACTGTAAGTTACGGGAGAGAGTTTTTCCGACACCCCCCAGAAATGCTCGGCAAAGTTTGTCTGCATACGAACATCAGCAATCGGTCCGTCGCAATACTTGCTGTGAATTCTCTCAACCTCAGGAATTCCGACGTTCAACCACAAAGAGCGGCTCTTTTGATCTTGATAGTAACGAAAGAGTCCGAACACCGAATTGACAGCGGCGAACTTTCCACCATGGCTGAGAAAGCGCATGAATAGCTCATAGTCCATAGCAAAGTCGAATGAAGTATCAATATATCCGCCGGCTCTGTCGTAAATGTCCCTGGTCCAGAATGCACACTCTTGCGGAATGTAGTCGCTGATTATAAGCTGCTCTTGCGAGAACTTATGAAAAGGATACGAAGAACAAAAGTTGCCGTGCCCATCTATGTAAAGTCGCCGACCATAAGCCATATCGATTGACGGATCGGCAAGAAGAAATGAAACCGCTTGTGATACCACGGTCGGCGATGCGAAACAATCATCGCTGTTCAACCAGACCATTATCTCTCCAGAAGACTCCGCGAAGCCCCGGTTGATAGCAAATGACTGGCCATCGTCTTTCTCTCTTACAATCCGCGTGATGCAGTTGGCGTAGCGCTTCAGAATGTTCTTGGTCTGGTCTTTGGACATCGAATCCATAACGATGTATTCGATGTTTGGGTAGTCCTGGCAAAGAACGCTGCGAATTGTTCTCTCTATGTACGAGCCTTGATTGTAGGACGGGGTCACAACAGTAACCAGCGGTTGCGACGAGGCAAATCGGCACGGCGCGGCGCTTGATCTCTCAGCAACAGCCACCATTGAAAATTACCCTTTGTCCGCGGTGAAATGCAGCGGTTGCGTATTGATGTAGTCAGTGCGGGTAGCCAGGGCTCGCGTCAATACTGAATTCTCGCGTTCCAGAGCCCGGATCAATCCGATGCTCTGCGGTTCCATGCCATGTAGTCTGGCTCTCAACTTTGCCACCAACAGTGGGGAGACGTGTAATCCAGCCGACAACTCGGCAAGTTCTTTTCCGCTGCGGGTTTCATGTATCAGCTGAACAATTTGTGCATCAGTAAGACCGCTATCTGCAAGCGTTTCAACCGGCAACTTGCTTAAATCGCAATTTGGAAAAATGGATTGAATCACCCGATTTTGCTCTTCGACTTGAATGCTCAGAACGATCAAGTCGTCCAGCACCCGTTGAATGAAAGTCTCCTCAAATTGCAACTGCGCATCAACCTGCATCTGCAGTTTAATTGCCATTTCGTGCGACAGCCGCCTGTACAGAGGTCCTGTCAGAAACATGTAAATGGCTCGCAGAACGCCTTTCATTGGACAGACACCAGTTGATACCGAATTCATGACATCATAGATAATTGAAGCTGCAAGAACATTGGGAACCTCTCATTTACCGGGGAGATCGAGCTCTTTTGAGGGGAATGTGAGGCGCCGCTCATTTTGCCGAAGGGCCAGTGATAATTTTTTCAAATTGTCTGTGCGGACGCCGAAAACTCTGTTTGTGGACATCTCTGGCAGGATCAATGGATAGAGGATCCTTTGCATACTTTGTCAATTTCCAAACTGTCATTGATAGGGGGAGCACGCAATTACGGTATTCTTGACCTGACGGCGTGCGGCTGATCCTCAATGCTTGAATTAATGCGGTTCTATGAATCCATAAAACATTGGATTGAAATCCAGCGCACGAAGATAGCTGTGGTCCTCATGGTATCCGCTGCTTTTAGTGCACTTATATTGCACCATTCGTTTACCTCTGGTCGCCTCTCTGCCTGCCCCAAATACGATGATGTCTCGTATTTGCTCGCGGGCGCTTTACGATTCAAGGAATATTTGGACGACGGATTGGTCGGCCTCCTTAAGAGATGGGTTTTCCATGCGCCTCACTCTCCTTATGCAGAGGGAGTTTCTTTCCTCGGTTTCCTTTTGTTTGGCATTGAAGATTGGGCGCCCTACGTCCTCAACACAGGCTTTTGTTTTCTCTTTCTTTGGATGGTTCTCTCCTGCTTCGGCAGAGTCAACCTGCTCGCGGCAATCGCCATCTGCGTCGCCGCATGCACAATACCGATGGTTGGCTGCGGCATCAATGAAATACGCCCTGACTTCATGTGCTCGCTACTTGTAGCTGGTGGGGTACTGCGTACTGTTGCGGGCAACTTTTTGAAACGGTCGCGCCGCTACCAGTGCATAACCAGCCTCTTTTTCGGGTTTGCTTTGCTTGCAAAACCCTCCGTTTTTCCATCTACCGTCATACTGCAGATGTTCTGCCTGGCACTGGCGATTGCTTCCGCGATGCTGATGGAAAAAATCGATCTTAGAAAAAAAGTCCCTGGCGTCTTATTGCGCTTCTTTGGTCCTTCTCTGGCACTCGCATCGCTCTATTACATCTCAGGTTTCTCTCATGTAACTTCATACATATACAGGGTGCTTTTCAGTGCACAGAAAGAAGCCTGGATGCTGGGCGCTCAATACACGAAATTGGAACATCTGCTTTTCTATTTGACTGGATTTGGTGCCCAGAACATGCTCGGCATCTTCGCTGTGGCGGCCTATGTAGTATTGGCTGCCGGACTTGCTGCAGTCAGCGGTCTGCACAAAAAGCAGTGGTGGATACGCTATTTGGCTTTAGTATCGCCTCTGGTGCCAATGTATTTGATCTTTACAGTCATGAAAACCAAAACGCCATACCTCGGTCTTACATATTTCACTTATCTGGCTCTTGTGTCTTTTTTCATTCTTGGAAAGTTTTTGACATGGGCCACTATCTATGGTGTCCGCGCAAGGCAAGGCGTGCTCGCGGCTTTGATTGGACTCTGCTTAGCCGGCGCCTTTTCATTCAAGTATCCCGCCACGAGCAACCATCCGGATCCACAAGTCAGAAAGCGCGAGGACTGGATAGTTCTCCAGATGGCAAATGCATTTGAATATGCAACACCAAAAGCACCGGTAGTAGCTTTTCACACTATAGGCAGTGTCGGTCCCGAGGTTCTTTCATACACGATGCTCAAACATGGTGTCAGAATCCATACTGCTTTTGACGGTTTTACCACAGACCTTGCTCAAGTCCGCAAGATGACATCCCACAACGATTATGTAGTGATTAGCGAACCGGGCACGCCTCTGGTAGCTGAATTCTTTCCAGCAAACAAACTCAGAGAACCTTTGATTGCTGCATTGAAAGTGGATAGCGATTATGTCGAATTGGCAAACCTTGCTATGCCACCAGGCAAGTATATTGTTTTTGAGCATCTGAAACCATTCTGTGGCTTCAAGCCTGTCTCGGGCATCGCCGAATCAAGAATGCCGCCACAGTCGTCGCAAGCGCCGGCCGATGTTTTTGTGACGAATGGACCGGCGACAGAGTTGGCTGTTTATGCCATTGAATCAAACAAATGGAAGATCGTGGCAGATCTAAAGGCGAGTGAGAATACGCAACTTGTCTTCAATCTGGACGGCAAGACGATCGGTAATGTGCTTGTCCAGAAGGATTTCTTAGAACACACTATTGAGTTTGATTTACAACCCGGCTTGCATAAGATATCGATTTTAGCGAGCGACGGTAAAGACAGTGCCGGCATCACGACATTCAAGCGTTTGCAGATTGTGCCTGCTGCACGGAGCAATGATTAGTGGACTTAACGCGGATCAGCAGGGGAGAGTTGCAGTGTCGGAAGTGCGGCGTTTTGCACAACCGCCCCCAAAGTCGGTTCAGGGTAAACCCTATTACCGCCAAAAACGGCATCCCCAATGATGGGGATGGTTGGTCTTTCTCTGTTCGCAAGGGAGTTGGATTATGAATCCTATGCGTTCACTGTTTCTCTCGATTTCGAGAATCCCGCCTGCGATGATGTTGTTGATTATTGTGGGACTGGCGTCACTAGTTACATTTCAAGTAAGCAGTTATGTAAATGGAACCAAGAATAAATACGACGATGAAATCAATCGTATAAAAGAAGCTCAGGCAGCCAAAGGGAAGGTTGTCTATGCGGTAAGAGATATTCCTGAAGGAACTTCAATTCCAATGGATTATTTAGAAGAAAGAGAGCTTGAGGTCGGAAAAATTCCGGTCGACAGCCTAACGAATGCCAGTCTTGTTGCCGGTCGCATTAGCAAGTACGGCATCATGTCAGGACAAGTGCTTTCGCAACATGACCTGGCACCACAAGGTGTCACACTCGGTTTTGAAGCGCGTTTGAAACAAGGCATGCGCGCCATCACCTTCGGCGTCGACAACAATTCCGGCGTAGCGGGATTTTTGAATCCTGAAAGCCACGTTGATGTGCTCGCCATGGTGGGTGCCGGCGCAGAAACAAAGGCATCGCCGATTCTCTCCGACATCGAAGTAATCGCAGTCGGTCAGACATATCAGCGTCAACCTGGCGCAACAACGGCGACTCCGGCAAGTTCGGTTACCGTTGCTGTTACGCCAGAGGATGCTCAAAAGCTCGTCAAAGCTGTCGCGGCAAGCAAACTCTATCTTTCGCTTCGCAATGATAGAGATCACCAGCCGATAGCGACTGTTGATGTGACATCGCTTTTCGCAAAGCCGGTTCATGCCAATCCTGACATTACTGCCTTGAACCTGCCTGAGCCGACACGACTCGCCATTCCGGAGCCACCGGCCCTGAACGCCCTGGGTAACCCCAGGGAAGGCTCAGTCGCCGTACCGCCGTCTATACCTGCGCATGAAATCGAGGTTTGGGCTGCTGGTCGCAAGGACGTAGTTTCCGTTCCCGCCAAATAGTGGGATCTGGCGGGCAGTGGGACGAGGGGCAAGCTTCGTCCACTGGAGGGGCGATGCGCGCTTTTATGCGCTGCTGAGCCCGACCAAGGGGCAACGCCAGGCGTTGCTCGATAAGAAAACAGGAGTCGGGCGCGTTCCGGCTCCTGTTCTATATCTTTCACATCTTCTTGAAGTTGCCGAAGCGTGCAACCAGCGCGGTGACGGCTTCTTTTACCTCTTTGCCTTTGGTCAAAGCCGGAATCTCATTGTCCTCGTCCAGCTGTTTAAGCGCTTCTGCAGCTTTATCGCGCACAGACTGAATGGGATGAGCCTTGGAAACGACGTACAGGGGCGGAATACTGATGTCGCGCTTTTCCTTGGCAAGCTGCTCGATGGCTATATTCACGGCGGTTGGGTCATTGCTCTTCAGCCCGCCAATGGTCATTTTGAATGTCATGGAGTCGAATTTGGCGATAAAGCCCTTTGTCGCGCCTTTTACTGCCTCCTCGACCATCTGCAGCTGACGTAAGAAATCCGACACCCCTGCCCCCTTGTCTGCCTGTTTCCGGCGAATTTAATATGTATTCTATGCGCTTTGCGGCTATTGGTCGACAATAGCGGGCTGGAAATCCTTTGCCGGCGGTCATATCGGGGTGTCCAAGCGCATACGAGCGGTTTGGTAAAAAATGGACCGCAGCTCCGGGCGATCGGACCTAAATAGAACAAAATGGGGTATTAATAAAGTTAGCTATTACATATATTTTCTGACTTCATCTGTCTCGGTGGAAATTTTGATGTCTGGAATAAAACGCGTCAAACGCGCATGGGTTCGTCGCAGCGGACTGGTAAAGGTTGCTGCTGTTTTCTTGATTGGTTCTCAGGCTATGCTGGCTGCATCGGCAGGCGGTCCTGTCAATGAAACCGCGCTGAGAAGCGCCTGGGCGCTGTACAACGCGCAAAAATACCGGGAGTCGTCAGATGCTTTTGAGGCATTGATCGCCGCCTCGACGCCGAATGCGCGGCTGTATTACTACGCGGCGCTGGCCAACCGTGCGTGCAACCGAAGCGCGCGCGCCAAGCAGCTTTGCCAGTATATATCGAGCACTTTTGCTTCTTCTCCGGAGGCCGCTTACGCTCAGAGGCTGTATCCGGGCGGCGGTGGCGGTGGTGGCCAGTCTTCAGGTTCAACCGCGAGCGCGGCTGAAGAAGTCCCAATGCCGGAAAAATTGAAAGGAATGAGCGCCGAGCAAATGCTGGCGTCGGAAGAAGGTAGGGCGTATATCAAACAAAAAGCGGAAAGGCAACTGGCTTCTGCGGCGGTTTCGCCCATGCGTGCTAAGAGCAAGGGAGGTAAGCAAGGCGAGCGAGTGTTTAGCGCGGCTGATATCGCTAAAGACGGAGCCAACGGTATCGACCAGATGTATTATCCGAATTGCTGGTTCGAAAGTTCGATGTCTGCACTGGCGGCTCTTCCGCGCGGGCAAAGAATGATGGCCGATATGGTCAGGTATGGTCCGAAGGAAGGCTCTTATGTGGTGCGCTTCCCGGGCGACGGCAATGAGTATCAGATCACTGAAGAAAAACTCGAAAAAACCGGCATCCACGACAAAGCGTTGTGGGCGACACTGATTGAAGCCGCACAAACGCTGAAGTATCCCGACGACAATGGCGGGCAACTTTACGAAGGGCTGGGCTCACTTACGGGGCACACTGCCGAGTATCTGATGCCGGGCAGTTCGTCGGATCAAGAATTGTCGTTGTTTATCGATGGCGCGGTAAAATCGCAAAATCCAGTTGTTTGCGCAACGCATCACTACATTCCTGCCGGTTTGCCGAACTTAGTAGTGACCGGACACGCTTACACCATAATCGGTTTTGACCCGGCTAGCGGAATGGTGAGAATCAGAAATCCACATGGTGCCAATTCACGTCGTTTTACTTTGGCAAACGATCCCAATCACCAGAAGTTTGAACAACTGGATGATGGCGTGTTCAGAATCAAACTCGATCTCTTCAAACAGTATTTCCAGCAAGTGGCTCGTTCGTTTATTTAGATGATTCAATCCAAATTTCTAGCGTTGAGTTTACTCCTGGTCACTCAATCACTGGCTGCGGCATTGGCTGCCGGACCGGCTGGTGAAGCAGCGATCCGAAGTGCCTGGACGCTATACACTCAGCAGAAATATGCGCCTTCGGCCGATGCGTTTGAGACTTTGATTCGGACGACCTCACCAAGCGCACGGCTCTACTACTATGCTGCCGCTGCCAACAAAGCAGCAGGTAGAATTCCGCGCGCGAAGCAACTTTGCCAGTACATCACTGCCAATTTTTCCAGCACTCCGGAAGCCGGCTACGTGCAAAAAATATTTCCTGAAGATGCACCCAAAGCGGGCTCAACAAGCGCACCTGCAGGGTTGCCCGCACACTTGAAAGGCAAGAGTGTTGATGAACTGATGCAGAGCGAAGAGGGGCGACAGGCCTTGCTGGATGCGGTCAACAAACCTACCGCTGCCGCGACTACAGTTGCTTCTGCCGCAACTTCATCAAAATCGTCGCCTTCTTCAAAACTTGAAAGACCACGTGACGCGGCCTTTTCTGCGGAAATCATCGCCCTTGAAGGCGCCGATGGAATCACCCAGTTTGTCAGTTATCCCGATGCCGGTCTTGAGTGCCATATGGCGGCGATGGCAATGTTGCCGCGCGGGCGAGAAATTCTCGCTACTATGATTCGCTGCCCGAGTTCGCAGGATGTTTATATGGTGCGTTTTCCAAGGGGCGGTGCTGAATATCAGATCACGCCTGCAAAAATGGAAAAATATAGAATGAAGGACAAGGCTCTGTGGGCGACAATACTTCACGGGGCTATACGGGAAAGTCCTGTACATCAATGGGAAGACGGATTGGCGCTTTTGACTGGAAATCCGGCTGAGAAAATTCTGGCCAATAATACCACTCAGCAGGCGCTTGCTACTTTCATCGGCGATGCAATCAAAAAGCAGCATCCTGTCGTCTGTCTCTCGAATGACGACACCCCCGAGCCGGAATTGGTGGAAGACAATCACGGTTATACGATCACTGCTTTTGATGCCGCTTCCGGCATGGTTACATTGCGAAATCCACACGGTGCAAACTCGAGGCGGTTTCGATTGGAAGACGATCCCCAGCACAAGAAATTCGAGCAGCTAAATGGTGGTGTCTTTAGAATACATATCTCACTTTTCCCCAAGTACTTTAAGGACGTAGCTCGCTCGACAATTTGATCGTTTGCACCCGTGCCTGTTTTTCGATTTGATAGACTTATCAGATGCAGGACAATCGCGAAGACAGTGTCTTATCAAATTCTGAATCAAAACAGGACGCTGGACTGACGCCCGGCTCGATGCTTGGTGAAAAGTATCAGATAGTATCTTTGATCGGCCGCGGCGGAATGGGTGCTGTTTATCGAGTCCATCAGGTATTGCTGGGCAAGGACTTTGCGCTCAAGGTTCTCGATCTGCACCGGAGTTCGGACGTGACTGTGCGCAGGTTTCAACAGGAGGCGCGCACCGCTTCGCAGTTGCGGCATCGAAATCTCGTCGAAGTTCATGATTTTGGTGTGTTTGATGATGGGCAACCATATCTAGTGATGGACTTGGTAGATGGCGTGACGCTGTCTCAAGTTTTGAAACAAAAGGGCGCGCTGCCTGTCGATTATGCGATCAACCTTTGTATTCAAGTTTGCTCCGGACTGATCTATGCGCATGAACAGGGTGTTGTGCATCGTGACATAAAGCCGGGCAATATCATGCTTTTACATCCTGACAAAAATTTGACGGAAGGAACTGTCAAGGTTGTCGACTTCGGTATAGCTAAATTGACGCAGCTGGAAGAAGGTGAAATTCAGGCTCTGACAAAAACAGGAGAAATATTCGGAAGCCCGATTTACATGAGCCCTGAGCAATGCCAGGGCACAGCTGTAGATCGACGCTCTGACATCTATTCGCTTGGCTGTGTCATGTTTGAGTGTCTGACCGGATCACCACCTTTTCTGGGTGATTCGGCGATGACTACGATGTTGAAGAGACTGTCTGAAGCACCGATCAGTCTGAAGGAAGGTTCGCTCGGACGTGAGTTTCCACCGGCACTGGAAAAAATAGTACGCAAGATGCTGGCCGTTGATCTTGATGAGCGGTATCAAGAATTGAGAGCTGTGGTCAAAGAGTTGAACGCACTGCAGCGCCAGGAAGATGCAGCGTTGAGCCAGCCGCTGCAGGAAAAGGCGCCAATGAATATTGGCGGTGGTGTCAATCAAACGTTGTTGCTTGTTGGATTAGCTGCTACGACAATTGTTGCCGTTGCCGCGTACGACCGATTTCTGTTCTTTCCTGAAAAGGTGAAAGAACACGAGGCACAGAAGGTAAAAAAAGACCCAGCCGCTGAAGTCGCCAAAAGAGTTCTGCAGCAGGAATCCGATGCAGCACGAACAAGGTTGGAAAATGCAATAAATTCCGGTGTGGATAAGAGGTATCCTCACATTCTCACGCCTGCGAAATCCTCGGGCGCAACGAAGCAGTTTTTGTTTTTTCCGGACGATATCGGAAAGGTAATCATTAATGACGAAACCTCCATGCGTAAGGCGGTTGGCTCTGTTCCGCTGCCTGCGGATGCAAGAATTACTATCATTATCGATAAGCTAGTTGCTAACGATCCCAATATTCTCAAGAATATTACTAGTTTGAAATTCAGTACTATCGGATACTCCAATTGTTTTGTGGTGTCAAACGAAACCATCGCCATTCTCGAACACATCAAGGACCTCTGGCAGGTTGGATTGAAGGGAACAGCAGTTACTTCGCTAAAGCCGCTCTATAAGAACAAAACACTGTTAGGTCTGGATGTGCTCGACACGACGGTTCCGGCCGCTGAAATTCTCAAGCTTGAGAGGCTGGGAGAACTGAATTCGTTGACGATGGGCCCGCTTGATGATGCCACGGCTGTATTTGATGCACTTGCTAAAACAAAAAGGATAACAAACATTGGTCTCAAAGGATCCTCGTCTGATCGCAATGCCGTTCTAAAAGCAGCGATCGCCTCTGAATTTGCAGCTTTGAGCAAGCTAAAGAACTTGAAAGGGCTAAGTATTGAAAATTGCCCTCGCTTCAATGACGCTGCATTGAAAAAGCTTCTACCTCTGCAAGAGCTGCTCGCAGTAACAATTCGGGATTGTCCCATTACTCCGAAGTCGATTGCGACGTTTAGCAAATTTCCTCGTCTTGAGATTCTTGAACTTTCGACTGCAGGTTGGAGCGAAGCAGACATTCGTGCGTTGAAAAGACTGCATTTTAAAGTCAGGGTGAAGGATGCGAGTGATCGTAAGACAAAGCAGGCCAAGGAGATGTTTGTTGAGGATGGCATACCTAAAAGTAGTATTGATCCATAACGTGCCTATAAGCGATTGAACCAATGCAAAACAACCAGGACAACACCGTTTTTTCAGAATCGCCATCTATTAAAGAAGGTCGTCTCTCGCCAGGTTCGATGGTAGGCGACAAGTATAAAATCGTGTCGCTGATCGGAAGCGGTGGAATGGGCACTGTTTACCGTGTGCAGCAAATTTTCTTGGGAAAAGAGTTTGCGTTAAAAGTGCTGGATTTGCACAAGCGAAGTGATGACACAGTGAAAAGGTTTCAGCAGGAGGCGCGCACTGCTTCGCAACTCCAACATCCAAATCTGGTTGAGGTTCACGACTTCGACGTGGTGGGCGACGGGCAGCCATATCTTGTAATGGACCTGGTTGAAGGCCTCACGCTATCAGAAGTGCTGAAAGCCAGGGGCGCACTTCCTGTCGACTATGTTGTCAACCTTTGCATTCAGATCTGCTTCGGTCTGATGTACGCGCACGAAAAAGGGGTTGTTCACCGCGACATAAAGCCTGGAAACATAATGCTTTTGCATTCGGATCAAGAGGTTGCAGAAGGGACAGTCAAGATTGTTGATTTCGGCATCGCCAAATTGACTCAGTCCGAAGATGGCGAAATTCAAGCACTGACGAAGACAGGAGAAATATTCGGAAGCCCTATCTACATGAGTCC
This sequence comes from Obscuribacteraceae bacterium (SeqCode), assembly GCA_044228145.1. Taxonomy (GTDB): domain Bacteria; phylum Cyanobacteriota; class Vampirovibrionia; order Obscuribacterales; family Obscuribacteraceae; genus QKMZ01. The sequence continues at coordinate 17,443 of JBGAVL010000048.1, forward strand.
CGAGCAATGCAAGGGAACACCGGTAGATCGGCGCTCGGACATCTACTCACTTGGCTGTGTCATGTTTGAATGTCTGACAGGTTCGCCGCCATTTCTTGGTGATACCGCGATGGCGACTATGTTAAAGCGCTTGTCAGACGAGCCAGCCAGCTTAAAGGTGGCTTCGCCCGGGGGCGAGTTTTCTGCAGTCTTAGAGCGCATCGTGCGCAGAATGCTAGCGGTCGCTCCTGCCGATCGGTATCAAGAGTTGGGTGTCGTGATTAAAGATTTGATGACGTTGCAACGACCAGACGATGGCGTGACGTTCAGCGGAGAGATCAAAGAGAAGAAAGAGGTAAAAAAAGCAGCAGTAGTCTCCAAAACCGTATTGCTGGCGGCAGCTGTTGTCGCAGCGGTGGCTCTTGCCACAATTGCCTTTGACAGATTGATCGTTTTGCCAAAGTTGATTTCTCAATCTGATTCTTCTTCCGTTGATGAGTCCTCCCTTGATGTTTCTACTTCAGATGTTTCCGCCCAGGATGTTTCCACATCAAAAAATGCATCTAACATAAATTCGACGCCGAATGCTCTGCATGAATTGCCTGGCAAAGGAATCGCTACAGGAACCTTGCCAGATGTTCAATTGCCGGACGACAACAACACTCACAAAGCCTTAGCCAGGGAAACATACACAAGCACGACTCCTGCGCACGAGGGAAATCCTCCGCACATAGAAACGCGGACAGATACTTCTGGTACCACTCGCCAGTTTCTGATTTTCCCTGATGATTACGGCACTATCACGATCAACGGAAGGAGAAACAAAGCGCAGGGTGAAATACCCTTGCCTCCTGACGCGCGGATTGCATTCAGGTTCAATGACGTAGCGGCATTGAATGACGATACGCTGAAAAATCTTACCGATTTGAATTTCCGTCGAATAGATTTTTCCGGCAGATCCCTGATCAAGAATGAAGACATCAACATTCTCAAAAAGTTTGACAGATTAGATCAGGTTGGTCTGGAGAATTGTGATGTTTCCTCATTAGAGCCTTTGTACAATGCAAAAACGCTCAACTGTCTCGAAGTCGGAAGCACTTTGGTGTCGTCTGCTGAGATCCTCAGGATCAAGCGGCTGATGGAGTTGAAAACACTAACCTTTGGGCCGATATCAGATCCGATCGTTGTTTTCAATGCTCTAGCCAAATCGACACTTCTGAGTAATTTGAGTTACAAGGGCACAAGGTATAAAGAGGACAAGTTGGGCAAAGGTCTGAAACCAAAGGAGGTTGACGCGCTGAGCAAAATGACCAACTTGAAGTATTTGACTATTGAAGCTTGTCCACTGTTTGGTGACGATAGCTTGAAGAAGCTGCTTACGCTTCAGAGTCTGAAGATGTTGAAAGTGAAAGACTGCGCATTGACAGCAAACTGTGTGCCGACTTTGCGAAAGTTCAAAAATTTGAAACAGCTATGTTTAACGACTGAAGGTTGGCCAGATCCTGTTGTTGATAGTTTGAAAAACATCTGTGAATTCGAAAAGCAAAAAACAAGAGAAGAGAAGTTTGAGGAATCACAATCGGCGATTATTGACGTTGATAAGGCTCTCGAATAGAGCGAGTAGCCCCGACAAAAATGGATATTGACAAGGGTCGCGGAGAGCAATATTCCTCTTGTCAGCGCCGGTTTATGGCGTTAATTCAGCCGAAAATGCCTCTAGTGTGTTCTAATTTGGGACGGGCCGCGGACCTCGCGCGCTTATCAAGGTGTCCCCGGACGCAAAGGCATCACAGAAACAGGCATGAAGCTCGACGATCGCAAGTACAAATGGTGTCACCGCTGCAGCGGCTGCATTGACGATGCGGCTATCTATTGTCGTTTTTGTAGAAGCGATCTCATGATGGGCGAACTGCGCCAAGACCCATTTTTCGGTCCGGAATCCAAATTTGACGCTGCTCGTCGCTGGGTACCGTCTCTGAACGCGCTTATCGAGATGTTGCCGGACAGCAGTTTTAAGAAGCATCTCCAGGATGGGCTGCACATGCGCGGGCGCATGCCGACAATGGCGATGTACGAACGCGACGAGGAAACAGAGCGTCAGTTTAACGAGTCAAACGTAGGATTGGAACGCCCACCGATGGAGCAGGAGCGGTCGATCATTCGCGATATCTTCTTGCATCTGAAAGACGCCGGCATTGACATTGAGCCGATGTTGGATACACCGAAATTGCGCGTGCTGAAATTCACTAAAGAAGAATTGGATAAAGCATATGAGACACGAGTGAAGCGCCAGACTGTAGGAAAAGAGTGCAAGTATTGCCGTGAGAAAAGCGCAGCGGATGCTACTGCCTGCGAGTTTTGCAAATCCAATTTTATTGATCCTCCGAAAAGAGAAGCGCGCCGCTTTAGAAAAAATGCAATTGGAATTTTCCCGCTCGACAAAGGTTTGCTAAAAGATGTTCTTTTGCACATCGCCATCAACCGCGCCCTTACAGGTGGTGCCTGGCGAAGTGAGCTTGCGGATATTTTGTCGAAGCATGACATTTGCAATGCTGACGTCGAAGAAGGGCTGAAAAAGCGCCAGTTCTTGATAGCGGAAGATATGTCCGTCGAACTGCCGATGTCGGAGTGGCAACGCAGTTTGATGTTTGAAGGATTGGACGATGGCATGGATGGCTATCACGCGATTCACAACATAATTGAAATGGGACAGACGTGCCTGCAAGAAGAGTTTCACGAAGAAGCCGAGCTTGTGCTGAATTTTGCCATGGCTGTTGCTGAAACGCACCATTTGGGAAACGTACAGGGACTGGATGCGATGCGCGAGCCCCTGAAGACTTCAGGCTGGATGGCGCTTTCACAGTTGTATGAAACCACCGGTCGTTATGCAGAAGCAGAAGAAGCCCATGCCAAGATGTTCCAGATCGGTCCTTCAATGGCGATTCCGGGCCTCGAGGAAGTGATGAGAGCGACGATGGAATTGCTCAGCCCTCAACGTTCTATCAGGCAAGGGGATCTCTGCTTCAAGCAAGACAAGTTCGATGAAGCAATCGAATTGTATAAGAAGGCACTTGCCGCCCTGGACAAACAGGAAGACAAGCCCTTCGCCGGTTTTTCTACAATGGCCGGTCTGGTTCAGGGCGAACCACCGTCTTCGATGACCACTCCCAAAGGTGAGGACTTCGGGGTGCCTCCGAAAATAAGTGGCAGCGATCAAAAACAACTTAGTGAAGTAAGTGACTTGGTTTTGGTTTCTACCGCGCACCGCGTCGGTGTCATGAAGAAACTCGCTGAAGTCTATGTCGCCAAGCAAGACTATTCGACAGCTGTATTCGTACTTGATGACGCAATGGAATTAGCCGAACAGCTCAATGCGCCATATCAAGCCCTGGTTGCCGATGTCTGCGACACCTACGGTCGACTCAATTTGAAGCAAGAGAAGTACGCGGATGCAGAAGCACAACTGCGCCGTGCACTTGAATATTACTCCAGTGTTAAGGATCCTATGGATCCAGGCGAATTCCAAAATGTCGTGAACAGTACTTCCAACGCGCTGGCCGATTGCTTGGAAAAGCAAGGCAAAAAAGAAGAAGCGTCTCAATTCAGAAAATCGTAGGGGCGACCGCCATGCGTCGCCCGGTTTTGGTTGACGGCGATGGGTGGCATGCACTACTCGTTTCGTCCATGGCATGCATCACCCGGACGTGCCTGGGCGGGCATTGCCGATGGGCTTGACTTAGATTGATATTTCCACTATATTGGAAATATGAAAACGACCCAGGCAGTTGGCGCCCTCTCGGCGCTGGCGCAAGAAACACGTCTGCAGATATTTAAGCTACTCGTCAGGAAAGGCGGAGCTGGAATGGCAGCTGGAGACTTGAGCGAACATTTCGCTATTCCTCCTGCGACGATGTCATTCCATTTAAAGGAATTGAGCAATGCCGGTTTGATTATTTCAAGACGGGAGAGCCGGTCAATTATTTATTCAGCAAACTACGATCAGATGCAAGAGTTGATGGGCTTCTTGCTCGAGAATTGTTGTACTGACAATGGAGGCAAGTGCTAATGAAAAGATTTCACGTCCATGTCGCTGTTGCCGACATACAGCAATCGATTAATTTCTATTCAACGTTTTTCAATTCCGCACCGACAGTGGAAAGGGAAGATTATGCAAAATGGATGCTGGACGATCCACGTATCAATTTCGCAATTTCGAATCGTGGAAGATCGCCTGGATTAGACCATCTAGGTATTCAGGTAGATGACGGCGATGCGTTGAAGGAAATCTCCGCGCGGCTTAAAGAAGCTCAGCAGCCAATCCTTCAACAAGAGCAAACCACATGCTGTTATGCGAAGGGTGATAAAACATGGGTGCACGATCCACAAGGCATAGCCTGGGAAAGTTTTTACACAACCGGCTCGGCAACGACGTATGGAGAAGATGCGGAACTTTCTGTTCAAGGCAGAGGGAACTCTGCGTGTTGTGCACCAGTAACTGACGCAATTCCTATTAGCTTGAGTCCCAGAAAAGTTGGTGGCGAGGGTTAACATCAAAAATGTGCAATTCTTTCCGTGCACCATTGCCGCAAGAAGACGAAGAATTTCTTCAAATGTTCGAGCAATGTTCGCTGAGCGGCAAGTGCTGGACACACGTTGCCCATGTTCGAATGGCGTGGTTGCAGATGGAGCGCTCGTCTTCGTTTGAGGAAGCGCTGGAGCGCATTCGCAAAGGAATTATGGCGTTCAATTCCGCAGTTCAAAGTGTCGGCTATCATGAAACGATCACTGTCGCATTTGCGCGACTGATTCATCATAAGCGGCAAACTGAACCAACTGAGACATGGCAGGATTTCATCGTCAAACACTGCGATCTGGTATCAAAGGAGAACCCAATTCTCCATTACTATTACAGTCCGGAGGTGCTTTCGTCGCAAGATGCCCGCGAGAAGTTCGTAGAACCGAACTTGAAGCCACTACCAATCACGACTCGGCTGGAAGTTTAAACCAGAACGTGCTTCCTTTCCCTTCCTCTGACGTTACGCCGATTGTGCCGCCGTGGGCCTCGACGATGGCTTTGCTGATCGCCAAGCCGAGTCCCGTTCCCTTTTTCACTGTGGCGTCTTCGTCGGAAACTTGTTTGAATCTCTCGAAAATTGCTTTCTGCAGATCGGGTGGAATACCAGGTCCCTCGTCTTTGATGTCTATTTCGACAAAACCATTTTCTCGCCTGGCTGTCAGATCAATCTTGCCCTTCTCAGGGGAAAACTTGATCGCATTGTGTAATAGATTGATGACTACCTGGACAAGGCGCTCTGAGTCTCCGCGTATTTTAAGATCTTCTTTCGGCGCATTGATAGTGACTTTCTTTACTTCTTTATGAGAGTTGACTGCTTCTAGAGAAGGCTCGACAATCTCTTTTAGAGTGGTATCGGTGATGGTGATTTTTAAATGCCCGGACTCCCAGCGTTCGATGTCCAGAAGATCGCGGATCATGTTTACCAATCTATCGACGCTCTTGTTTAACAGAGTAAGTTTTTGCGTTCCGGATTCACTGAGGTTGCCGTAGACGCCGCGGCCAAGCAGATCTAGATAGCTCTGCACGGACGTTAAAGGTGTTCTTAAATCGTGACTGACCATTTGCACGAATTGCGCTTTCATCAGTTCTACTTCATGTCGATCTGTAATATCTAGAATTAGCCCGATCAAGCGTTTTCCATCGAGTGTTTCAATCTCTCTAAAGGAGATCTCGACCGGCACTTCCGTGCCGTCGGGTTTTTCCGCCAGGCATTCGTGCGCTCCGCTCAAAGCATTTTCCATGATGTATGCGATGTTTACCTTGCGGTTGCGCGAATCAGTGAGAATGGATTCTATCTTTCTTCCTTCGATGTCTGAGAGTTTATAGCTGAAGACTTCTTCGAATGTGCGGTTGGATAGCACCACATTTCCGTCCAGGTCGACCATCATCAATCCTACAGGCAGGCTCTCGAGAATCTGTCTGAGGCGCGCTTCCGCTTCCTTGATGACTTGCTCCGCCGCCTTTCTCTCTGTGATATCGTGTGCCACGCAGAAGAAAGAATCATCCGGGTCAGACCACTGCACCGACCATAATATGTTGATGTCCGATCCGTCCGCGCGCGTGATGCGACTTTCGAACTCGCTGGATTTGCTGTTTTCCCTGATGTCTTGCAGAGCATTGACGGTTGTTTCAGCGTCGGACTTAAGAACAATCTCCAGGCAGTTCTTGCCGACCAGCTCAGACGGCTCGTATCCAAGCATCTTCTTGGCGGCGGGACTCAATTTTGTAAAGTGCCCGTCTCTGTCAAGCGAGAAAATAACGTCAGCCGCGTTTTCGACGATGGCACGCTCTTTTCTTGCCGCCGCATTCAATGCGTTGGCCATTTCCTTGAATACGCGGTCCAGATGCGACAGCTCATCGTTGCCGGAAAGCGGCGGATTGAGCGGCTGTCCGCGACCCAGGCGCACTGAGTTGTCCATCAAAACCGCCAGACGGCTGGTTACTTCTTTATTGAAGTTGATGACCAGGAGAACCGACACGACGATAGTGACAGCGACGCATGAGTAAAGAAGGAGTTTGATTTTCTCTCTGAGTTCAGATTGAGTCTGCGGACTGGTTTTTTCAATGGCTCTTTCCACCGACAAGATTGCTTCCAGCTCTGTGATCAGATCTCTCAATATCAGCTTGAGCGCCGGAAGTTCTGACGCCAGAGCCAGGTCACCACCATGCCTGAACATGCGTTTGACCTGCTTTAGTTTCTCGGCACTGACATTGGCCTTGCGCTGCAGCTCCTTGAGGTGGTTCATTTCCACCGGATTATCCTTAAGCAACTTTTCCAGGGGCGGCACTTCGCGCTGGAAGCCCTCGCGCAGCGAATAAGTCGCCTCCATCCTGCTGCCGCCGCCGATCAGCCCCTCTGCGGTGACGCCAGCGATGTATCCAATGATCAGTCTATGTATCTGATTTACATGGTGAATGATTTCGCGCGCCCGGACTTCCTTTTCCCTCTCTTTTTCCGTCTCATCGAGCAGCCGCCCCAGCATCGAGACGAAGGTGAGCTGCACGCACAAAGGCACCGCCACGAGGAAGAATACCTTTTGAGAAAGTTTTAGACCCGGCTGCATGGTCTCTCCGCCCAGCTTCGCCCCTTTACTTTATATAGCTTAGCCGATCGGCGCACCGGTCCGGGCTCGGAAACGTTGCCAGGTGGAACATTTTGCGCTTGTCACGTGAGTGTCATTTTTTGTCCCTAATCTTCGAGCCAGCCCTCAGATAACGCCGCTGGACCACTTTCGGCAACCAGCATTCCCTCTTCAACACTTACTACCGATCTCCATAGCCCGTTGCAAATGCAGTGATGCGTATGCTGCGCGAGCTTACATCCCAGGAGGAAACACCGATGACACGTCAGGTGGAAAATTTTAACGCGTGCCCTGAAAGACCGCAGACCAATACCGACAATCTGTGCAAAGAAGTCTACACCCCGGAAAACAAAAACCAATTCTGCGGACCAAAGCCGCCAGAGACCAAGTGCAATTCCGATGACGACTTCAACAGCTATCTGTCGGACAATCTCAGCCAGAACATCTATGAAGGAGGATGCGTCAGACCAGGTGATAACAAATATCAGAAGAACATAGACAAAGGACAAAAATACCTGGACAAAGCTTCCACTGATCTCGATCAAGCTCTCTCAGCCCTGGACAATGGAAACACACGCGGCGCCATCAAGCAAATTGAAGAAGCGCTCAAGCGCAGTGGTAAGTCCGTCGACCAATTCGGAGCTGCCGTAGAAAGACATAAAGGCGGTGGCGCCAATGGTGGCTACGGTGAAGACGCAATAAAAGATGGATCGAAGGAAATCAAAGGATCTCGAGAAGAGATGAAAGATGCCCTCGAACTTCTGAAGTGCGGTAAAACCGGTGAAGCTTATGAAGCAATTCGCGCCGCTAAGGATGGACTGAAATCAGGCGGTCAAGAAGTTCAAGTCGGCGAAGACACCCTGAAAGGCAAGACGCCGGTCAACACCGCAAGGGGACGCGAAGCTGCTTCCGATAGAGAATTCAAGGAAGGCGCCAGGGAATTCGATCGCGCCGGTGATGACCTTGAAGATGCTCTCGCCTCGCTGGACAATGGTGACAAAGCAAGCGCATTGCGCGATCTGGAACGCAGCCAGCGCAACCTTGGTGAAGGTCAGAACAACTACAAAGATGGTCTGAGACTGAACCAAACCGGCGACGAATCCGGGATTAAGAAAGGTCTGGAAACATCCAAGACCGTCGATCAGTCAATCGATGCCGCCATCGATCTGCTCAAGAACGGTTGCCCCAGGGAAGCCAAACAGATGATCGAAGAAGCTATGAAGCGCCTCGACAAGAGCTCAGATCAGCTCGCCAGAGGTGTCGAGAAGCAGGACGACATTGACTGCCGCCCGGGCGACCGTCCCAACGACCCCCGCAACGACGACCGCAACTGCGATCGTGGACGCGACATCGATTTCCCGCGCGACTATCGTCCGTCCAATCCTAATTGGCGTGACAGATTGAACCCGGGCAACGGTGACAACGACAGAATCGGCTTATTCCCTGGTGAATTCGGCTTCAGACTGCCGACGCCGCCTCTGCCTGGTCGTGACTTCAACCCGCTTGATCCAATCGGCCTGTTTGATAAGGGTGGAAAAGGTGGATTCAACCCGTTCGATCCAATCGGCCTCTTCGATAAGGGCGGACAAGGTGGATTCAATCCGCTCGATCCTATCGGATTGTTCGACAAGGGCGGACAAGGTGGATTCAATCCCCTCGATCCAATCGGTCTGTTCGATAAGGGCGGAGATGGTGGATTCAATCCCCTCGATCCAATCGGAGTGTTCGAACAGGGACCTATTGAAGCACTCAATCCGGTTAACGTAGTCGAAAAAATTACTACCCCGATCAAGAAAATCTTCAAGAAATTGTTCTAATTACTAGACTTTG
>JBGAVL010000049.1:0-26316 GCA_044228145.1 Obscuribacteraceae bacterium (SeqCode)
ATACTGTCTGAAACTGTGAGTCGTCCTTGTCCTTCGAGCGAATATAGTTTCGCACAAGCGGCTCTTTCAGTTGATCCTGATCATCTGGTGTGCCTGTCCAGGACGCCCCCATCGATGAATTTGGTTGAGCCGTTTTGATCTCTACTACGGCAAAGTCCACCGCAAGTGGGTTCAAGTTCAAATGAGAGAGCTGAATTCCTTGCAGTCCGTTATTGTTTTGAAAAACAATTCCCTGACTTGATCTGGAGAAAAGCCCACCTTGTCCGCCTATCTCAAGGCCAGGAGAATCCGGCGTGGGCGAAATCGACAGGGCATCAGCCTTTTTGCCTGTGTGTTGGACTTTATCGAATTGGCGCCTCTTTTGCGACCAGACAAAGACTTCTGCGCCCTCAGCCACAAGCGATTTCAGGCGTGCCGCATCGATTTCATATTCGGGTGAATACATTACAGGCTCGAAGGTGGCGTATTTGCGCCGGGGCGGATCTTTGGCAAAAGGCGGCATGACAGCCGCTCTGAACGTATCTCCGTTCAAGAACATATGCGTGCCTTTCGACTCCTTGGGGATGCCCAGAAAAACAGCCGGGTTTGTCTTAGCAGACGACAAGATTGATCTTGCCGACAGGGCTGCTGCCCTCACTTCCTTGCCTGCATTAACCCAGATCAAGTCTGTTTTTGATGCCACGTACGCAAATATAACTGACAGTGAAATTGCCACTGCCGATGACACCATCATGAGAGAACGGTCCAGCCGGTCAGGTTCCTGTTTGTTGTTTTGAAACAAGCCGGCCGCCAAGGCTGCGGTCAGCGGCATCGTAAAAAAGAAGAGAAAACGTGCACCTTCCAGGTTGTATCCGATGCCCCACAGTTTGTATATGGGCAGAAGCGTAGTAATGAACCAACCTGAAAGAAAGAGAATAAACCTCATGGGCACCTGTCCGGCCGCAAGTCGAATCGCAAAGATTGCGGCCAAAACGGAGTACAAAACCAAGAGTGACAGCGAGATCAATTCGCTTGCTTGAAAGTGCCCCTGCACAAGGGGAAAGGCGATTCTCTCCAGGGTGTCCAGGTCGAGCCACCTGGTGAGAGCGTTTTTCTCCTGGCTGGCACCAAAGCCGGCCACATAGCCTCCGATCAAAGTGCCGAGGGCAAGAAAACGCACCAGGAAATATCCTAAAGTGGCAGCCAGATAGGGCCAGGCAAATGTGAAAGCTCGCCGAATCGATTTGGATTCAGGCTGATACAGCCAGCCGGCAAGAAATGCGATCACAGGAATGCCGATCGCCATTTCCTTGACCAAAAGACCCGAAATAAATGCAGCTATAGCAAATGCAGTCAGTCTTTTGGATTTCTTCTCAAGTGATTCGAAAACCAGAAGGATGGAGAGCAAGTAGAAAAATGCACAGACTATATCTACACGCCCTAAGACCCAGGAGACGCTTTCGCAGTGAAGCGGACTGACAGCAAACAATACAGACGCCGTAAGCGCCGTCAGCCTGCTTCTTTGACTGCTGTTGCTCGAGCCCAGTTTTGAAACGATCAGATAAAGCAGCGCAGCATCCAGATAGTAAAAGAGCAAATTGGTTGCATAAAAACCGGCTGCATTTGTTTTCCAAATGATGAAATCGAACAGGAGCGAAAGCAGAAGAAAAGGCCGATACACGCTCATGCCCGGAATTTGCATGTAATTGCCCGCGAAATTGGCCAGAAGAAGATCGAGGTTTCCAGATGAAATGCGGTGCATATAGTGTATTTCGCCGAAGTCATCGGCAAGAAAATAGCTCGTAATCGTGCGACCGAAAACGACCAGAACACAAAGCAGAATCAGCGATAAGTCAATGTAGATTCTTGTTGGAATGGACTTGAAAAAAACAGCCTGGCGTTGACTGGTGCTTTCTGTTTGAAGGGTGTTGTTCATTGTCATTATTCAGCCGGAAAGACAGCTCAATGTCGGGCTCATTGCTCACCCTTGCTTAACTTCTTTATCCAGTGAGAGACTCGGAATCTGAAGGAGCGAACGAAGAGAAGATCATAAAGCCATTGATCTAAGCTGTCGGAAAGTGATCGGCACTGTTTGAGAATCAGTTCGATCTTGTTGATTTTTTCATTGCGCTCTGTGTCTTTGAATTTTTCGATTGCTTTGACATATGACTGAAGAATTTTTTCTCCATTGGTCTTGCGGCAGTGGTTGGCGACGATGTATTCTCGCGCACTTTCGCCCAGTTTTTTCCGCAATTGTTCGTCTTTCAATAATGTGATGATCTTTTCGGCAACCAGATCGGCGCTAAACTCCGTAGGCTGAGTGAGAAAATCGGTTGTTCTAAGAAAGCCCATATCTGCACACGCGCTCTCGATAACGATTGGTCTTGCGCAGGACAAAGGTTCAAGAACCGCATAAGGAGCCAGTCCCTGCCAATCTAGAATGAGCCCGCACCAACTGTTGCGCCACAAGCCGGGCATTAAGAGACGGGACATGTTGTGGTTTACAACCATGTCGCAGACGATTCCTGATGCCGCCAGTGCTTCCTTCATCTGGCTCTCACTGCTTTCAGAATAGATGTCGTGGGCAACAATAGTCAGCCAGAGATCAGGAACTTCCTTTTTTACTCGTGTTACGACTTCGCTCAGCAGAGCTTTGTACTTTTCATTTTCGATGGAGGTGTGAACAAGCAAGACCGGTCTGTTTTGCGTATCTAAAGCAAGCAAGCCTTCCGGTGAAAAGAAAGTCGTATCCAGTGAATAATTCAGCTGCGCGTGATCTTTGCCCGGCGCCAGATCAGGTTGCTCCTTGCCGATTGTCGTAGCGGAATTTGCGCAACTGTTTGTCATCAGGCGAAAAGAATCGGCCAGGCGTTTTTCGAATCTGAATCCGGAGTCGCCAATCATGGCCAGCTCCTTATTCAGAAATTCCGGTTTTTGATCGTGGACTCTGGAAACAACCGGACACAAAGACAAAAGGGACGGTATGAGACTTTCGGCCGAGAATCCGCAAGTGTCTACAATGTCGTATTCGGTGCTGCGACTGGCATGCAAGAAAGCTTCCCAGACAGCCATATTCAAATTCATCAGCACGCGCGCTTGCGGCAGTGATTGTGCCATTAGACTGCCAGTGCGTGTGTCGTTCAGCCACCGGACGCGTATAACTTTGATGCCGTCTTGATAGCTTTCGCCTTCTGCGAATTTGTCATGGCAGGCAATTACCTCAACTTGATTCCCCCTGTCTGAGAGTTCCAGGGCCAGTTCCATGGAATCGCGACCCGGTCCGTACCAGCCGAACTCCGGTGGGAAGTGTGGCGTGATCATGCAAACTTTGAGTGGGCTTCTGCTTTTCATCGACTAGTTGCGCAACACCAGAACGTCATAGATCTCTGCTTGAGAAAGAACGACTTTTTTCTTAATCTCGTGGGTTTTCTTGTCGACAATTGCTACCTGCGCACTGGCGATGAAACTCTGGTTCGGCGAGTCAGGGTGCCGCAAACTGCTCAATCCAACGTAGATTTTGTCATCTAAGATAGCCATTCCTCTGGGAAAGCTCCCCGGAAAAGAGATCGTTTTTGTTTCTTCTTTGTAGCGATAACTGATGCCTTTTGCTCGCGAATCACATACGAGGACTGCGCCATTTTTGTCGCGCCTGGGCGTATGCGGCGCCGAATAACCGTTGAAGATTGTCTCTTGTGTTTGCACGTCGAGAATGATGCCATTGCCGGCCGTCTTGTCTTTGTAACCTCTGTAGGTGGAAAACCTGCCAAATGCCGTTGCTACCAGTCGCCCGTCCCAAACATCAAGGCAGTTGATATGGCAGGAATCGTCAAATCCCTGCATTTTCCAACTCCTACTTACTTTGCCGGTCAAATCCACAGCGGCCACCTCGTTGGTTCCTGTGGAAACCACATAAAGCTGGTCATCGAAAATGCAAACGTCGTGGATATCTCCGAGCTTGGAGCTGACTATGTTTTTTACTTCTTTGCCTGGTTCGTACACTCTCAGCTTCATGCAATCCGCTGCCACAATCGAAACAAAGAGTTTATTGTCTTGGCGCCATAATCCCGTGCAGCCGGACAATGAGAAGCAGAAGAGCTTTCCTTCATCCAGCATCACCAGTCCGTCTTCTTGCGCGTTAGGAACGGAAATTAGAAGAGTGTCTTCAATGCCTTCAAATTCAGGGGACTGCGAGACTTTGTGCGGAATCGCTGTTTTTAGAAAGTCTTTTAGCAACGGGTAATTACCTGCGTCTATTCTTCTTGGAAGAATGCAACTCCTGCTTTTGTTGCGCTTCTGTGCGCGCATCATTGTACCAATTGCCGATCTCCCTATAGAGGTAAAGACCAGTCAAACTTCGCGCCTAATCTATGAGTCTGATTAGTTTCCTCACATGGTTAAACTTTTTCTATAATGGAGATCAGCGAGCTTCCACGGTTTCATCACCCGCCTCTGCAATTGACTTTTGGCGGCGGGCGCCGTTTTCATCAGTCAGTTCCAGCGAGATCTCGTTCATGATCTCTCGGGCTTTACTCATCAGCCTTTCTTTTCTGTCCGGAGCGACTTCTTCCAGGTAGGTATCCAGTGCCACCATTGGCGATGAAACTACCGACTCATTCAGTTGCGGCAAGCGCGCTCTTGAATGACTGACAACAATCTCCGGAAGAAATCTAGCCGAAAGAGCTGAGCTGGCTGCTTTTCGTAAAAGGTCTTCGCGTAAATCAGGCAGTTGCGTCTGGTCGATTTTATAGCGCAAGCGCAAAACACAGCCGGCAATAATGCCGGATTGAATTTTCTTGACGAGATCGGCTGTGGGATCTTCTGATTTAGTGACATCTAAGTCGAGTGTAATGAAGGGGCGCGGGTCAATTGTTTCAAACCGCCAGGTGGTGGCGCCGCGAGCAAGATCGACATGGATGAAGCCTTTGTCCTGGCTTTCTTCGCCGAAATCGACTCTTTCCAAACTGCCCGAGTAGACGATGATGGGATTGCTTTCTCTGATTTTTTGAAACTTGTGAACGTGACCCAGGGCTACGTAATCAACTTTTGAATTGATAAAGATATCGGTCGGGAAAGTTTGCGTGTAACCAATCAATAGTTCTTCTTCTATACCGGCTGTGGCCGTGTCTACCGTCATATGCGCAGTGACTACGGTGGGGATTTCAGGATCCAATTCCTGGTAATAGCCGGCAAGAAGGAGCCGCACATGATCTACAAGAATTCGATCCAGCTCTTTTGCGGTTTTGTCTGCATATTTGTCGAGCGTCATCAACTGATGCTTGGTCAGATGCGGCAGACCGATTAATTGCAGCGGACCATTTTTCGTTTCGATGCGCGTGAAAAGAGGCTGATCGATTGTGATCACACCCGGCACTTCCAGGCTTTGAAAGACCGAGAGTGAATGGCTGGTGGTCGAGCGCAAAATCTGGTCGTGATTGCCGACCACGAGAATCGTCTGGATATCTGCCTGCGACAGGCGCAGAAGCTGGCGTGCGAACATCTTTTGATATACGGGCTCGGGCGAGGCATTGCGGTAGGCGTCGCCTGAGAACAAGAAGATGTCTACTTTGTGTTGGATGGCATGATCGACAACTCTGGCAAGCGCCGCCACAAAATCTTCAAAACGAATGTTCAAGCCCGTGATGGGATTTACGCGCCCGTGCGATTCGCCGGAGCCGAAATGTATATCTGAGACGTGAACTAAGGAGGGAGGCATGATTCTCTAAATCCGGGCGTTTGATGAACATTTGTTTTGCGTGACCCACCAAGCATTATAAGCATCCGAATGATGTAAAGAGTACACAATTTCACCTTTTGCTGCGAAAATTCGTTCCAGTAAAAGGCGCAGACACAGGTTTGTGTCGTGTCATTCTCAATTGCGGGGATTTTTTACCCGTGGCTGAAAGCCAACTCGTCTCGATCATTCTGCCGGTCTGCAATCAAGCAGACCATATTGAGGCGATTATCAATGAATACGTAAATGCTCTGGAAAAAGTTCAAACTGCCCACGAAATAATTCTTGTCACCAACGGCTGCAGAGACAACTCCGCAGAGGTGTGCCGGCGCCTGTCTCAAAAAAATCAATCGATAAGAGTTATCGAAAGCGAAAGCGGCGGTTGGGGATTGGCTGTGCGTCTGGGATTGAAAGAAGCAAAAGGCGATCTGATTTGTTATACGAATTCGGCGCGCACATCGCCCGAACATCTGATTTTGCATATTCTATACTCAATTGCCTTTCCTTCGGTTGTGGTCAAAGCCAACCGCAAGATTCGCGACAACTGGCGGCGCCGGCTTGGTTCGCTCATATACAACCTGGAATGCCGGGCCTTTTTCGATTTGCCGACATGGGATATGAACGGCACGCCAAAGGTGTTTCCACGGCATTTTGAAAAACTGCTTTTGCTCTCTCGTGATGACGATTTGATCGACGCCGAGTTCAATTGGATATGCAGGCGCGAGGGATATCCTGTCATTGAAGTGCCGGTTTTGTCGACAAAAAGACACGGAGGCAAATCCACCACAAATTACGGCTCTGCTTTTCGTATGTACTTAGGTGCCTACCAGCTGTGGCGCGCGGGAAAAAGTTGATGTCGCCTGCAGGAAAAAATTCGGTTCTCAAAAACGCGCGTTCTAGTAATCCAGACCTGGACGCGCTCTGGGCCAGGCATAGTGCCGAGTGGCGGGACACAGCGCAGGTAGCCAGTTTTTGGAAAGATGCCCAGGAAACTGATCCGGCCCTTTTTAAATACAAAGTCAAAGGAGAATTTTTCGAAGTCTTGAGCCGGCTTAAGCTGTCACTTATCGTCAGCCGCGAGTATGAGCATTTACTTTTGTGTTTGGCAGGCAAAAACGGCAAACCGGAGATTTCATATTTGCCTTTACCGCATCCATCCGGTGTCGCAGTCGATCGAAAGTCTAAGCGCCTTTTTGTAGCCAGCACTCGCAATCCCAATCAGTTATTGGAGATGCGCCCCTTATCCGGATTTTTGCCCAGAAAGGATGTCGACCTGCCTTTGCCTCACGAGAATTCTTTGCTGGTGACGCGCAGTTTGTTTCTTCCCGGCTGTGTCTACATGCATGATTTGGCGCTTATTGACGGGCGTTTGCATGGCAATGCGGTGGGACACAATGCAGTTGTTTCGATCGATTTTGAAGAAGGATTCAGGAGAGTCTGGTGGCCAAAATGTATTGAAAACCACAAAGGACCTGTGTTTGAACAGAATCATATTCAACTCAATTCGATTGCGGCTGGAAAATCACTGGCCGATTCCTTTTTCTCCGCATCTTCGTGCGCTGTCGCAAGGCTCAGGCCCGGAGATGCGAATTATCCTGTGGACGGGCGAGGCGTAATCTTTTCAGGCAAAACCAGAGAGCCGATTTGCACCGGATTGACACGCCCTCATTCGGCACGCCAGGACAATGGCCGATTGTTTGTCGACAATTCCGGATACGGCCAGTTGTGCGTGGTGGAAAAAGGCAGGGCCGTCCCTGTCGTCCAGCTGGCGGGCTGGACTCGAGGCTTGTGCATTGCCGAAGATATCGCTTTTGTCGGGACATCGAGAGTCATTCCCAGATTCAAACAGTATGCACCCGGGCTGGATGTGGATAAGAGTGTCTGTGCAGTGCATGCAGTTTCTCTAAAGACAGGTGAGTCCCTTGGCAGCATCGCCTGGGCCTCGGGCAATCAGATATTTGCTGTCGAATGCATGCCTGAAAGTATGTCTTCGGCGCTTCCTTTCGCTATGAAACGTAACGGAGAAAAAGAAAAGCTCATATTCTACGCATTTGAGACCGATACCCCTGCTAAGCGCAAAAGTACGAAGCCACATAAATCGACAACTGCCGCGAATTCTGGTAGATCTTCTAAGTCTTTGAGGTGAGGTAAAAACATGACCGCTGATTTCCGTTTGCTGATGCTCTCTGCCATGTATGAGAATGGCGGCAACACTACTCACCGTTTTCTCGATGGGCACCCGCAACTTTACGTCTATCCATATGAGTCGCAACCTGGAACTCGCCTGGTCAGCGATCATTTGACGTCGATGTTTCCGGTCAAATACCGCTGGCCTGCTTTCGGATTAGATGCTACTCCGCAGGAAGATTACAAAGCGATCATTGACGAAGAATGTAAAGTGCGTGCCCTTACACCGAAAGTGAGCAAATTCAGGCATATGAATTTTGATTTTTCGGATCAAGAGCGTCAAAAATTGTATGTCGAGCATGTAGTGAGCACCGGACGCTCACGGGCAAACAATATGGCTGCTTTCTTTCAATCGACATTTGAAGCCTGGAAAGATTACAAACGCTCAGGGCGCGAATTGGTGCATGTGGGCTACAGCCCAATCATAGTTGTTGATGCGGACAAAATCTTGACTGACATGCCCAATGCCCACGTATTGCATGTTGTGCGCAATCCCTGGTCGGCATACGCGGATACGAAGAAGCGCCCTGTCCCACATTCGCTCTCGCATTACATGCTGGGATGGACTCTCAATCAGTATCACGCCCTCATGTTCAAAGAAAAATTCCCGGATCGCCTGCACATTGTCAGAGCAGAAGATGTAATGGATGATCCCAAGAAAACGTTGAGTGCGGTTTTGGAAAAGATGGGATTGGAAACGTCCGATACGCTCAAGACACCAACCTGGAACGGTGAGAGGCTTGAAGAAATCTACCCCTGGGGAACGATTCGCAAAGCCACTGCCGAAGCTAACATAGCGACTGCAAATGAGCTTTCTAAAGAAGAGAAGGAAGCAATTGCCGCTTATACCTGGCAGTATCTCGACGTCTTCGATTACAGGTCGATTTTAGAAAAGAAACTCTCGACGACAGCTGTCTAGAACCGGTCGACGCATGGCGTCGACCCTACAAATCCTGGGCCACCAGTTCGATGGAAACGTGCTCGATTACAGGCATTGCGCCTGTCAAGCCGGCACGCAGGCAGTCGGCTGTTTTTTGAGCATTCTCCACACTGAGTCCGCCATCGACACTGACCACTAACTCTGCGCGCAGGCGGTGACCGGAAAAGCGCGCCTTCACGCTTTCTACTGAGCGGACTCCCGGCTGTTTGAGCGCCGTTTCGCCTATTGCTTTGAGAAGTTCGGGATCGACTTCATCAACCAATCGTTTTACGATAGTGCCGGCCAACTCCCAGCCGGCCCAGAGAGTCAGGGCGGACATGAACAGACCCACTAAAGAATCAGCTTGTGGATAACCCAGAAAGACGCCCAGACAGCCTACCATCACAGAAAGGCTGGTCAGACCGTCCAGGCGCGCATGATAGCCGTCTGCTACAAGTGCGGCGCTGCCGATTTCTTTTCCGATTTTCAGCCGGAACAGCGCCACTGCCTCGTTGCCCAGGAAGCCTACGAAAGCAGCGACAAGAACGGCAGGCAAATATTGAACCTTTTCCGGGTGAAAGAGCCTCATTATCGACTCGAAGGCGACCACAAGACCGCTCAGAATAATCGAAGCGACGATGAAGATACCGGCCAGATCTTCAAAACGACCAAAGCCGTGGGAAAAGCGTTTATCTGGCTGCAACTTCTGCAAAAAGAAGGCCAGCCATAAGGGAAGCGCGCTCAATGCGTCGCTGAAATTATGAATAGAGTCGCCTAATAGCGCCATACTGCCTGAAAGCGAGACGACTACGAATTGAATGACGGCCGTTAGCGTGAGAATGATGACGGACCATTCTGTAGCCATAATGCCGGATTCTGAGGTCAGAGCATATTGGCTGAGAGCATCAACACAGGCACTTTGAGCTTCGGTCGAACAATTGGCGAGTTCGACGCTGTCAGCTTTTTCAATGTCGCTGAAACTTTGCATTGCTTTGCACTGGGGGGTTTCCCAGTCTAGAATACTCCCATCTACAATAAACCCTGGATGGGCGGTTCTAACCTGCCCTGTATGGGGGATTGGGTGAAGCAGCCAGGCGCTGAACCGCCGTACAAAGTGAAGTCCAAAGTGACGTTTAAAGTGAAGAAAAATATGACCAAAAGGCAGTCTGCAACAGAGATTTTTCGCAGAGGAGCCATTGTGGAGCTCACCATTACTTCCATGGCTCCCGGTGGAGAAGCCTTCGGAAAGGCTGATGAGCTGCCGGTTTTTATTAGCCGTGGCGCGCCGGGCGATGTGGCTGAAGTAGAGTTATACGACGTGCGCAAGAAGTTTGCCAAAGGAAAAATCCAGCGTCTCATAACACCTTCCAGCGAGCGCGCAGACCCCCCCTGTAAGCTTTTCAAAGTATGCGGCGGCTGCCAGTGGCAACATTTGAAATATGAAAAACAGCTCGAGCACAAGACCAGCATCGTCAAACAAGCCCTGACGCATATAGGCGGATTGGATGAGGTGGTCGTCGAACCCTGTGTGGGAGCCGACGATCCGTTGTTTTATCGCAACAAAGTTCAGTTTCCTGTCCGCAATCCGGCAGGCTCAAACCGCATACTTGCCGGTTATTACAAACAAGACTCGCATGAACTGGTCAATATCAAGCATTGCCCTGTGCAATCGGAAGAGCTCGATTTCATGCTGGAGACGGTCAAGGAAGTTCTGGAGGAATACAGTTACTCAGCCTATGACGAGAAGAAGCGCACCGGTCTGGTACGGCATATACACGCCCGCCAGAGCAGGGAAGACGGGAAAATTCTGCTCACGCTAGTGCTCAATTGTACGCAGGAAACTCAACCAGACACGCTTCAGGAGCTGGCAGAGTTGATCCTGGTTCGCGATGAAAAGATTGTCGGGGTGGCGATCAATTACAACGATCGAGCCGGAAACCGCATCTTAGGCGATATCACTACGGTGATCGCTGGCTCTGATTCGATCGATGAGGTTTTGAAAACTTCTCTTAAACAGCTTCCAGAGAGACTTCAAGCCGGGTTGAGTTTTAAACTTTCACCAACCAGCTTCTTTCAGGTTAATACTGAGCAAGCTGCCAGGCTCCTGGAAATCGTCTACCTGGAGGCTTATGCCCATCTGCCGCCAGGCGAAAAACTGAATCTAGTCGTCGATGCTTACGCTGGCGTGGGCGCTATTTCTCTCTGGCTGGCAGAGGGATGCCGGCGCTTGATTGCTGTTGAAGACTATAATCAGGCTGTTTTGGATGGACGAGTCAATGCGCTGAATAATCGAATCGGTAATGTCGAGTTCATAGAAGGTGATGTAGCAACCGTTTTGCCCCAGCTGTCCGATATGGGCGAAGCGACTGAATTGGTCGTTCTCGATCCGCCTCGCAAAGGGGTAAGCCCTGAAGTAATAGGCGCATTGCTCGATCTGGCGCCGCCCAGGATTGTCTATGTCAGTTGCAATCCTTCTACTCTGGCTCGCGACCTCAAATACCTGGCACTTGGCATTGTGCCTGTGTCCCAGAATGAATCCGGCGAAAGTGTCGAGGGTGGCGGCGAACAGTCGGCAGAGCCGGGTACTGCCTCACCCAGGGATGGCAAGCGTGGCAAATTTGGGTATAAAGCAGTTCGGATTCAACCGATCGATTTATTTCCTCAGACCTATCATGTCGAATCCGTGGCAACACTAGAAAGGGTGTTACTCGATGGTTCTCTCTAGTATTTGGAAGCGTCCAGACGGCTCTCGTGAGCCTTTGCCTCCCAATCTTGTCATTATTCATCGAAAAGATATATCGGCTGTAGCCGTGCAAGAAATTTGTGCTTCGGTCGGCTGGAGCAGGCGCGAGCCCCAGCTGATCGCTAAGGCCCTGGATAACAGTCTGGCAGTGGTGTCCGTTTGGGATGGCGAGCTTCTCATCGCATTTGCCCGTGCTACAGGCGACAAAGTTTTTAACGCCACGGTCTGGGATGTGGTGGTCCGACCTTCCTATCAAAGACGCGGTCTTGGTCTTTTGGTAATGAACGAACTTTTGAAGGAATTGGACACTTATCCGATCCCATTGGTTACTTTATATGCGGATCCCGGTACCGATGGCTTCTACAAGCGATTCGGCTTCTCTTGCGATCCATCCGGCGTGAGAGGCATGTTCCGCGAACGTTTTTAGCCGGCCGG
This sequence comes from Obscuribacteraceae bacterium (SeqCode), assembly GCA_044228145.1. GTDB lineage: Bacteria > Cyanobacteriota > Vampirovibrionia > Obscuribacterales > Obscuribacteraceae > QKMZ01. The sequence goes on from JBGAVL010000049.1 coordinate 11,995, forward strand.
CCCCTGGGTAGTTTTGGAACCTCAATTGAAACTCCCAAAAAGGAAAACGCGCTAGCGCCACCTCTTGTCATCTCTTCTGGCTCAGTTGGAAGCTGAATTCGCTTTGCCGTGTTAACGGAAGTTTGAAACTTGTGTGTAGCCTGGCTATTTCCGGCTTGAGACGTGGTAGAGTCATTCATTGCTTGCTTACACACGCGCCGCATTGGGCGGGTTGAATTTTGTTTGGGGGATTGCATGAAGGTCATTTTGCAGCAAAACGTTCCGAAGTTGGGCAAAGCCGGCGACATCGTCGAGGCTTCCAACGGATATTTCCGCAACTTCCTGCAGCCACGCTCGCTTGCTGTTTTAGCCTCGCCGGGTGCGATGAAAAAACGGGAAGAAGATGCCGAAGTGCTGCGCAAGAAGGCTGAAAAAGCACAGCAAGAAGCTCTCGATCTGTGCAAAAAGATTTCTGACCACGGACTCGTTCGCATCGGCGCCAAAGCCGGAGAAGGCGGCAAGCTCTACGGTAAGGTCACAAACAAAGAAGTGGCGGCTGCCATCCAGAAGGCGACCGGCATAGAAGTTGACAAGCGTCTAATCAAGCTGCTCGACGATATTGGTGCCCTGGGCACCTACAGAGCAATTGTCAAATTGGCGGCCGATGCTCAAGCCGAGATCAACGTAGAGGTAGTCATGGAAGGCATGGAAGACAAGGTCTCCAAGCCTCTTCCGCCGGTTGCCGACGCGGAGCCCGCAGCCGAATCTACCGAGGACGACGAAAGCGAACTGGCGATCGCGGAATAATCAAAAACTCGCTCTTGAATTTAGTAGCTCCGCTCAGGCGGAGCTATTTTTTTCACCGGTAATGGTGGCAATCGGTTTTTTGCCTACCCTTTTCAACCCTGCGGTATTTGCGCTTTGGGCGCAGGAATGAAAGCCGCGCTAAAATGGGTCTCATCAAGCTTGCTCTCTTGGAAGGTAAATCTTGTGATTAGTAGATCTATATGTAAACCGGTATTGGCGGCTTTGCTCCTTTTGGCCGGATTATGCTCGAACCCATTTCCAGCTCTGGCTGCGCCCACTCCGACTCAATTGGTGGAAGCGATTGCCACTTCAAAGGTTTTGCCTGCCTCCGTGCGGGTGAATGCTCAGTACTACATGGGACAGGTTTCGGTTTATATGTATCGCTCCGGGCGAGTGCCGGACAATGATTTGAAGATTGATTCGGTCTTAGTCACCAAAGTGCTGAGAGATAAGTTCGGCACTGATGTGAAATCAGTTCAGCTCAATTTCTATGATTCGAATAATCAGCGCGACGTCAGGCAGTGTGTGGTTTCTCAAGCCCAGGTCGATGACTTCGCCGCCAGAAAAATGTCTCAGGAACAATTGCTCAATTACTTGACCATAACAAGAACGACCGCCGGCGGAAGCTACGGCAGTGGCGGCGGCGGTTCTTATGTGAATGTCGCGAAGGAGCAGGTCTTGGCAGCCGTATGCTCGCCTGGCTATAAAGAAGAAGATAGAGGCATTTTGCTTCTGCAAATCAAGGCTATCGCGAAGAAAGACGGAAATGTCCAGAAGCTTTTCGCTAAATTCAAGCAGATGGACGACATGATCAAGGCTGGAAAATCTGAGGAAATTATTCCTGTGTACAACGATCTGATTCCAATGATCACCGTTGAACAGGCAAATTGCAATCAGCGCGCAGCTGCCGCGAATAACGACGCTGCCACTAAAAACAATCAAGCTATAGTGCAGTCGGCTTTGATGTCATATTTTCCTCACACAGGATTTGCGTATCGCCGGCGGGTGGCGATCTGGACTATGATCAAGCGAATGAATCAAGGTGGTCAGGATGTGTCCGCGTATGTGGAGTATTTGCAAAAGAGAGTCGATAAGCCTTTCCTGGCAGGAGATCTTGAAGGAATGAAGGCCGGAATCATTCAGCTCGAACAACAACTCGGCATTCCAGTTACCTTTATCTGGAATTAGTTTCAATTTGCCAAATATACTTGAACCGCATGGAGTCTGAATCTGGCAAACGATCCTCTACTCAAGGTTAAGGACATGAGCCGGAGCATTGGCAGGCAGAGTGTCCTTTCTTCGATTAACTTGCAGGTCGGAGAGTCCACCATTGTCGCGGTGATCGGGCCTAATGGTGCCGGAAAGACGACGCTCATGGAGTGCATTGCCGGATTGCAGCCTCATATAGGTGTTGTTGAGATTGAAGGCATGGCTGTTGCTCCTGGTCTAAGAAATCGCCACATTTTCTACCAACCGGATCAGGTCCTGCCCTATCCCGATCATGGTGTTTACTCAACGCTGCTGTTTTTCCAGTCAATGCTTTCGACCGGCAAAGCAAGGTTGGAAGAAATAATTGAACGTCTAAAACTCGACAGCGTCTTGTCCAAGTCTGTCAAAGAGCTGTCTCGCGGTTATCAAAAACGCCTTCTGATTGCCATCGGACTTCTGTCGTCCACACCGCTATTGTTGCTTGATGAGCCATTCGAAGGGCTGGACATCAAGCAAACCAGGGAAGTCGTCTCAATTCTCGTCGATGAAAAGGCCAAAGGAAGAACTCTTATCTTATCCATTCACCAGATAGTCGATGCCCAGAGGATCGCCGACGAATTTCTGCTTTTGTCTCAAGGAAAAGTCTTGGGCGGTGGTTCACTGGATTACCTCAGGCAACAAGCAGGACTGTCCGAAGGAAATCTGGAGGACGTATTCGTCGCCCTTACATGAGCAATAACAGTCTGGCATCGAATCAGGTAAATGCTCTGTTTCTAAAAGAACTCAGAGAGCTCATCGCCACAAAATCCTTCTGGGTGATGCTTCTGATTCTCTGTCCATTGGTTGGTTTTAGCTTTATCGAGGCTGTATTCATCTACGGACATGCCGGCGAATCGGTTATGGGAAACGAAGTTTTGCTCGGTCGGCTCAGCCCCTTGGATGGCATTGTGATGCCTACTTTTAGCGCTATGTATATGAGCGAGGTTTTTCTCTTTCCCTTTGTCGCAATTAGATTACTGGGCGTGGAAAAGCAGTTCGGTTCAATCAAGTTTTTGCAGCAGATTTGTCCGCACATTTCCATTGCCTTGCTGGTAAAAGGGGTGATTGCCCTGCTTGCGTTTATCATCTCGCTCACGCCTGCCATCTCGGCGCTCTTGGTTTGGCATTTTATGGGCGGATATCTGTACATTCCGGAAATTTTTGTTTTGCTCCTCGGGCACCTTTTGTTTGCACTGCTAATAACATCTATCGCATTTTTCTCTGTTGCCGTAACTGATTCACCCCAAACTGCTGCAATTGTCACTCTGGCATTCACCATATCTTCCTGGGTGCTCGAGTTTGCTGGACAAAACCAGAGTACTTTAAATGCATTCAGCTGGTTGTCCATGACCGCTCATTTGCGCCTGTTTGAATCGGCGCTGTTCAGCTTGCAGACCGTTCTGGGCTTTCTGACTGCATCCTTTGCCTTGCTAGCATTGGCTGCCATCTGGCTGCACTCTGCTGATGGAAGCCAGCAAAAAATCAGAAAGACGTTGGTTCTGGCGATATTTGTTTCGATCGCTGCGCTGGCAGAATCGCAGGCATTTTATTTCAAGGATTTTAGCGAAACCCGCTCCAATTCTTTCAACCCAAAAAACGAGGCGGAACTGAGAAAGGTCACTTTGCCTCTGACAATAAACATACGGCTGGATCCTGATGACTCCATTTCGGTTGATTTCGAAAGAAATTTTCTTAGCAAATTGAGGCGTGTGGTCAAAAATCTCACCGTTACATACACGATGCCTAAAGAGATCGGTCCGGATGGACAGATGGATCCTAATTATGGGCAGATCACTTACGATTACAATGGCGTGCGCCTGCAGAGTAGCGATGTCGGAGCCCGTCGTGCCCTCGAAGTGCTACATATAATGACGGGAACTAATCTGGAAGGCGAAGTTGATACTCCTTATCCGGGGCACCCGCTCAAAGGTGATGCTACTCGATATCGCTATTTGTTTTATGGGCTTATGCCCGGCTTGATTGTTTTGATTTGGATCGGTTCTCAAAGATTCCTTAGAAAACAAAGAGGTGGTGCAAGCAATGTCGGCACTTAGAAGCAGGTGGTTTGGCGCAGGCATCGCTCTGGCACTGTCGGCTATCTCATGGCTGTCCTGGCAGTCTTTGCCGACAATTGCCGGTCCCCCAGCCGGAAATAGCTTCAAGGAAGATTTCGAAAAGGATAAACAGTCCCAGGAGGCCAAAAACTTCGCATCGATGATTGGTGACTGGTATGTGGTTGAAGAAAAGGGAAACAAAGTATATTGCGTGGACGGCAGAAAATGGTCCAAGGGCAAAGTTTCGGTAGGCGTTGCGGATAAATCCCGTGCCCTGTACGGCAATCGATATGCAGAGTTTCTCGATCGCGTTTCGACCTTCGCTTACTTCCCGCTTTCTATCTACAAGCCCGTGGACAATTTCAAGAATGGAGAGATCACTTTTCGGTTTAAAGGCATGGCCGGCCGGATCGATCAGTGTGCAGGGATTGCGTTCAACTTGAAGCCTAATGGCGATTATTTGATCTTCCGCGCCAATTGCCTGGAAAACAATATCGTGTTGTGGAAGTATGTGCAGGGTAAGCGCAGCCCGGTCAAATGGGTACAAAAGATCACTACTCCGCCGGGACAGTGGTTTACTTTGTCGATGACCGTCCACGGAAAGAAAATAGCTGGTACTTTGAATGGGCGGCAAGTGTTTGATTTTGAGAATCCCGAAACCATCGATGGAAAGGTCGGACTCTGGTCCAAGGCAGACAGCGTAGTTTATTTTGATGATTACACCGTGAAAAAAGAATGAAGCACAGACCAGTTTTCATAGCCGGCAACCAGCGCAGCCTCTTGGTTTTTGCAGCATCGATCGCGGCAGCGAGCAGTGCTTGCACTAAGGAGAAGGTTGCCATTACTGTAGAACCGCCCGTGGTGAAAGTTGAAAGTCTGAAAAATGTCATTTGCAAAAAGCAAGATCCATCCCCTCCCGATCACGAAACAGCGCGTACAGATTGGCTTTTCAGTATCTCTCCTGAACTTGATTTTTCGATAGCAGATGAGAAAAAAGAGCCGGACGGCTACCACCTGTGGATTGAAGTAACAGGCGTCAGGTTAAAGGTCGCGCTGCCAATTGCAACATTCATTTCTGATCAGGCACCGCAATATGTTGTTCAACATGAGAAAGGTCACGAGCGCATCTGCCGAAGAGTTTATGCTAATAGCCGCCAATACGCGCTGGATGCTGCAAATAGCGTGATCGGCAAAAGGTTTGAAGGTTTCGGAAAAGATCGAAAGATTGTTTCACCATACAAGGCCAAAACCGCTGGTGTGGCTGACAAGGTTTCTTCCAAGTATGACCAGCTTTGCCAGAAAGAAGACCGTCGAAAGTCGGTGGAAAAGACAATTGAAGACGCTTTTGCCGCGGTGGAAGAAGAGAACAAGAAAGCAGACTGAAAAGGCCCAGCCAGCGGATACCCTCTAGACAGCGAAAGAGCCAGGTACGCCTGGCTCTTTTACCGTCCCGAGTTGGGGGATCATCGTTGTGCGTTTGGTGGGTTAAGTCCTCATTTTTTTAAGTGTCCTTCTTGCGTCGGCGTCGATATGTTTGCCAGTTCGACACGGAAGCGAACCGTAATCGCGGCGCCGTTCTGCAGATATTGCGGTGGCATAATTCCACCGGCTGGAGAACCTGATGTCCAGGGGTAGTTGACCGCGATCAATCCAGGTTCTGCAAAGTCGTCGAGCTTGTACACCGGCAATGGCGTGGTGGCTATTGTCCCACCACTTCTATCATTGGCGCCGGAGCCCATTGCTCCAAGATCTCCAAGCTTAGCTGTTCCGCCATTGCCGTTCAAAGCGATGGCTGTATCAGGCAGCGCTGAAGGCAAGCAAGCGATCCACTTTTCGGCCGGATTATAGGCCAGTGAAGTGCCTGTGACTGGAAGTGGTTGACCAGCATGTTGTCCACCAGCAACTGTGCCCCACTGGCGGCATTCATCTTTCATATAGACTGCCCAAGGGGAAGTCTTGTTGCCGGGAGGAGGAAGAGCAGCGTCAATTTCGTCCAGGGCGTCCGTGCATTCCATGTAGAGCTGGTTTTCCGATACGGCTATGTAGGGTTCTTTGGCGCCCACAGAGGCGACGCAGCTAATGGTGCCGTTTTGATCGATTTTCCACTTGTACATTTGATTGGCAGCGAATTTTCCGCCAGGTAGACCAGATCCGTTAATCATGGCGACCACGGAGTCGATATTGACTTTGTGTCCACCCTGTCTCAACCAGTCGTGTATCGCGGCTGCCAGACCGTATGCCGGAGGCAGAGTGCTCGATCCCAAGGACGAGTCGGGCGCCAGGCTGCCTGCGCTTCCAGGACCGTTGTAGTCTCCGCCCCAGGCTCTCTTCATGAATGCCGGGTTTGGACCGCCGTTCAATTGACTTTGATTGAGAAAATCGGCTGGTCTGTCTACCGATTTAGGTACTGCACCGTCGATGAAATCAGCGATGAACAGACCCGGAGCCGGTCTAGGATCAGGAATGCAAGCCGGCTGAGCACAAGCCAATGAGTGTACGATGCGGGCTGGTTTGCTTGTATCACCATTTTCGAAAAACTTTTGATCGGCTTCCGCCATCACGACAGATGGTACGAAATATGGCAGTGCCAGACTAGTTTTGAAATTTTTCTTGTCAATGAGTTTGATCGATGAGCCAGCTGCTGTGAAGACGAAATTCTTGCCGTTATACGGGTAATTCGTATAGGACATGTATTTGCCGTTCTGTGCCGGTTGTCCACCGAGCGAAGCTTTAGAGCTGGGTGTCGGCACGTTTACAGTTGTCTCACTGCCGCCTTGCAGGCATCCCAAAGTCAGTTTGAGGGAGCCGTTCACGTAGGCGGAACCACCGGTCCCTCTCACGTTGTTCTGTTTATAGGCATTTTCCGCGCTCACGTAAGGCAAAACCGCCACGCCTTGAATGTCCTTGGCATTGGGGTCGCCGCCTGGAAGCAGCGAATTCTGCAGCAAACTGGCGAGATTGTTCTTGCTGGTCATTGCAGCGTTATAGTCTCTGTCTGCCAGGCTCCTCCATGTGTTGATGGAAGCAGGATTGCCGGTGGCTGATGCTACCTGGTCGGCGAGGATCATATCCAGCCGAATGGTGGCAAGAATGGTGTTGATGCTGTACACAGGCTGGTACAATCCGTCCGGAGCCTTGGTGAGTGTTCCGGTCGGCGCATAGTCAGACAGGCTGACCCAACCAAAATAATCGTCTTTCAGGACGATTCGTCCTAGATCTTTAGCAGCTGCAAGAGATGCAGCCTCTATGGCAGTTCTCTGTTCCTGATTGCCGCCTAAAAGTCTGGTATAGGCTAGAGCGAACAGGAGCAGCGCCACCAGCAATCCGGCACCGATGGCGCCGACTAGCGCGATCATGTTGCCGCGTTGCCGTCTGCCTTTAGGCAATCCTGGCAAATGGCCCCTCTTATTTTTTCGCATTTGTCATCACCTGTAGTTGATGTTGATGATAAGGAAGTCCGAGTAAGGTACGAATGCTTCCAGTAAATGGCAGAAACCTGGCATATGAAGGCCGGACTTTTTGCCGCATGCTACAAGCTTAACTTTCGTTCAGGAGAGCTGTCAAGAATCCCCCGCGTGGGGGAGAGCCCCAACTGTGGCGGTTCTTGGGACTTTGATGTGTTCCCCAAAAACAATTTTTCCAATAATTTTTGGCTTCAGTTGGGCGTCTTGTAAATTTTAGAAGTGAGTATGACCAAGCAAAACCTCGATGGAATGCAGCTTGGAGACAGATCGCTTGTAGTCGATTAATCGCCGGAACTGTCCAGGTTTTTCTCGTCAAACGACTCAACCGTGTGAGAGCCATCTGCTTGCCTGCGCAAGATTTCCACTTTTTGCTCGGCTACTTTGAGAAAGGACTCCAACTGGGTGCTCAATTCCATGCCTCGCTCGAAAAGGCTGAGGGCTCGCTCCAGTTTTATTTCGCCATCCAGCTCCGAAACCACTTGTTCGAGTTCTTTAAGCGACGTTTCGAAATCTATGGTTTTTGCCATCTCACTCACCTCCTGCCTTTTTCACCAATTTTCTTCAACCGATTCAATTTTGATTTTCAGCTTGCCGTCCAAGAGCAACGCCTCGAGAGTCTCGCCTGGTTTTACTTCAGAAAACGATCTAACAACTGTTTTGTCCGCTCTTCTGAGGACAGAAAAACCGCGCCTGAGCACGTTCAAGGGACCCAGTGCCGAAAGTTTTTCCCGGCTTGTTTTCAGCCGATGCTGATGAGAGGCGATTTGCATGTTCAGCCTGGAGTTTAGGGTTTGCCTCGCCGAGAGCACTTTCTCCTGCAAGCGCTTGAGGCGCTCGCTATATCTGATCAATGAATTGAGCGGGCTCAGCCTTTCGACCTGACGCCGCACGGATGCAAGTTTTTCGGCGATCTGGGAATTGAGGCGCCTGTTGAGGATGCCCCATTTGTCCATAAGCTCAACTGTACCTTTAGCAACTAATTCGGCTGCTGCCGTAGGTGTGGGCGCGCGCATGTCCGCCACGAGATCGCAGATGGTGATGTCGGTTTCATGACCGACGCCGGAGATTACGGGAACCGCTGACGAGAGAACGGCACGGGCCACAGTTTCTGTATTGAATGACCAGAGGTCTTCAATCGAGCCACCGCCTCTGGCAACGATGATCACGTCTACATCTTCGATTTCGGAAAGAATTGCGATTGCTCGCGCGATCTCTTCGACGCTTCCTTCTCCCTGCACTTTACACGGAGAGATGATCACGTTGACCGAGCGATTGCGCCTCTTCAATGTGTGCAAAATGTCACGCAGAGCGGCTCCAGCAGGACTTGTCACCACACCGATGCGACGTGGAAAAATAGGTATTGGCCGCTTGCGCTCGGGCGCAAAGAATCCTTCTTTTTCCAATTTCTCAGCCAATTGATCGAATGCCAGCTGCCATTCGCCTATGCCTACCGGCTCGAGCCCGGTCACGATCATCTGGTAGGAGCCACGCGGTGGATAAACACTGAGTTTGCCGCGAGCAACCATCATCAAGCCATCTTCCAGTTTGAACTTAATAGCGGAATTGGCATTTTTGAAACAGACGCATGGCAATGTCGCGTCTTGATCCTTCAAAGAAAAATACCAGTGCCCGGAAGGGTAAACCTTGGCGTTTGAAACTTCGCCAACTACATAGATGTAGGTGAATGTTTCTTCCAGGACGTCCTTAATCAGTCCGGTCAATTGCGAGACCGTCAGTACAGGCTGCATTCGGCTGACTTCGCGTGTGACGAACAACGGCCTTATCCTCATAAGGTGATAGAGTGAATTTTCAGGCGCCGTTTTTATAGACGGAAAAACCGCCGAAATAGTTCACCGAAAAACATATTCTATCTATATTGGAAATTCCAGGGGACGGGCGCCGATACATTTTCCTGCCGGGCAATCACCGCGCTGCAAGCCGATGTCTGGCTGTTGACTACCCTGTGGCAGTTTAGATAAATTCCTGAAAGCTGCGTGCAAAGCTAGAAATGCCGCGCTTGTATATAGAGGCGGTGTTGTTCGCGTGTCCGATATGCATCGAATGGGCGCATTTTTTGTTGATTTTTGGTGTCTAAAACCCTGTTGAGGAGCGGGTTTCAATCACTGCCTTCCGGGAAGATAGATCTTGTCGGACATGAAAAATGGGCAGTCAAGATGGGATTTCATTTGACCGTCCTGCTTGTCATACTATATATTGGTATGACATACAAACGTAGGGTAATTGCTTGGTGAAGGGGGTGCTTTATGCACAGGACGTTGTTCACGCCTTCTATGGTTGAGGCTTTTCGCATCTGCAAACGGGCATATCAGATGGGTCAAGCTCAATACGCCGAAGGAACCAATTCAGTCAAAGGTCGCTTAAAAAGTCTGACTAGACGGTTCATTCTGCGCGGTTTGGCGGAGATCAATAGAGGCAAGCTTGCCAGCGTCAATCAAGTTCAAAAGTACATGGGGCAACAATGGCCCGTCGACATACTGAGCACGGCCGCTCAAGAGCGAGACACGAATACGCGTGCCTTTCTGTTTGCCTATAAGACGCTCACACGTTATGTAGGGAAGCCATACAGACCTCACGGGTCGGAGATTGTCGGTGTCGCTCAGAAGGTGAGGGCCCGCGTTCCGCACTTGCGCGTCTATGTCGAAGACACGATGGACCTGATGTTGTGGTATCCGGCTGAGAGGCGTCTTGAACTTGTCGACTATCAGCTGAATCCACTTGCTCACTACGATCCACGCTGGCCGTCAGCTACTATTCTCGTCAAGCAATATCTAGCCGAGCGGCTGAAAATGCGCTTTCCATACGACAGGGTGACCTTGACCTTTGTGCGGGCCGGGACTAAAGAACATCAACCGGTCAGCTTAACGCTCGATGAAAGTATTTTTGCACTGCATTGGTCTGAGCTGGTGAAGACGCTCGAATTGATGAAAGAGGGTTCGCAGTCGGCGGGCGAATGCAATGAAAGTTGCCGCCACTGCCAGTTAGAGACCGAGCAGCAGAAGGGCGAAGAAATGAAGGTTCAGGAGACATATTCGTTAACGGCATGATGATCTTGTTTTTGGCTTCTTGGTTTTAATAGCGCAGTTAAGCTGCAGCACCACAAGCGGTGTCAGGATGGCAGTCGTCTTTACTTAAGGCGAAGGTTATCCTGACTTCTGCTTTTGTCTCGAAAGGGTAGCCCTTAACTGCTTTGATTACGCGTTGTTAAGGTTGTTTCGGCTACCGCGCTTGCAAGCGCCTGATTTCTTGCTGGTGGCTTATGATCGTATATCTTCGAGACAGGAATTGGGTCATGACTAGAAATCCCGGTAATCCGGCACACGAGCAGAAGGGGCCGGCAAAGGCAATCTCCAAAGATGGAAGAGTGCCGGTTGACCTCTTGATTAGTCCGATTGGTGAGCTCGTCACCGCCCAGTCACACGGCGGGCCGATCCGCGGTGAAGAAATGCGTGATGTCTGCCGTATAAAGGATGCAGCCATAGCAATAAGTGCCGGGCAAATCATTGCTGTTGGAAGCGCCGATGAGATCAAGCATGTTGTCTTCACCGACGACACGACCGAAATCATTGATGCTCGTGAGAGTTTGGTTACCCCCGGTCTGGTCGATGCGCACACACATTTGATCTTTGACGGCAATCGCGCTGATGAATTCGTTATGCGCAGTCAGGGTAAGACTTACACAGAAATAGCAGCCGCCGGTGGTGGCATCGTTAAAAGCATGCGGGCTACCCAAAACGCTGATGTGGAGCGACTCGTCTCTCTCGGACGCAAGCGTGTTGAGCGTATGCTCGAGTCGGGAACTACCGCTCTTGAGGTGAAGACAGGATACGGTCTGGAAACGGAAAGCGAGATGCGTATGCTGGAGGCCATTTACCGCCTCAAATCGGAGTCGGCGCTCGATATAGTGCCAACATTTATGGCCGCACATGCGATACCACCGGGCAAAGAGCGCGAAGCATATGTAGACGACGTCGTCAATGATATGCTGCCGCGCGTGGTGGCAATGGCCACTCAAGAGGCGGAGCGGGAAGGGGTGGCTCTAACCCATATGCTGCCTTACGTTGACGTCTTTTGCGACAGAGGCTATTTCACCCTCGAAGACACGCGCAGGATTTTTGAAGCATCGATTAGACTTGGCTTGAAACCACGTGTCCATTCCGACGAATTTGTCAATTTAGGTGCCACCACATTGGCCGTCGAGCTGGGAGCGGCAAGCGCCGATCACCTCCTCAATGTGAGCGACGAAGAAATAGCGCTTCTGGCCAAATCTTCCACAGTGGCTGTTCTGCTTCCGGGCACATCCTTTTATTTGAATTTGTCCGACCATGCCCCAGCTAGAAGGATGATTGAGGAAGGAGTGGCGATTGCACTGGCGACCGACTACAATCCTGGCTCGTGCCACATATCTTCTTTGCCCTTTGTCTGGGGACTGGCATGCCTACATTTGAAAATGCTGCCTGAGGAGGCCCTGACTGCATTAACCGTCAATGGTGCCTGGGCTCTTGGACTGGGTTCGAATATCGGACAGTTGCGTCCCGGATTTCAGGCCGACGTCACTATTTATGATGTTAAACAGCTGGAAGAGGTCCCCTACAACATAGGCTGGAACCCCGTAAAACAGGTGATAAAGAAGGGGCTGACTGTCTATAGCCGGTAGATACAGTGGTGGTGCTTGGACTATCTGTATGCCACCACCGGTAATATTTTTTTTTTTCGAAAAAAAACTTTTCTGATTCGCTTGTCTTATTATCGGCTTTAGTTATAATTCTAGAGGCGCCACCACGGACGGGGCCATTTCAGAAAAAACTGTTAGTTCGACTGCAACGCGCGACGAGAACTGACGGTTTCCTGGCAAGTTTTTATAATCAGAGCGGGGGATACGGACTGATGGCTGAAAGCATGCGCAAACCGGAAGAATCTGCAAAAACTGCAGACCTCGCAGCGCTTGAGGGATTTGACGAATTTTTTGAAGGTGAAGGAGAGGCACTCGAAGTCAATTCGGATGCCACTATTAGTGGTGAAGCGATGCAGCGGCAAGTCGAAAAACTGCTCGAGAGAATGACAGAACTGCTTTCATTCAGCGTCGATCAAAGAGTTGAGTCGGCCAGAATGGCCACCCAGCTTATAGACAATCAGCGCCAGCTGATTGCCACACAGCAGATTTTGATTCGATTGATGGAACGCTCAATCGACCTGACCAGACATATCAGCTCGATTGAAGAAAAATTGCCCATGCTGTTCGAATTGCCGCGCACGGTGGAGAGCATTCGCCAGAGAATGATCCAGCTGGAAGGTGTCGAAGTCGAATAGACTGTTCAATAGCGGTCGAAGGCTTGTGTTTGCAAAACGGTCGACGCCATGCGTCGACCGTACAGGCTCTTACTTGTAAGATTAATTTCTGTGGTGGACTTCCCACCCCGGACGCCCCATAGGTATTTACATTCCTCCAGAAGATCGTAGTATTGCCTGGACGGAGCTGCATTGTGACAGGCACCGTCTGAGGAGATCCGATGGAGCCAGGTAGCGTCGAACCGGCTGTATTTAACAACACTGGCGGAAGTGACTTCGGCTATGTTGGCGATTTTGGCCTGGACCACGATCATCACGGCGAGCATGGTCACGGCGATCACGGGCATGGAGACCACTTCGGCGACGATCACGGCGGCGGGGATCACGACCAGGACCACGATCACCATCAAAACAACGGCAACAGTCTCAAAGGACTGATCGCGCGACTGCTTGGGCTGGACAAAGATGCAAGCGCCCTGGGTGGTGGTGAAGCCGGCTCTGAAGCAGGCTCTCACAGTGGTGGCGATCATGGTGCGCCTCCGTCTCAGTCGGTCATGTACAGCAGTGTGCTTGCCGGCATCAGTCTTTCTGAAGCATTCAAGGGTATTCGCGTTACACCGAATTTCTTGTACTTGTGCTTGTTCTCTGGTTTTACGCTCTGGCTCTTTGTTGTTTACTGGATCCGCCACAACGAACCGATGGCCAATCAGGTTCTGGGTACCGGTGCTGTAAACACTCGTACGACGATCGACGACAGGCGCCTTCTCAATAGCGTCAAGGATGCAATGCCGTTTAGAACCTCGTCTACTTTCGGCGATATTTACACGCCCAATGTACCCCATGTGCCTCCCGTGCAGCCTATCGACCAGATGTTGATGCACAGAGCCAACAATGCAAGACCTTTACAAGCGCAGGGGCTGGGGCAGGGAGCTCCGCAGAGCTTGCAGCAAAAATTGCTCAGCACGGCGGCCCGCCAGCCTTACGAAATGAGCGCAGCCACTTCGCAGTATGCCAACCAGTATGTCAACCAATCAGTCAATCAAGCGGCTGTGCAGGCGGGATACCCGCAGGCGCAAGCTTATTCCCCCGCTCAACAATTCGCACAGCAGCAGCGAATTGCCTCCTTTGCGCCTCCGGCCAGCAGGCAGCAGGGATATCCTCAAGCCGGCCAACAGGCTTATTCAGGTTACGCAAACACAAACAAGATCGCGACTGCCGGTTCGTTCTATTCCATGCCGCAGCAAGGCATGCAACCTCATGCCGTCTATCCCGCCTATCCAGTCCAGCCTTATCCTTTGATGGCTGCGCCGCATGGCATGGGAGAAGCGCAGCAACAATTCGGCACTGCGGGGCAAATGCCCCTTAATCAGGACGCCTCCGGCAGCCGTTTAAAGACTGTTATCAATCGCTGAGGATTGAAGTACTCGGGCAAGTCAAAATTTCTTTTCGTCAGTGCTTCAATC
>JBGAVL010000004.1:0-58460 GCA_044228145.1 Obscuribacteraceae bacterium (SeqCode)
TCGTCTGCCCTGTCAAAGGCAAGGGAGTCCTTCTGGCTTCTGTGGATATCGAGTCGGTGCTCGCCCTCTTCCGAGGCTTGGGCGATGAGTCGGGCACAGTAATTGCTGTTGTGGACAGCCACAAAAGAGTGATCGCTCGCACCCTGCAAAATGAATACTGGCAAGGCAAAGACTTCTCTAAAGCAAAATCAGTGACGGCCGGCTCAAAAGCTCAAAGAGGCAGCTATGAAGCGGTTGGCATTGCCGATCCGGTGACCAGAGCGTATGCATTCGATCATGTTCCAACCACAAACTGGTTGCTCGTGGTTGGTGTACCGGTCAGTGAAATCTATGGACAATCCCACGACTGGCTGGTTCTGCTTACCGCCATCGCTGTCTCCTGCGTAGTCGTTTCTGTCGGTCTGGCCCTCTGGGCTACCCTGCACTTCACGCGCACCATTCGCGTGCTTGTCAAAGAGTCCCTGGCCATCGGGCACGGCGACTTCACCAAACGCGTCAATGTCTCGGCCCGCGATGAATTCGGACTTCTGGCCCGCGCCTTCAACCAGATGGCCGCCCGCCTGGAATTGAACCAGGACATGAAGAATATGACCGATCAGGTCTCCGAATCGATCCGCAAATCTCTGGACCTCGATCAGATTTTGAACACCACAGTCCGCGAACTCGGTCAGGCACTGGGCTCCAGCCGCTGCTGCCTGGCGCTTGTCGACACGCACTGCACGCTTGATACATCCGATGACGAGCTGATGTTCGACTATGTCTGGACTGATAAAGAAAGAGGCGGAACAGAACTCGCCAATAAATCTATATTGATCACAAAGCACAGCGTGCTCAAACTGATCTTGCAACAAGGCTCGATCCTTTCGCTCGATATGCTCGACGACGGCGTCAACACGCCATTGTTTGAAAACGCCACCGAAGAGCAATCGCAAGACTGGAAATCGATTCGCTCACTGATCGCCTGCCCGATCACTACTAATGAAGGACCGCTGGGTCTCATTCTCGTGCATCAGTGCGACCGACTGCGCGTCTGGACCGACTACGAGCTGGAGTTGGTCGAAGCAATCGCCCGCCAGGTGACCTTGGCCATGCAGCATGCGCGCCTCTACAACCGCACCAAGTCGATGGCCGAGCAGGAAATCCTCATCAATCATATTGTCCGATCTGTTAGAAGCTCGCTCGATCTCGACACCATATTGAATACGGTTACAGGCGAATTGTTGAAAGCCTTAGGCGTCGAGCGCGTTCAAATCGCCCAGCCGCGCAACGAGGGACCACTGGTAGTCACGCATGAATGCCACGCCGGACATCTTGATTCGGTCAAAGGCGTCAGTCTCTATCCGGATCAACTGGACTTCCGCGTCTCCCATACGCCCGTCATCAAATCTACTCGCGCCGCCAATCTTCTTGCCTCGACCATGTCGACTTTCCAGGCAAAAACAGCTGACGCACTTAATTCCAATTCCACTCACGATCAGCTGGAACCAATGATTCCGGCGGAATTGCGAGCGGAAGCCTTGAGCGGACGCAACACAATTCTAGGCATCGATCTCGACCGCCTCAGCAATGGCTACGGCACCTGCGTTGAAACTGACGACGGCGAATTGGTGCAAGTACCGCCCGACGCCAACACCGTCCAGGAAGCGCCGATTGCGGTGATCACAGATATCGACATTGACTCGCGCGCCATGCCTTTCCGTCACTTCCTCGATCAAAATGGTTCGCGCTCACTGATTGCCGCGCCACTGGTCAGTGAAAACAGACTGGTTGGATTGCTCGTCGTGCACCAGACCGAAAACACCAGAGAGTGGACGCCGACTGAAGTTCGCCTGGTGGCGGCAATCGCCGACCAGGTCGCAGTCGCCATCGAACACGCGCACTTGTTTGCCACCGTCAAGCATCAGGCAATTACCGATGGTTTGACCACGCTCTACAATCACGTCTATTTCAAAAACCGCCTGCAAGAAGACCTCAATCTGGCCAAGAGAAAAGGTACATCCTGCTCGCTTTTGATGGTCGACCTCGACAAGCTCAAAGTAATCAACGACAACTACGGGCACCCGGTAGGCGACGCCGCTATCCGGCAAGTAGCCTCCATTCTCAAGACTATTCTTCGCTCCGGCGACACTCCGGCACGCTACGGCGGCGAGGAATTTGGCGTCATTTTGCCTGAGACATCGCTTTTCGAAGCGGCATTGATCGGCGACCGTATTTGCAGCCAGATTCGCAACTGCCATGTGCCCGGACTGGGACGAATCAGCGTCTCCATCGGTGCGGCATCATTCCCAAAACAAGCAGGCAGTGCGGCAGAACTTGTAGAAAGGGCAGACAAAGCGCTATACGTTGCGAAGAACAGCGGGCGCGATCAAATTCGCATCTACGAATGCGCAGAGACGGAAGTTTCTGACGCACCGCCTGCGCTACCACCAGTCATTGACACTACAGGCAGTGCCGAATCAGCTAATACGGCTAATAATGCAGAAGAGACTAGTTCTATTTGATATCGACGAAACCCTGATCACTTCAGATGGAGCAGGTCGCCGTGCCATCTCGAAGGTGCTCAAGGATCGCTACGACATCGATCCGGCCACTATCAAGCTGTCCATGTCCGGAAAGACGGACCCTCAAATCTTGACGGAAATAATGACCGAGGCCGGGCTGGACGAAAAAGAAATAGAATCAAGCATTCCTTCTTTGATTGAAGAATATCTGGTTCATTTAGAAACAGAAATAAAGGAAACCAAACACTACATCGTTCACGAGGGCATTCCCGAGGTTCTTCAGGCACTGGCGGCGATGGAAAACGCTTACCTGGGACTGCTTACCGGCAATGTCGAACGCGGCGCCAGGATGAAATTGGAGCGTTTTCAGCTTAATCATCACTTTCCACTCGGCGCGTATGGATCTGATTCCGCCAGCAGACTCGACCTGCCGCACGTCGCCAAATTACGAGCCGACATGCATTTCAGAACCATTTTTCAGCCTCAAGAGATCGTAGTAATTGGTGACAGCATTTTCGATGTGCTCTGCGCAAAACATTATGGCGCAGTCAGCCTGGCTGTGAATTCAGGAAGAACAACAAGAGAAGAGTTGGAAGCACACAATCCCGATCACTTATTCCCGTCGCTCGCCGACACGCAATCGGTGCTCGAGGCAATTTTCAACTAAGACAACTTATCCGATATTTGGCTGACTGCGCATAGACACCTCGCAGATCCTCCAAACATATTTCGGGACTCCGCAAACTTTCTCACGAAAATATCACGTGTTTTGTCATATGTTGAACTTACAAAGATCTATCTAGCCTGCATCGGCTGGAGCCGCGGTTCGTGTCTTGGTTTCTATCCCCAAAGAGGATCATATATGACGTTCGAGCAAACTGGCATAGCGCCGAAAAGCGACGATCAGCGATATCCTTTTGCACTTCCTGATTCAAAGGAAAGTCCTCACAAGTTTCAGTTTCCAGATTTTCAGCTTAAAGAGAAAGACTTCGTGCCAATACCGGCGTCTATTCCGACTGAACTGAAACCGCTCAAAACACCTGAGGAAGCTCCTTTCGATTGGGTGGGACTGATGGAGGGATGGGAAAGCGCCTATGATAAAACGAACACGACTTGGATGCAGGGTCTTACTCATAAAGAAATCGATGCGGCACTGGCCGGCAATCAGTTGAACGACAAAGAGCGCAAAGCGCTTGAGACCATCAAGGAAAATTTTGATGACTTGAGTAAATTGGACGGCGATGCAATGTCAACGCTGTCTAAATCCGACATAACTCTATTCAAAATATTGCTCACCAACACGGCAAGAGATATTCAATTCTATGATAAGAGCCGGCAGTTTTTGTCGGAAAACAGACGCATGCTCGACACGAACAAAGACGGCAAAGTCGACTGGACTGAGTTGAACGAAGCTACGACCAGCCCCGATTTCAAGGAAGACCAATTAGAGACGATCACATATCTCCGCGAACGAACATCAAACATGCTTCATTACGCTGACGTCAACAGGACAAAATATGGGTTCAGCCTTTATGCAGGTTCACCAGTAAACGAAAAGGATTTTGCCCCAGGCGGATTGAGAAGCACAATCGACCACACCCAGAGTTTGGCATATTCATACAAGTTTGCCGACGATTACCGCGATGTCGCAGGGGTTGCTACTGTTGGTGTCGCCCTACTAGCCTCACGTGCCACGCAGATGGGCTTCTGGGCTAAGGCAGGTACACTAGTCGGAAGCCTCACCGCAGGTGGGTTTGCTTTAAAAACGGTCGGCGAGTGGCAGGGTCCCATTCAGCAGGATGCCCAAGATGAAAGGATTAAACGGCTGATGGCAAAAGTGGCTAACTTCAACTATTAGTCGAACAACCGACGATGACAACTCTATTTCTTTGCCACTTCCAATTTATAGCCGACACCATAAACGGTTTTTATTGCGACACTTGTATCTTTGCCGAACTTGCCTCTCAGTCGATTAACATAGACTTTGATAGTGTCGCTCGATGCCTCCGACTCCGATTGCCATACTCGAGCGATTAAAGCATCGGCGCTGAATACTTCATCTGGATGACGCATAAAAAATTCCAACAAAGAGAATTCCCTGCGAGTCATCGTCACCTCAACTCCATCTCGCAAAAACCTGAAATTCTTGGTGTTTAACTCCAGGTTGCCCGCGCGCAAAATATCATCAGAAACCTCAGTTGAGCGTCTCAACAATGCCCGCACACGAGCCGCCAGCTCTTTTACATGAAACGGCTTGGTAAGGTAGTCATCCGCCCCCGCATCCAACCCCGCCTCCTTCTCCTCCAGTTTGCCGCGCCCGGTCAAGATCAAAACGCGCCCGTTTCCGCCCTTGCTCCGATAATGTTTGAGTACTTCCAAGCCGTCGAGATCCGGCAAGCCCAGATCCAGCACAATGACATCGTAATTGGACACCGACAGATAATGCCTGGCATCCTCCCCGCCGGTAACTGCCTCGACGACGTGATTCTCCGCGCGCAGATACTCGATAACTGAATCTGCCAGGTTGCTGTCGTCTTCTACAATGAGGACTTTGGCCATTTATGTTTGGACGCTCCAGGGAACTATATTAATGTACCAGTGCGCATTTGCAGCCACGTTTTTATCTTGAGATCTCCACTCTGTGAAATTTAAGATAGCCCACAAAGGATTGGTCTTGATCGCCGTGCCGCTGCTAATTGAGCTGGCGATTCTTGCCGGGCTTGCGTTGTTGCTTAGCGAATCCGAGCACGCCACGGTCAAAGAGTCTCGCGCCCGAGAAATCATGCTAGAAACATCCGAGCTGCGTCGACTCATTGAAGAGGCGCTTTTCACAGCAGGCGGCTTCAATGCAATGCGACTTCCTGATTCCTTTAGGCGCTACGCGGACAACAAGAACAATGTCCGACAGGCGGAGAAAAGGTTGCGCATACACATCGGATCGGACAGAGAAAAGCTGCTCTATGACACACTTGCACAGAACATCGACAAGTCACTCCAGCTAATGGACAGCTCGATGGAGTTTTTCAAGACTGCATCCACCGACTCAGGTGAGCACAGGTTTAGAGAACTGGAGCGCGAAATGCGCGTTATCAAAGAAAGCCTGCGCGACAAGTCAACTCAATTGACGCAAGAAGCTGCCCTGGCAAAACAAAACAGCGAAATGATGAATGATGCTTCGCGCCAAAATCTAAAAGGTCTTCTTGGTCTCGCCCTCGGGCTCAATGTGTTTGCTGCAATAGCCTTGACCGTATACTTCGGGCGTGGAATCACAGGACGTTTAAAAACCTTGACGACAAACAGCGTCAGACTGGCGTCAGGTCAGGATCTTTTGGCACCAATTTCAGGAAATGATGAACTCTTCGATCTGGACAAGGCATTTCGTTGGATGGCAAAAGAACTCGCCGAATCAGCGCGCAAAGAAAGAGCCATGATTGAAAACGCAGTCGAGGTAATCTGCTCGATTGCCAAAGACGGGCAATTCGTCAAAGTCAATCCGGCAGCACTCACAGTCTGGGGCTATCCGCCAGATGATCTAACAGGACAGAGATACATTTCAATTGTACGTGAATCGGACCGAGATAAAACTGCCGAGGCAGTTGGCGCAGCGATCGAAAAACAAGTACCACTTTCATTTGAATGCGGCATCAAGAAAAAGGACGGTACATTTGCTGAAGTGAAATGGAGCGGCGGATGGTCGAGCAAGGATCAGGCCTTGTTCTGCGTCCTCCACGACATCACCGAAATGAAGCGCATCGAAAAAATGAAGCAAGAATTCGTCGCCATGATCAGCCATGACTTAAGGACACCTCTAACGTCGGTACAGATTTTTCTTGAAATGGTATCGGAAGGATTTTTTGAAAACGACCTTCAAAAATTGCGTGTCAAAGCAAAAGGCTCTGAAAATGACGTGGGTCGATTGATTGGATTGATCAACAATCTTCTCGACGTAGAAAAACTGGAGTCCGGCAATATGGAGATTATTCCATCAGACACGCTGGCAAGCATGATTGCAGATCGTTCGATAAACTCCGTACAAACGCTCGCCGAAAGCAAGAAAATTACAATCGTCGATGAATCTAAAAAAATTGATCTCTATGCCGATGAAGATATGCTCGTACAGGTCCTCGTCAACTTTCTTTCGAATGCAATCAAGTTTTCGCCAGAGTCCTCTACCATTCGCGTAGCGGCATTTGCGAACAATGGGCACGTCGAGTTTCGAGTTATCGACCAGGGTAGAGGCATCAGACCGGAACACATCAAAAGGGTTTTCGATCGCTTCAGTCAGGTAGAGGCAGACGATCAGCGTAAGAAAGGGGGCTCCGGATTAGGTCTGGCTGTTTGCAAGTCCATCGTCGAAGCTCACAAAGGCGAAATTGGCGTCTTTAGCGAAGAAGGAAAAGGGAGTACTTTCTGGTTCAAAGTACCGGAAGAAAGTTAGAAGAAGTAAACACCATTGCGGGTGATGACTAGTTAACGGCCCGAATCTTGAACCGGCGTCTGCTGTCCCAGTCGCCGGCTTTTGCCGGGGGAAAGACTTTCAATGATTTGATGCCACTCATTTGCAGATCAGTCGGATAGTTGCGCAGTGTTCGCACAATGTCCTGCAACCAAATTCGCGCCCACGAACTTTCCATCGAATTGCTGTTGGCGAAAAGTGAAACATTAAGCCACTCCGTCGCCTCGACAAAGCTGCTGGTTGCGGTCAACTGCTTCCAACCAACGAAAAACGCGGCTCGACTGCATTGATCTTCAGTCAGCTTTTGAGCCAAGATTTCATTATTTGGATCGACTAGATACGCCGCTAGTTTTGCATCGAATGAATTGCTCGATTTGGTATATGTTCGAACCGCCTCGAGGCGTTCTTCCCGATTTTCCATGTCCAGGCAACATGCCGCAGCGCGCAATAGCCAAACTCTCTCGGCATCCTTTGCCGGCTTCATGGGGATGAACTTCCACAATAGTTCGTACTGCCCGGATATGAACGCCGGTCCCGCAACAACGCTGCGATCTTCTGATTCCAACTGATTGGATAGCCAGTCCATTGAATTCGCTTGCGACTCGTAGCCTTTCAAATACCGATAGGCAGTAGTCAACATTTCTGCACCGCGGTCATCCTGCAATTTTACTTTGGACAACATATTGAATGCGGCTTCAGGTTTTTGTGCGACATAGGCAGCATGCGCCATTCGCCCCAAGTTTTCGACGTCTGCGATTCCTGCATCGGTGAGACTTCCCACTGCGGTGATCAGTGCCGCATTCTTTTCACCAAATATAGAAATGAAGGTGGGACCGATCCTCTGAGCCCAGACGACGTCAGGCAAATTGCGGCGGCGTTCATTGAGCAACACGGCAGCATCCTTATAGCGCCCGTTATTCCAGAGAATCGACAAGTATGTAGAAAGTGTCTCAATCCGATTGGGATAATGAATTAAAGCTTCCTTCGCCCATTGCTCTGCATCTGTGCGTTGTCCCAGAATTTCGTGAACACGGGCACGCTCACACAGCAAATCGAGCTGAGTAATATCCTGTTTTGCCCTTAACAGTTTAAGCGCTTCTTTTGCTTTTCCTTGCGCTGTCAAAGCCTTAGAAATCAAGACATCAACAATGACCTCATCAAGAAACTGAAATTCAGTTTGACGCTTCAACCACTGCTTTAAAACACCTTCGGCTTCCCGATAGTCTTTTGCCTCCAGCAAAAAATGTCCATATTTCTCAATGGCGATCCTAGAACTGGGATAAATATCACAGACGGTTTTATACTGCGCTCTGGTTCTTGTCTTGGGAACACCTAAGGTAGATAGAGTCTCTATTGCTACCAAATGTTCATTCAAATCGGTGTGCTTGTCTGCCAACAATAGTAGAAGCTTTTGGGGATCTCGCCGCGAAATCAATTCTTCGATCGATGAGGTGATCGTGTTCGATTGTCCATTCTCTCTTTGCGCCAATCGCAATCGCTGAGAAAGTGAAACATTGAGAAGCTCGCCCTGACAATAGTCTGCAATGCGCCAGCGATAGGAGGGCCTTGCATCGGCACAATCGAACAGTCGCTTACCGGCCGAGCTACCAAAGACTTCGATGGCATCGAGGGCAGCGACAGTACTGAAGGGTGCAAGCGCGTTCAATTGTTCTTCCACGCTGGAAAGATTGGTTTGCCCTCCCGTACTCAAGGTGCGACAAGCAAACCAACGCTCCAGAGGACCTGGTGCTGTCGATCCTTTCATACTTAACGATTGCGCAAAAGGCTCTGCCCAAACTTGAGCAGAGGGCAAATTCAGATAACAATCGGCAAGCAGGCGAACTGCACTATCGAAATAGCTGCGATAAAACTGTTCTTCAATGGCAACAACATCAAATGGCTCTTCAGTTTTCGAGGGCGAACGCTCACGTGTTTTCAACTTATCAATCGACTTTTCGAACACTTTGACAAAATCACGCGCCATCCATTCTTGTACTGCTTCGTACCTTTTGTATGAAGACTTCCAGATGTAATCTTGCGGATTGAATTTGAACTGTTTTTTCTCACCGCTATCAATTTCATCGTTTACAGCCACAATCGCATTCAACGCCAGAGGCATTTTCATATCAGTGCGTTTGAATTCATCGACCGAGCGAACCAGGGGCAGTGTCAACCCACTGTCGAGTGCAATCATTTGAGCGCTCACGTTTAGCCAGAGATTTTCGTCTCGATTGCGAGCAGCAAGGCGCAAAAGCAGATATAGAGCTCGAATACTCTTCGATTGCCTTTTGGCAGTGCTCTGTAATTTTCTCAGATCACCGTCTATGAAATTTTTTGCGGCAGAGGTCGGCTCAAGCGAAGCTGAAATTGCACGCGCATCGGCATAATAGCCCATCGAGTCAGCAAGCAAGCTTCGATTTTCGCTAAACTGCTTTCGCCCCAACGCATCATTTACCGCTGCCATCGCCAAAGTTGTTGCACAGAGATTGTCGGCAACACCCATCAAATCCAAATTCTGCATCATCAGCCATATCAAAGCGTCTTCAGCATTCTCGAAGTGAGAGAAAGTGCGATCTCCAGACGCCCACTTATTCCCTGCCACCCTGATAGTTTCAAACAGCACAGCAGGAGAGAATCTTTCAACTCCTTCAAACTTCAACCCAAAGGCTGTTTGTGTAGAAGCCGTGTTCGGGCTATTGGTCTCAATCTCCTGTTTCGCATAGCTCTCCAAAAGTTTCATCTGCTCGGCAAAACTGGCAAACTCACTAAGTTCACCGATTTGGTTTTCAGCGACAAAGACTTTCCAGCGACTGTTCTGCCATCGGCAATCAACTTGCACACTGCCCTTTTTTGAAAACATCATATGCAGTCGCTGAAGAGCCAAAATAAATCGCCTGTCCGGTTTGATTCGGCAAGCATCCAGCGATTTTTGCCGAGCATCTTTCAATGTCAGCGATTGAGAGAAAAGGGGCGCCTCATTTAGTCGGGCGTCTGTTTCTTCCTTCTGCGCCTGCTCGACGGATCCATTTCCGCACGACGAAAGTGCAACACAGATGGCTGCCAAGATTGAGATTCGTCGATGCGCCCAATGAGAAAAAATTGCCAAACTCCAGAAATCTAGAGATCAAACAGGGGGATATTCAAGCCATACCACAATACACTGCCTGCGCCTGGAATCCCAGACTGGGCTATCGATTTAGGCTTGAAGGCTACACAATTGAACATTGACAGATCATCCCTCATCTGAGAAGATCATTAAATCGGGTTAATGATTATAGTTCTGAGCTTTCTCGGATGAAAATCATCGCTTTTATGCGTTCTGAATTTTCCAGCAATCCTGCCCGCATACGACGTCGTCGTGGTGCCACGCTCGGACTTGTTGCAATACTGGTTTTGCTTATCATTCTGGCAGGGATCGGCTTTTTCTTTTTTGTGAAAGTTCTAGGTGGCGGCCGGGAATTGGCGAACGCGACCGATTCCGGCATAGTTAATGTGGCCAAGCACGCTCTTAGAGATCCAAGCAAAGACGCACTCAGTTTTTCCAATCCGGACGTCGGCACGAATTTTGCGGTGTATGGCGAATCGCCGCATAATCTGAATTTGCTGAATTATAACCGTTTGGTAATGCACGCAGCAATTGTCGCGTTCAATGCCCGAAGCGAAGGTACATCCCAGGCTGCCCAAAACGCAAAAAAGGTTTGGACAGCTCTCAATGATGTAGCTAAACACATTCGTACAACACAGGAAAACGCGGCCAACATGGGCGGCTACTTCAATTCGATGGCCGGCTCCAACAATGTAAAAATGCTCGGACAAAACGGAGTCTCATTGCAGGAATATGACGTTGCCTATATGAAAAAGGGCGGCTCAGCTAACATCCTCCTGGACAATGCCGTGCTTACGGCTGCGGGCGCAGCAAATGAGATGCCATCATCGGATGGCAGTTCAGGCGGCAAGAAATTCTTAGCAGGTTACAAGCCTTTCTCCGTCAGCTTATCCTCCGGCGAAACTCTCATTTTTAGTGCAGTGACAAATTGCCCAGGCGATCGATCTCACCTTGTGACGTGGACAGACTTCGAGAAGGAAAAAACAGATTCATTCATGACAGGGCGCAATTATCCGGCTAATACTTTGCCGCCAAATTCGTACCGAGCCGGGTCCCACAGCAAGGAGTCAAAGACCGCGCTGCACGCTGGTGCAATGGCTGCAGCAATGGTAGGCACGCTCGATCATTCGTATCCGATGAACATGCAATACGGCTATTTGATTATTCGAAACGGACCATCAGCACCAGGTCCGTCAGGACCAATGGCACTCGAAGGCAACGATATCTTCTGCCACAAGCTGGCCAAAACGGGACTCGATATCACAGGTACGGACGCCTCCAGCGATTTTTTCACCGTCTCGGACTATTACCCTGTCGATCAGCTCAAAGCCATAGATTTAGACAGGAATGGCGATGGAGTTACCAGTTCAGACGAGATCAAGTTCTTTGAAGACAACGTCCAGAATACAGAAGGCGGCAAGAATTTGATCGACTGGTGGGCTTTTCTCAACACCAATGGTTATAGCGCTTCGAAAGAAGTAATCGATCGTTCTCTTGAAGTGATCAAGTGGGCGGACGGCCGGGCAGTGACTCTTGCAGATCTTAAGTCGATCAGAGAAAGAACTCATTTCAATTGCAGATGGTGGCACTACGACGACGATAGTTCACAAAATAATCCTGAGTGCATGGCGCTCATCAACGGATTTAAACGTGGTTACAACGAATATGGAAGTGTTGACGGCAGTCCCAATTTGAACGAACACGGCTTCACCGCAATGGAACAGTTCAAATGCAATGTTCAAGCAGCAAGAACCAACTGCAACGGCTGTGTGACAGTCAATGCACCGGCTGGAAAGTCCGGTGTCAAATGGTTTGATCACAGCAAAAAATACGCCGCACCGGCAAAAGCAGTGTACAACTTCGGTGTTCCCAAGTCGCCTTACGACTATTTGCAAATGATCGACAAAGTATCCAATGGCTGCGGCGCAGGAGGTACTCTCGATCATGTCCTGTCCCGCGCTCGTGAAATAAATCCATCGATGTCCAAAGACAGTTTGATCGACCTTTTGAAATCAGAGACTCTTCCTCTTGGGGCTACGCTATACATCTATAATGGTGGCGGTTCGATGAAGGTTTCCTCGCAGCCACCCAGCTGGATAGTGCCCAATCAATCACCTGACGGCGCCACAGCACCGTGCGGCACTGCGTACGATGTATTAGGCACAAAGGTAAATACCTCCTCGCAACCTCCAAATGGTCCCATCCAAGGCAACCACGCCGAGTTTCAAGACCCAGACACCGACGGTCTGTTTCCAGGTTGGAATTACAGAATATCTCCGCCGTCGCAATGTACAGATCAAGCAATCTGGACTCCGTCAACTGGTTACAATCACCTTTTGGGCGTGCTCGATTTCAGCAACAGCTGTTCTGGTGGTGGCAGATTCTGCGAACCCAATTAAGAAAGAAAGCATTGCATGATACTCGCAAAAGAAGAGAGGACATTTCTGCCCTCTCTTCTCTTGCTGCCTGGGATAAAAACTTTATTGAAACACTGCCATGTTTATCGCTTGTGGTGGTGTCGGTGCAAAGAATTGCTGCGAAGCGAACCAATCATCAAAGTCTCTGTCTGCGCATGCCAATTGATCGACTCTCATGAACCCTCGTTTCAGAGCTTCATGTACCAGTCGCGTTCTGGGATTGAAAACCTCCAAACCATGTGGTTGCTTCAACCGCCAATGATCCTGACGCATGATCTTCAAGGACATGGTCGATAATCTGTTCTGCACACCACGCACCGTGATTCCGCGGCGAGAGGCGATGGCACGATCGGTGAGACCGAGTGTAATATCCAAAAGTGTTTCTTGCTCTGCATCAGTAAGCGCATCACTCTTATACATCGGTCTGTCAAAAACGGTCTTTGCAGCAGGATCAGTATACTGGCAGCTGTGAATGGCCACAGAAGAGATTGCATGTATTAGTTTTTCCTGGCTCTCGGTTTTGAGAACATATCCGAAGGTTGCTTCGTATGGCGAAATCTTGGTGATTTCTCCAACAAAAGCATCGTGATGTGAATGCACCCAGAAAACAATTTTGGTGCGTGGATTTGTAGACCAAATCCTTTCCGCCAGGGACAGTCCGCTCGATTGCTGCAAGCAGATGTCCATGATCACCAGATCGGGCGAGAATGCGCAGAACTGCTGGAATCCATCGGCAGCGCATCTAGCCTCAATTACTTCAACAACCTCTGTCCTTTTCAGAGTCTCTCTAACTGTGTTTGCCGCATGCTGCCTGAGCACCGGAACCTCTTCAATAATCAATATCCTTGTCATCAAAACATCTCCTATACGCCAACAAATGCCGGTGCGCCTTGTTAGCAGCGCACCGTATTTGGTGTTTGCGCGGGAACGCGGTGTATACAGATAATCGATCTGCACAGTCAGGATGTGGCTTGGTGCACAATTGCTGTGAGATTTCAGTCAATTCTGCAGTTTTGTGGTTACAAGGACGTAAAAAGGCCAAAAAAAAATTAAATGAGAAAGAAGAACTCAAAAATTCCGAAAAACGATCAAATTTTTTTCTGTGCGAACCTATATATAGATTCGAGCCGTCAAATCCATCGTACAAGTGAGCGGATCAGAACCGTTGCCGGTTCCAAGATCCGCCCACTCATAAGAGACTTCTGCCGATTGCAAAATGCGTTCAGCCGAAGCCATAACACAACCGGTACTACAATTTAGTACCAGTTGTCTCGGGGATCTGCGGCACCGATTGGCTGAAGTCGAAAGCGTCCGGTCGCCCCTCCTTCAGTTGCTCAGCGCGCAGAACTTCATAGAGCTTCCAGGCCTCCTCAGAGACGGACTCGATGGTCGGCCTGGAATTGCTAAGCACAATCGCTTCCACTTCGCGTCCGTCCAGCTCCTTGCGGGACTTGAGAGCATCCGCGAGGGCATGGACGCCCGGCATGTTGTCGTGGATGATCCGCTGCGCCAGTTGGAAGTGGGCGCGCACCAGAAGCTCAGCTTCCCGCACCACATTGGGAGCGAATTGCTGATTGAGCGACTGGTAGGAGAGCATATGCTCACCCATGCCATAGGCCGACACCATTTGAATGGCGACAGCTGTAGCCTGGCCGAGGTCGCCGCTAAAGCCGTTCATCTCGATTCCGAGATGTTCGGTCTCCACACAGCGGGAAGCGAGCGCCATCAGAAGACGTCGGGAGAGATCCTCCTTAGTCATCGTATGAAGCTCGATTTCCTGACGGCTGATCACCATACCCAGGGCCTTGCCTCTCGGTATGATGGTGGCGCCGAAGCACTTCCATCCTTGAATCGGGTAGAGCACGTTGACGACACCGTGGCCGGCTTCATGATACGCGACCCGGTTCTGGTCGAGCTCGTTGAGGTCGAATGGCTGAGGAAGACCGGCATCCTCATCCCATTGCGCCTGGTTGATGTCGTGGTAGGTGAGTTCGCTCTTGCCGGCCGAGACAGCTTTGATAACGCCCAGGTTGAGAATCGTGTCGATCTCAACCGGAGTGCGACCGCGGAAGTCGCTGGTCAAACGATCGATCTCGACCGTTTTATCCTTCGGCCGCTTGCGCAGGAAGTATGCGATCTGATCAGCACGACCTTTGTCGCCGGCGACAGTCACCGTTATCTTGCGGTCGAAGCGACCGGGGCGAATCAACGCTGCGTCAAGTCTCTCCAGAGGCGCGTTGGTGGCGCCGATGGTGATGACCGTAGCAGGCTTCGGCTTGCGCCTTGAAGGAATCAATCCGAACCGACGAGCAGTTTTGACACTGAATCCCTCGGCACTGTTGATACCGTCCATGCAGCCCAAGAGCGCATTGAGGATACCTCCGGCGCCACCGCCCATGAAGCCGCCCATGCCCATCATCGGCATGCCGCCCTGCTGTCCTCCGCCGCTGCGACTCATGCCGATAGCGTCGATTTCGTCAAAGAAGACGAGCGCAGCACCATACTGATGAGCATAGCGCCGAAGCTTCTTGTAGAGGGACTTGATCGTGAGGGCACCGATCGCCATGAAAGGCGATTGCATCGAAGAAGATTCGCAGATGGCGATGGGCACGTTGACCGTATTCGCCAGAATGCGCGCCATGTGCGTCTTGCCTGTGCCTGGAGGTCCCAGAAGCAGCACACCCTTAGGCAGCTTCGCGCCGAGTTTCCGGTATTTGTCCGGATTTTGCACGAAGTCGACGAGGATCTGCATTTCCTTGCGGACAGTGTCCATACCGACGTAGTCATCCCAAGTCAGTTGGTCGGTAGTCTCGCCCGGCATGTACCAGTCGATGCGCGGACGCGACATGATCCACATCATGGCCACCCATTGAAGAATCATGGCGGACATCATGAAGACCATCTGAAGCGTCATTTGAAGCGCCATTGGCAACATTGCTTTAGTCACTGCGGCGCCAAGGAACAGTCGAGACAATGCGTAGACAGAAACAGGAAGGAAAACGATCATCCGCGCCGACCATGCAGTGCGGAAGAATTCCCTCCTGAATCGCGTGTTGAAACAGAACAGTGCGCTCGTGCTCGTCAAACTGACAAGCACGATTGCCAATCCTATGAGGGTCATGACTGAAGGCTCCTCTACTAGACCTATTCGGCTCCGGCTCCGTTAGTCACGGGCACGGCGGTAGCCGTAGCTTGGGGCGTCAAAGACGCAGTCGTCGCCGCAGCGGCGCCTGCATGAACGACTCCATCGGAAGTCGTCTGAGTCGAATCTGACGAATCTGTGGTGGCAGGCGGGTTCAATCCTGCCTGCACCATTATTTCCAACTGCGCAGCCGAGCGCAGTCCGACCCCTGGCAATACTGTGCCGTCGGGGGACACGAAGACGTACATCGGGAAGACAGCGGCGCCCACCTGTTGGGCGATCGCCTGGGTCATGTCGCTAAATTGCACAGCGTCGACTACGACGAACTGCACCTGCCCGTCATACTTTACAGCCAGCTCCTCCAGCGCCGGTCGTTGCAACTTGCACAGGTCCGGCGTGCAAATTGTGTACAACACAGGAATGGCAGAGGAAGCAATGGCATCTTGATTGGCGGCAGAGAGCGTCACCACCTGTGATGACAGTGACTGCTCGACGAAGTCAATGATGCCGTCGGCGCTGGTGAATCCGTTCACTGCTAGCGCGGTGTCTTCATTCACGAACAGATAAGCAGGATATGCCTCCTGTCCGGTCAGATTAGCCACGGCAGCCGTCATGTCCGGCAGATCCGAGGGATTCACTTGAATGAAGTGGACCCTCCCGTCGAAGTAAATCGCCGCCTCTTCCGCATAGATCGCCTGCATTCGGCAGACTTCATCCGGACAAAGGATATAAAGGATCGGCAGGGGATTGGCGGTGATCTTGCTCTCGATCCCGGCGGCGGTGCCGCTGGAAAGCACGAGCACATGAGTAGGTTTGACCGTCTCATGCGCCTGGAAGCGAGTGTAACCGAAGACACCGATGCCGCAGAGGAGCAGCGCAAAGACAACGCCGCCAATGATCTTGTTTCTCAACTTGAACTCCTTGCATGCGTGAGCCGCAATGACATCAATCGGTATTGCGCAGTTCGCTTTCCAGGCGAGGTAAAGCGACAACACCTACGCTTCGTGTCAGACATAGTCTCTTCAACTTCCAACAAGTGGTCTGACCACACTTGCCTGAGGCAATAAGGAGAAAGCGAAATGTTCGTCTGTTTTGAAGTTGGGTGCAGAGTTCCAATCGATTGGGGGTGTTGAAGAGATACTTTGGTTGTACGCTTCACAAGAGCCAAAAGACAAGCAATAAATACGTTTGAATTTTCTGCACTGCACTTGTGTGATTGGCAGAGTTCGAGCTGTTCAATACAACTCCACATTGCCAACTGGCCTGACGACCAATCGCACAAAGTTTCGATCACCAATTTGCACAGCGCTCGCTCGGTTGTGGTTTGCCGGATAATCGAACAGCACCATCTCGCGAATGTTTAATTGAACATCGCCTGCAATCCCACTTCCTGGACTGCCGGTTGTTTTGAGCAATGCGGAATTGAACAGCGCCGACTGAGAAAGTGGGAATGGGCGAGAGAAAGTTCGAACGAACCCATTCAGCACTGCTTGCGACGCTGAACTGGCACACGCTAGATAAACCCACCGTCGCGTGAGCCGGCGCTGGGTTTTGCTAACTGGCGCGGGTTTTGCGCATTTACCTCCTTGCAACCTTTGCTGCCTAAGATGCTGGCATCGGTTGACCACGCGGCAGCCGACCCTTCCTACAAAAACGCTTTTATAAACAGCTTCCACTTCCCTTTTAAAACTCTCAGTGAGTTTGATCCTTGGAGGACGCGATTCATGCCCAATGCACCAGAGTCCGTAATAGACAACGCTGCAGATCAATTTAAAACAGCAAAAGCTGGAACAGATGCGACCAATGCAGTAAAAGAACTTGAAGAAGTAGATTCAGAAAAAACATATGAAGAACTGAGCGCAGATACAGCTGCAATTGCTGCAGCAGGTGGTCTGCCTGGTGCAATGCTTATCTTTGACGGAAACAATGATGGTCAAGTAAATGCTGCCGACGCTACTGAAGGAAGTTTATTCGGATACATCTCAGGTGGTGATGGAAAGATCGGTCTGGACAACAACGAAGGCGAATTCCAACGTTTGACGATCGCTGCTCAAGATGGAGTCATCCTGAATGAAGACGGAACCGTACTAAGGGAACTCACTTTTGAAGAGCGAGTCGCTGCAGTCATGCTGCTGGACAACTTCAGGCAGATTGAAGCAATCGGAGGCGACGAAGATCTTACGATTGGCGACGGAGACTTTGCAGCAATTCTCGGCGATCAGCGCCAATATTATGACGAAACTCTCTATGGTGTTGAAGCAGCGCTGACACGATTTGCGCCCAATGGAACCACCGACGCCGCCGCATTCAGAGAGACCTTTGGCAGTGACCAGGTCGATATGACGACACTGATGGATATGCAGCGAGATCCTGCCAAATACGGTCTGGACGAACGCACTTTTCGCGGCGTTCAAGCGATGATCGAAAACTTCGACGAAATTGCAGGAGAAGATGGCTACATCAATGCTCAGGATCTTGTTGACTATGGTCAAAGCCTCGGTATCGATATGAGCGACAGTGCAGCCAGTGCCCAAATCGAAAGCAACCAACAAGCCACAGACGACGCCAACTCCGAATACGACACAGCAGTCGGTGACGACACAGCAGAAGATGGCGGCAATCCTGATGAAGAAACCGATCCGAACACTGATGACGATGACGCAGACGCAGACGAAAATGACAACAACCCCAACGAGTCAGGAGATGGAGGCGGACAACAAGCCAAGCTACCGGAGTCAGTCGAAAGAGAGATGCTCGTCCAGGGATTGTTCAGAGAAAATGCCGATGGAGTCAACTTGAACACTCTCCTGTCGGCAGCCGACACTGATGGTAACGGCTATAGTGCTGAAGAAGTTCAAAGTATTCTGAGTCGGGCTGATGCTCTCAATCTCGATGACGAACAAAGAAGAACTCTTTCAGTGTTGCGAACCGACCTTAGATTGGCAAAACCAGGCACGCCTTTTGAAGACGGCAATATAACTTTTGACGAACTGATCGAAGGAACGATGTACGAAGGTCGCACCGTAGGTGACCTCAATAATTCCAATGAGTTTCAGCCGATGAGCGCTGAAGAGCGCCAAGAATGGCTCGGCAAACTCTTCGGTAAGGGCTCGGACGAACTGACTCCTTTCGACGCACTGACGATGGTTCCCAAAGGTGACGAGGCACGCACGAGCTTCAACGAAGCAGATATACAACGTGTTCTCGATAATCCGGAACTCTACGGTATGACCGATGCACAAGTAGCATCGCTGGAGGAGTTGCAAAAACGTTTTCCAGAGTTTGATTCCGACTACAACGGTGTCATTAGCCTGGAAGAAATGCAAGCTGGAATGGAAGAACAGAAAACCGTAGAACAGCTCACTGAAGAAAACAATATCAATCCGGACAAGCTGAAAGAGATGATAACGGGAAATTATCGCTTCCTCAAAGAAGCTGCCGGTGACGATGACATTCTCTTAGGCGACGAGATCGATGCTGCACTGGAAAAGCTTCCTGAGGATTCGACAGATCCTGAGGTGCAACAACAACGAGAAGTTCTGGAGTATGCCAGAGATCACTACGATGAGATGGCTGGAAAAGACGGCATTCTCACTCTCGATGAAATGGCAAAAGCCGCAGATCTGGATCGTGAAGAACTGGAAGAGAAGATAAAGAAAGAAGACAAGGTTGCTCGCGCCATCATCAAGAACTTGCTCCTGGAAGATGCCGCCGTCTGGACTGAAATTTCAAACGGTGAGCCAGTTACCGAAGCACGCCTCGAGGCTGTGATCAACGATCCGGACTCGTCAGTGGAAGCGCGCAAATACGCAGCAAAACTCCTGCGCTATTTTGAAGATATCAGTTCGAACGGTGAATCGATCGACGAGCAAGATCTGGGTGAATATGGGCTCGATCACGGCGTCACCGTAGAGCAGATGAAAGATTACAAAGAGCAAGAGAGAAAGTCAGAAGACGAAACCGACGGCAACGGTAATGGTGAAGGCGACACTCCACAAGGTTCCTACACGGTAAATGATCAAATTCCGTGGGAAATGGGAGAAGCCATTGTCAGTGCCAAAGGATTACCTGTCAACCACGAAACAGTTTATGCCGAACTATTCAGAATCATGCAGGCGACTGGTGGACCGGTAGAAATGGATGCAAATGGCGACGGAATTCTGACAGAGGCTGAATGGATGGCCTACCGGGGAGAAGCAGGAAGCCCAAGTGCTGAAGCCATTGACGCATGGTGGAACGGACTTCAAGGACAGGAAATAACGTATTAAGTTGAACCAGGGGAAGCTCCAGGATGAGACGGGGCGGTAACGCCCTCCGCCCCTCTCTTCCGGCGCTCTAACCCAAATCAAGATTCTAGATTACTCAATCTTTCGCAGGAACAATTGACATGCCGACAGATAAATTCAATGACAAATTCAAGGATGGAGGTGGTGGCGGCGGCAGTTATAGTCACGAATCAGGGCTTCACCTGATGGCCGAAGTAGTCGACTTTCACCGCGCAATGCCAAGGCCGAATGCAGTGATTTCGCCGCCAAAGTTTTTCGATTTTGACTCTCCGTTTGAAAAACACAGCAATGTACAAAGTCATAAAAGTCCAATTAATCCAGGCGAAACACACGCACTCACCAACGGCAATCGAATAACCCTGGTCGGCAACTGCCACGAGACATGCTTCAGAATCTCCCTTGCACAAGATTCCGAGTTAATGCTTGAAATGGTGGCAGGTGCGAAGAACGCCGGCAGAAGGAAGAGGCATGCAGACCTGGCTGTTCTCACAGTGGCAATTGATGGTTTCGAACGCGACGTCCCTTTGAAATCAGGAGAGCAAAAGACAAAATATGGAGTACACCTCGGTGAACTGCCGAGAGGCTTTCACGAAATCGCCATAAAGTTTGCGCCACAAAAATCCTCAATCAATACATACGGTGCTGAGATTCACAGAGCAGTCGTCGTCTGCCCACTGGCTTCGTTCAAAAATCAAAACAATACTGAAAAACAGATTCTCCCCCCACCCGCACTCCATCAAACTGCATTACTTGCAGCAAGAGTGTAGAAACAGAAAAAATAGGAATCAAAGAAATGGTAGAAGTTGCGACCGCACCGGAAGTGGTGCAAAATCCAGAAGCACAGGCAGCTCCGGCAGAAACGTCGGATGCTGTCGTGCAGGAAGGTTGGGACAGTGCTCCGCCTGCTGTTGACACCACTCAATATGCCAAAAGTGAAACAATCATCTCGCCGACACCGGGCGGTGAGTCTACCGATAATTCGCAACTTGATCTTTCCTGGTCGTATCCAGAAGGTTCCGCAACAGACATTAAGGACTCTTCTGTTTCTCTAAATTCGCCTCCGGGACGAAATGCCGAAGCTGCACCGACCGCTCCGGCAGAATTGGATGCGAGCCAATCACCCAGCGAGCTGGTCGACTCTGGTGCCATCTCTCAAGGAGAAGTAGTTGGAGAAGTGGAGGCTCCTCTTCCACTGGAGGAAGGGAAGGCGCCACGCATTCAAGTGACAACACAAGATACGCAAAGCGACCAAGAGTCCGAAGCTAATGCGCCACTTCCAAATTTCGTAGTGCGTCAAGACGGAACAATCGCGATGTTCGTCGATCCTGAAGGTCCACCTCCTGTTGACACAATTACTATTCAGGTAGAACCAACCGACCATGTATTCGACGACAAATTACCGGCAACGCAACAGAAATCAGTTGACGTCCTGGTCGACTACTTAGCCAAGCGCATTGTCGAGCAATACGAAGATGTCTTGCCCAAAGTGGTTAACGGCGATAAAGAAATATCGGCGGTCGATATTCGTGACAAACAAAATCTAGTCGGCAATGATGTCGAACATAGATTCGGTTCTAGTTTGCCACCACAACAAGGGCCGGCAGATAGTGGTTTTCCATCCGGTCCCGGCACCGGCGGAGCAGTAGACACAGGCGGCGGCGGACCTGCAGATGGCGCCGGAAGCGTGGGCACAGACGGCTCGGTGACTGGCGGAAGCATGGACACTGGCAATTCAGGAAACGGTGTGCCACCAGGCGATAGTCGTCCCAAATATCCGGAAAGAAGTGTTCCGCGCCCTGAGTTCGAGTTAGATCCCATCGCAGGAATAAAGGAGACTGTCGCAGCATATGCGGGTGCCGATCCTGAAGATCCATACAATTCGATTAGGGAAACTCCCGGTCTGGGATATCAGATTGGCAGGTATGGACTCAGCCAGCAAACAATCGGCGACTGGGTAGGACAATACTTGCCTGCAGACATTTTAGAACTTCTAGGGGACCCTCCCGATTGGTCGAAACTCGCCGACATTCTGAAGAACAATCCGGACTTGATGAAGAAATTCCAGTCATCAATGAAGGAAGCCTTGCAATCTGAGGCGAAAAAGTGGTCCGAAGAAGGCAATGAAAAAGACTTAGAAGCTCTTCTGGAAACAGCAAAAACACTTGAAGAATTCAGCAAGAATTTCGACAGCCCCGGGTTCTCCGATAAGTTTGTAGAGTTCATCGGAAACACAGACGGACTAGGTTCATCAATCACCAAAGATGATGTTTCACAACTCTTTCCACCCGAGATGCAAGAGATCATTGCAACAGGAGCGGCTGAAAAAATTGCTTCTGATTTAGGCGTCCAAAACATTGAAGAAATCGGGGCCCAAGATGCAGCCACTGTTGCGCTCGGCTTCTTGCTCGGGCGCACACCAGAAGCAGACGATCTAAAATCCGACGCCGGAAGCAAGTTTATCGAATTGTCGTCGGCGTTCTACACCGAAGCATTGAAGCACCTGCCGACAGAAGTGCAAGTTGATTCGACTTTCACCGACCCAGCAAACGCATACAATATTGCCAATGGAAATTTCAGTGAAGTGCAACACATAGTTCCAATAAATCCGGCAGGAAAAACGAACACTGTCGAAGATCGACAACGGTGGTATCTGTTCCAGGGAGAAGTAGACAACAAACTCAACGGCATCGGCAATTGGTTCAGCTGTGGCTCGACCAGTCTGGCAATGACAATCCTTAACTGGAGTGGCGCCAGTCTAACGGAACAACAGAAAACGCAAGTTCAGCTGCATGTAATTAATACTACGAATTCACTAGCAGAAGGTCAGTTTGCATTCGGTGTCGACGGAATGGCAAATTTCGCTCGCTACTATGGACTTTCAGCCAGCACCGGTGTCGGTGCTGTGCAATTACTGAGAGATCTGGACAGCGGCAAAAGTGTAATCGCAGACAATCGGGGCGCCGGAGCAGGTCACATAATTTCCATCCAGGGAAAAGACGAAAACGGCAATTATATTGTCGGCGATCCTTCTTATCCAGGCACAGTAACATGGACAAGGGACCAGGTAATAGCCAACGTCGCTGCCGGCGGATGGGGTGATTATTACGTTGCTGTATGGCGCTGACGAGAACGAAAGTAAGAAGTAGCATCGTGAGGAAAGGTCTCGCCACAGCTGACTACAATCGCAAGCACAGACGATAGTCTTATTTGACGATCAACTCGCGGGCGATCACTTCGTCGATGATGCCGTATTCTTTGGCTTCTTCAGGCGTCATGATGTTGTCGCGATCGTTGTCTTTCTCGATTACTTTCTGTGTTTGTCCCGTATTTTTTGCAAACAATTCGATCAACAATTTTTTCTTGCGCAGAATTTCTCTGGCTTGAATTTCGATGTCGGATGCTTGTCCTTCGGTGCCGCCCATGGGTTGGCGCATGAGAACACGCGAGTGAGGAAGGGCAAGGCGCTTTCCTTTCTGACCGGAGGACAATATAAATGCGCCCATGGCTGCTGCCTGGCCCAGGCATATGGTCGAGACTTCGCTTCGGATGTGCATCATGGTGTCATACACGGCAAGGCCCGATGTGATGCTGCCGCCCGGGCAATTGATGTATAGGCGAATGTCCTTATCCGGATCTTCTCCTTCAAGCAAGAGCAATTGGGCGACAATGATCGATGCCACCACATCGTCAATCCCCTGTCCGAGAAAAATGATGCGCTCTCTCAACAGCCGGGAGAAAATATCGAACGACCGCTCTCCGCGCGCCGTCGTTTCGATGACGGTTGGATTGTAAGCCACCGGATTTTCTTCAATGGCTTGAAAAATCTTCTTGCGATCGGGAGGAATGTTCATATCTTCTCCTTCGACCTACCATGCACCCAGCGCAAGCGGTCGATTGTACCTGTTTTACCTGATTTATTATATCGGCATGCCGCCTGCAATTCAGGCAAGCAGCATATTGAAAACGAGAATATTAAACATGAAACTCACCTTTTGTATATAATGTGGGCGCTTTAAACAAAGCCAATTGAGGTCTAGCTGGTGTCCGAACATCCCAAATTCCGCGGCAATCCGAAGCGAACGCAGGCATTCATAGGTCTGGGCTCCAACGAGGGAGACCGCCTCGGCTTCGTACAGCAGTCGATGCAGATGCTCAAGGACGTAAGCGGAATCAAGGTTTTGGAATGTTCGAGTCTTTATGAAACGGAGCCGATTGGCGTCGAATACGACAAGTGGTTCGTCAACGCTGTGGCAGCAATAGAAACGACCTTGTCTTGCAAGGCGCTTCTTGACGTTGTACTTGATATCGAACAGCGCCTGGCTATGATGCACGGAAAAGAAGATACGCTCAAAGATTGTATGCCGGGTGCAAAACGCCGCCGCATCATCGATCTGGACATTCTCTTTTTCGGAAACAGCATTGTTGAGGAAGAGGAGCTCCGGGTGCCGCATCCCAATGTTCCATTTCGCGCCTATGCGCTGGTGCCGCTCCTGGAGATCGCACCTGACTTCCAGCATCCCACACTAAAGAAGACCGTCACGCAATTGCATGAGTCGCTGTCCAAGCCGGAGATTGTCTACCTGTACGGTACACGAGGCAATAAAGAAAACCGGTCTTAGAGCTCAATTGGACGGACAAAGGAGAATTCATGGCTGACCTGAACATCAAGATCGGCACCGACATTTGCTCAGTCAGCCGCATTCGCGCTTCCTACGAACGCTTTGGAAACAAGCTGTTGAAGAGGATCTTGACAGAGGCTGAAGAGCAGCACGTCAATAGCGCTCGCCACCACATGTTCGAAAGGCTGGCAGGCCGGTTCGCAGCCAAGGAAGCAACCGTCAAAGCCCTCGGCACAGGCTGGCACGGTGTAGGCTGGAAAGAAGTGGAGATTGTACGTGAACGCTCCGGCAAGCCTACTTTAAAGCTGCACGGGCGCGCACTGGAAGTGGCTGCGCAACAAAATCTCAGCAAGTTCGAGGTCTCTGTCAGTCACGAGCATGAGTTTGCAACCGCGACTGTAATAGCCCACTAATGTTCGATGAAAACCAATGAGGCATGAAGAAGACATCCGCATTGTTACGCTCACAACCGACTTCGGTCATCAAGATCCTTATGTCGCAGTAGTGAAAGGCGTGATTCTATCGGGCTTTCCTTCGGCGACGATTGTCGATATCAACCACGAGATTCCGCCCTTCAACATACTGGCAGGCTCATGGTCGTTGAAAATGAGCCTGTCTTACTTTCCTTCAGGTGCTGTCCACATAGCAGTAGTCGATCCGCAGGTAGGCAGCAGTCAAAGACGAATCGCGCTGCAGTTGGAGGATTCCATCATCCTGGCACCGGACAACGGATTGATCACGGCGTTTATCTCCAGGGCGAAAAAAGCATTCGTTCTGGACAAGAGCGAGTTTTTCCGCACTTCAGTATCCAGCACCTTTCATGCGCGTGACGTGTTTGCGCCAGTGGCGGCGCAACTTTTGTGTGGTGTGGCGCTGGAGGTTTTGGCAACTGAGATCGATAAACAGTCGCTTGCCAAAATCGATGGACTGGAACCGACAACCGGTGCCGGTTGCATCGAAGGCGCGGTGGTCTACATTGACCGCTACGGGAATTTGATCACAAACATTAGCGCGGATACCAAAAGCAAGGTCAAAGCAATCAGTGTTGGAGGCAAGGTTCTAGCGCTTGCCTCCGGAAGCTATGACACCATAAGCGATGGCGATGCCCAGGTAGTGACCGGCAGCCACGGCTATTTAGAGATCGCCATGAAAGAGGCTAGCGCTCAAGATTTCTTGAAAGTGAAAAATGGTGAAAAGGTAAGTGTTGAGACAGTTTGATAGTCCTGTCCGGCAATATGGCGCAAACCAGACAGGACTAGGCGCTCTCCGGGATATCATCGTCGTCGGGGCTGCCTGGTGGCTTATCTTTATAAATCGGTCGCCCGATTGCCATTGCAATCATCAGACATTGGTCGACTCTTTCCATCGTCTCTTGAGGAAAGGCGCCGATTTTATTGACCAAAAGAGTTTTCGGAATAGTGGCGATAACCGTACAGTCAATGACGCTGTCCAGTCGAAGTCCGCCCGCCTGCCCTTCGGGAGTATTCATCATGACGACGACCTGCGTCGGCTCGCGAGCGGCCCTGGTTGTGTTGCTGGTCAAGGGAACTAAAAGCACATCGTCCAGTCTTGAATTGTTGTAGTCGTTAGAAATTAGTACAGCGGGACGCCGTTTAGTCTGGGTCGTTCCCTCATCTGTCGTGTAGGGAAATGAGACCAGGACGACGTCGCCCTTTCGATAATTAACAGACTTCTGGGACATTCAATCCGCTGTCTACTTAGTAAGATGTGCAGCAACCAACTGCCTTTCATTGTACCAGCAGGCTGGAAAGACCCTAAAAAGAGTATAAGCAACACAAAACGGGCTCTTTCGAACCCTTTTGCCAAAATATTCCGGTACGACCTAGACGACGGCGCTCGCGTAGAGACGGTCCATCTCGTCTGCATCGGCAATCATTTCCCGACGCATACTTACTGGCTGCATACCTTTGAATTCGACCCCACTGGCTCCCGCAAACGAGGCATTGAGCTCCGCTACGGAAAGACCGCCCCTTCTAAAGCAAGCGGCGACGACACCCGTGATGATGTCTTCGACTTTGCAAGTCGGGTTGGTCATATCCAATGAAGGCTGTGGCTTCAGTTCCAAATTCGAACTCTCCAAAGAGGGGAGTGCTCACGTTTTGAGAGTATAACACGGTCTTCAAGAGATAATTCAGCAAATTTTATCAAAAAGCCGAATAATTAATGAATATTGCTTCCTCTCATACTAGGTATACCCGAGCAGAGGAAGAAAATAGACAGATGTAAGTAGGAATTATTTAAGAAACCTTGTGAGCGCCGTTGCGCTCGCCAAAATGCTCTTTGAGAAACTCAATGGTCCTCTGGGTGGCATTGCCGGGGACAAATACCTCTTTAATGCCTTGCGACAGAAGCAGCTGGCGATCTTCCTCGGGAATCACCCCGCCGCCGAAAACCAAAATGTCGTCCACGCCCTGCTCTTTAAGCAATTCGACCACCCGGGGAAGCAGCGTCATATGCGCTCCGGAAAGGACGCTTAAGCCGATGGCGTCCACATCTTCCTGAATGGCTGTCTCGACAATCTCTTCAGGAGAGCGGTGCAGTCCCGTATAGACGACTTCCATGCCGGCGTCTCGAAGCGCCCTCGCCACTACCTTTGCACCACGATCGTGCCCGTCCAAGCCGGGTTTGCCAATTAAGACGCGTATTTTCTTTTGAGCCATCACCGTTTCCAAATTCTTCTATGGGCGCAGACGCGCCAAATCGCCACCGTACAGTATATATGGAACGTCTTGTTACTTCTTTTCTATAGAAGGAACGCGCTCCATGATGATTTGCGCCAGTTTGTCGAAGCCTTTTATCTCGCGCCTGTTAATCAAATAAAAACATCTGCCTGCCTTCACACCCGTATATACAAGGAAAGGCCACTGTTTGAATTCGCTTACCTGGCTCCAGGCAAGCCGCTTTTTGAAGAAGAGCAATTTCATAGTCAGGTATTCGGGCGTGACAATCACTTCATTGGCTTCCAATATCATCGGAATCAGCATGACCACATCGATGAAGACGAGGAAAAGTAAGCTGATAAGCTCCATATGAATCGGCATTGCGGTGCCGTGCCGGTATTTGTCGATCGAACTCATTATCATGCAGAAATTGAGCGCAACGATAATGACTGAAATGAAAACGCGCGAGACATGCCTGAACCAGTGCCTTTTGAAGACTTCCCTATCTTCAAAAACAAAATCGGGTTTCGGCTGTGGTTTCATGCGCGACTTCCAATCTTCAGTACTTTCTGATTATCCCAAATCGAGTGGCAACAAACTTGGCTCGCTTGAGAGAACATGCGGGGATTACAAAAGGCAAATGAAGAAGAAATGATTGAAAACAGGCGTCTCGCCTCTCACCGCGCTACAATTCCGCCTGTTGAGCGTAATTAGATATTACGCTGCCTACTGAAAGCATCTTGCTTTCGAGAGCAGCAGACGGTGGATGTCATGACAAAAAGCAAACTGGCGGCGTATCTCTTCGACAAAATCCAGAACTCGGGC
This sequence comes from Obscuribacteraceae bacterium (SeqCode), assembly GCA_044228145.1. Lineage (GTDB taxonomy): Bacteria > Cyanobacteriota > Vampirovibrionia > Obscuribacterales > Obscuribacteraceae > QKMZ01. The sequence continues at coordinate 28,034 of JBGAVL010000004.1, forward strand.
GTCGACACGACGTTCGGAATTCCCGGCGATTTCATTCTGCCTCTGTACGCAGCGCAAGAAAAGACAAAGCTGAAGACTGTGGTCATGACTCACGAACCGTCCGTCGGTTATGCCGCTGACGCGTACGCGCGTTTGAAAGGTCTGGGTATAGGGCTTGTCACATACGGCGCCGGCGGTCTGAACATGATCAACTCGGTCGGTCTGGCTTACGCCGAAGCCTCTCCCCTGCTGATTATTTCCGGTAGTCCTGAAACCCGCTACCGCAGCCAGAAGCCGCAACTTCATCACTGCGTAAAGAGCTTCGACACTCAGTTCAACGTATTCAGAGAAGTGACAGAATCACAGGCTCTTCTTGCCAACCCCGCCACTGCGCAAGATGAGATCGATCGCGTTTTCGAAACCACGACCAAGTTCTCACGCCCGGGCTACATCGAGATTCCCCGCGATATGGTCAATCACGAGCTGGACATTCAGGACAGCGCTCCCCGCTCCATGGAAGCACCGTCGGCGGCGCTCGAAGAAGCGGTTCACGAAATTATCGATCGACTGAAAGAAGCTCAACAGCCCGTTCTTTTCGTTGGTGTCGAAGTCAGACGCTTCAGCCTGAAAGACAAAGTGGTGGCACTTGCCGAAGCGCTGAATATTCCTGTAGTTACTTCCATTTTGGGTAAGGCTTCATTTCCTGAGTCACATCCTTGCTTTGCAGGAAATTATTTCGGTCAATTCGGCAACCCCAAAGTGAAAGAGTATGTTGAATCAGCTGATTTGATCATCTCTTTGGGAACGGTTCTGACAGAGATGGAAACAGCCGGATACACTGCCAAACTGCCTGCCAAAGCGCTTATCCAGTGCACAGCGCACGAAGTTACGGCCGGACACCACACATATCACGGCGTCAATCTCAGATCGCTTATCGATGAGCTGATCGAATTGACCACGTCGAAAGTGAAGCCAACACTCAGATTCAGCCTGCCTTCCATCGAGCCTGAATTGATCGCACCTAAAGACGGTGAAAAAAACCTGACTGTGGCTTCCATGATCAATCAGCTCAATGACCTGCTGTCGGAGAAATTCGCAGTGGTCTCCGACGTCGGCGATTGCCTTTACGCTGGAATGAGCTTGAAGACTGACATATTCATAGCACCTGGATACTACTCCAGCATGGGCTTCGGGGTGCCTGCCGGCATTGGCGCTCAAATTGCTAATCCCAAGCGCCGTTCTATCATTCTTGTCGGCGACGGTGGTTTTCAAATGACCGGCATGGAGATAAGCACCGCTATCAAAATGGGACTCAATCCGATAGTGATTGTTTTCAACAATGCCAGTTACGCCATGCTGCGTTTCATCGATCAAAAACGCGACTACTACGACCTTCAGAGATGGGACTACGCGATGATTGCCAAAGCACTGGGCGGCAAAGGCGCATGCGCTCAAACACCGGAAGAGTTCAAATCTGCATTGAAAGAAGCGAAAAACAGTGACTCTTTATTCTTAATTGACGCGCGCATCTCCGAGGACGATATATCTCCGACATTGCGGCGGCTGACCGACCATTTCGGCAAAAAGGTCAAAGCCTCGATCTCCTGACAAGCATCAACGTTAGAAGGTGTTCCAGAAGTGGTCAGAACAAGTTGCTAAGATATTGCGGCTATAAACTGCCCTTTATCCGCAACGCCTCGTCTGGCAGCTGAGATTTTACGGTTCCTGAAACAAGTACACCATGACCAGCAAATTGAACCAATCCGGAAAACTGCCGCTCTTTCTGGCGCTCGCCATGACTCTCCTATCGGCAAATGCAGCCAATGCTGAGCGAGATGATTTCTTTGATGTCGAGCCGGAAAGCTCAAGGCCGAAACCGCAAGCGGAAGCGCCCAGACCGATAAGAATGGAAATTCAAGACAACGAAGAGTCTTCGCAAAAGAAAGCAGGAAAATTCTCTCTTTTCAAACGCTCTGCCGAGGCCAAAAAGCAAATCGCTTCAAAAGGCAAAGACGATGACACAGTAAAGGATGTGCCGGAAGAGGACAGTGGCGGCGGAATTTCCAACGCAAAGTCCGTTTCTAAATCCGCCGCCGGTGTCATGTGCGGACTGGTTGTCGGTGTTCCGGTCCGAGCCGCAAGAACCATGGCGAGCGAAACAAAACGGATGAACGATCAGATAACCAGGGATTTGACCTGGACCGAGGGCGCAAAGCCCGACCTGACCGCAAGGGCCTTTGGAGCAGCTCTTTCTGTGCCTTATGGCATCGCCACCGGCTTGATGACGGGTCTGTTTAAAGGTACGGAACGCGCAGTGCAAACCGGCGGACGCAAGCCCCTCAGCAAAGAATCGATGAGCCTTACCGATCCGGAATTCAAATAGATCTAGAATTCCTGCTTTAAACTGAAATCTCTAATCTCTCGGTTTTTGATAGGGCAGCGCTACTCTATAAAGCGTGCCTTTGTGTTTCTCATACTTAGAAATTGTCTTTTCCACCGCTCCACTGTTGATCAGCTGTGCCAGAGCGGTATCGATCATGTCTTTGAATTCCATCTGCCCGCGCTTGAACATCCAGCAGTTGGGAAAAACGCGAATCGGTTTGTCCATTTTGACCGCTTCGATCGAGCCTTTGTTGTGTTCCAAAAACGCTTTTGCCACAGCCGGCTCTTCAAATGAGGCGTCAGCCTTGCCGGTGGAAACATTGAGCAATACCTGCTCCACACCGGATAACTGCGGCAGCGATAATTTCTTCGCCAGAGGAAAATCTTCGTTGGCGATCACTTCTGCCGTTTCACCATCTACGGTGGCAATGACAAATTTCGCCGCATTGAGTGAATTGAGGTTATGTTCGGTAAACCGCTTGTCTCCTGCCTTTACCCAGACATTGATCGGACTGTAATAAAGCGGCTCACTGAAGTCCACAAGCCTGGCGCGATTTGAATTAGTCCAGATAGGCGTGGCAATCATGTCATATCTATTCGTTTGCAGCCCTTCAAGCATCGTGCCCCAGCCCACTTCCTCGGTCCATTCGACCTTCAGTCCAAGATTTTTTGCTACTTGCTCGATGGTTTCGATGCCGATGCCGGAAAGTTTACCTGTGTTGGGATCTTTGAGACAGCCGGGATTGTAAATCACATAGCCGCAGCGAATAGTTCCGGCGCCCATCACTTTATCGTAGAGTGATTCCGCTTTTGCCGCGCTTCCAGCGCCGGTTGTAGAGCAAGACTGAACGGAGATTGCCGACAGCATCAAAGCGACAGCGCTCAGACTGCGTAATAAAAATCTGGCTGTATTTCTCATCTCTTTTCTCTTTTACTTCAGTCGGACGGTTTCACAAGAAAGTAGATCGATTCAGTATTGACACACCATACAAAAGTATGTACAATAGTGATATAGGAATATTGCTTGTCGCACTGCCTAGTCAGTCTGAGGCTTAGTCGCGAAGCTCCCTATGCGCGAGTGTCTCCCGGGGCCCTCGCGCAAAAATTGGGGGTTGCGTGCGGGCTCGAATGGGCAGTTATCTGTGTTGGTGCAAAATCGTCCAACCACTCAAATTCCCTGTGAAACAGTACCAGTTCAAGACAAGAAAAACGAACTTTCACACAGAAAAGAAGAGTATATAAGCTTGGCTTCCGCCCTTCAGGTGGCAGCCTCGATTACCGAGAGAAAACGCTTGATTCTGTCCTGTGAAGGAGAGAGCAGCACTTCCTTTCCGCCCGTTTCAATAATTTGGCCTGAGTCCATGAAAATCACATTGTCGGCAGCTTCTCTAGCAAAATGAAGCAGGTGGGTTACGGTCAAAATTCCGATGCCCGCCTGTGCCAGTTTTTTCAAGTAGGTAAGAATAATAGCCACTTGCTCAACGTCAAGTGAGGAAGTAATTTCATCCAACAACAAATACTTGGGCTGCAAAAGCAGCGCTCGAGCCAGAGCTGCTCTCTGTCTCTGCCCCAGCGATGCTTCATTGGGATAGCGATAAATAAAACCACGCATCTCAAATAAATCAATCAGCTCCTCCACCTTTTCTGCATCTTCTTTTCCCTGGCGCAAAAAAACAGGAAGAGTGATGTTTTGCAAAAGAGTGAGATGCGGCCAGAGAAAGAGCTGTTGAAACACGACTGTCAATTTCGGCCAGGGCGGCTCAAGTTTTTTCCCTTTTTCCAAAGGAAATTGAACATTCCAATCATCCACCGAAATAGTGCCTGCATGTGGCGGATCAAGCATTGACAGTACTTTCAAGAGCGTCGTCTTGCCGGATCCGCTTGGTCCGATGATCACTGAAATTTTGCCGGGCTCGAGTTCGATGTTCACTCCATCCAGGATGCTTTGCCCCCGGTAGGATTTTTTTAGATCGGCACCTTTGAGCATCAATCTCCTCTACTTCTCTGAAAAGTCGCGTGTGAATCTAGCCTTGAGCCACAGCGCCAGCCCGTTTAACGGCAAACATATGATCAAGAACAAAACACCCAGTGCCGTGTAAATTTCGACGGGCTTATAGATCTGCGCGTTGATCTGCTGGGCGACGCGAAATATTTCCGGCACAGAAATCAAACTGGCAAAGAGGGTCGCTTGCAGCATGTTCACTTGAATCATCAACAAGACCGGCACAGTCTGCCTGAGCACGATCGGAAGTTGAATGTAGATGAGCACTTGCAGCGGAGTCATTCCGCAGACCATACCGGCTGTCACATACTGCTGAGGAAAATCTGACAATACGCCGCGAATTACGTCAGCAACAGCAAAGGCATTGATGATAGTGAGAGTAAGGGCCGCAGTAATAAATCCGTCAATCGCCACTCCAAGCATGGACTGCAGCGGATAGTGCAGCCAAAAAAGAAATACCAGAATCGGAATGCCAGAAAGAACAAAAGATAGAACGCGGCTGGGAATGCCGACCAGAAATGTCCATTTGGCGCCGAGAATACCGAGCACGGTGCCAATCAAAAGGCCAGCCGACCAGACAATAAGTGATAGTTGAAATGTGACAATCAAACCATTGGCGAAAGCCGTGTGGTATCTGGTCAGTATGTCCCAGACGGGCAAGTGTTCTTCTCCTCGATTTCAACTGCCTACCCGGTCGCCAGCACATCATCAAAAGCATAGCAGTGCAGAAAGCCGGCGCCGGAAATAACTGCATACAAAGAACAGCGCTTCGTGTAGTTTAGCCACACGAAGCGCGTTTGATCGCCAAAAAATCGATTTTGCAAATAGTTGGAAAACTAATAGTTGGTTTCCAGGTTATGTCCGGGTATCCACTTTCACGAGGGCTTGCAGTCTGGTAGCAGTCATTTTTTGCAGAGCGCTGTCGAACGAGAGTTCTTTTTCGTCCGCTATTTTCAGGGCTCTCACCGCCGCTCCACGGCTGATTTTTCCGTTATTTACCAGGGTCTGGGCCTTAACTGCCGCCACCAGTTGATTTTCCGATAGCCAGCCAGAAACGATGAGCACGCGTCCAACACGCATACCGGTTTCCTTGCCTATCTGCATTGCCTCATCTATATCTTTCTGGCTTATATAGCCAGCTTCCGTCAAGAGCTCGGCAAGTTTAACCGAGTCGGCGGTGTCGCTCTCACTCACTTCGGTCATAGGTCAATGCTCCCTTTAATGTTTCCCCCAGCTACCGAAATCGGCACTCCTGTTTCGAACCCTGGGGTTCGCCCTCTTGGACGCAGCGCTTTTTGCGGGTTCTGGGAAGGCCTCCAGATCCTCGAGCGAGAATCGCTCTGTATTCATTCTTCCCATTGCTTGTGAGAATCTTGTGAAATTGATCATAATTCTTCTAAAAACAAGTGGACATCACCTTTTCAGGTGATGCCCACCAAATTACTTCTTTGCTTCTAGATCTCGAAATTAGGATCCTGCGGAGAAGCCAGATCACAAGCCATCATTTCGTCGAGCATTGTCAGCATTAAGTCGTGAACTAGTGTCAGGCGCTCATAACTGTTGATAGCGTCTTTGTCTTTGAAAGCAAGCACATGGATGCCAGGAGGAACCGTGCCGTGTTCTGCCAATTCCTTCGGCTCGTCCTGAATAAAAAGCTTTATGTGCGGCTGCAACTTAATCAACTCTTGAACGCGCGAGCCGGCAAAGATTTGTTTGACCAGTTTTTCGTCCGATCCTTTTATTATGTATTCGCGATCGAATTCGTCTTCACCAATCTCGATGTCTTGACCGCCGAACACTTTGCCGACATCGCCTGCCAGACTGCGATTGTGAAGATCGAAGCTGAAAGAACCTTTGGCTTTGAAGGGAAGAAAGGCAGCACTGCTGTCAGTGACTGCACCGCCCACGCCTTTCTGATGCATGTGAAAGGTAATGGTCCATGGCTTGCCGGTTACAGGCACGCGCATGACAAACACTTTTTGACCTTCATCGAATGAGCCCTGGTGCTCTTCGGCAAATTCCATCCAGACGGATTTCCAACCATACACGCTGCTGCGTAGTTTCATTAGCCTTCTTCCCCCAGCCCGTTTTGATCTATGAATCTGGAAGAATATACCAGGTTAACCATTTTGGCGTCGAGGAAATCCCCATGACCGCTTTAAACGACAAAGAGCGGCAAGAGCAAACGATTCAGCCTCAAGAAAAAGGCGCCCTGACGGCGAATCTGGCTGCAGGCAGCCTGATGAAGGCAATCTGGTCGATGTCCTGGCCTTTGATGGTGACGACAGTCTCAAGCTCGCTGGTCGGTCTTGCCGACATGCATGTGGCGGGATTTCTGGGCAGCGCATCCCAGGCTGCAGTGGGTGTGTCCGAGCAAGTCCTCTTCATCCTGATGATTTTCATCATGTCCACGGGCGTGGGCACACAGGCTTTGGTATCGCGTGCCACGGGCGCCGAAGATCAAGAAGAAGCGGCACGTGCAACCGGTCAATCGATACTGTTTGCCGTCTTGATGGGACTGGCGCTGCTTATCATGGCGAAATTGGGCGCTCACAAAATAGTTGGTCTTTTCAGTGGTTCTGCCGAAGTTACCGACATTGGCGCTCACTACCTTTCAATATATTGCCTCTACCTGATCCCGTTTAGTTTGGTGAACATCATCAATGCCGCGTTCAGAGCCATAGGCGATTCGCGTACAACTTTGATCATTATGCTCGTCTCCACCATCTTCAATATCGCAGGCGACTATCTCACCGTTTTACACGACTGGCCACTGCCCGGGCTGGGAGTGAAAGGCATTGCCTGGTCGGGAGTGGTTGGATCGAGTGTGGGAGCGTGCGTTGCCTTGGCTTTTCTTTTGCGCTCGCCATTAAGATTATGCACTTCTTACATGTATCCTTTCCTTGGCTCTGTTCTAAAACGCATCGTCAAGATCGGCATTCCGGCTGCATTGCAGAGGCTTGGCTGGGGACTCTCGACATTTGTGATTTTCTTTATTCTGCGCTGTCTGGATAAACCAACCGAGGCACTGGCTGCCTGGACAATAGGCATCAGAGTGGAAGGGCTAGTCTTTATGCCGCTTATGGCGCTCGGACTTTCTGTAGCCGCAATCGTTGGTCAAAATCTCGGTGCCAAACAGGAGGAGCGTGCCTTCAAAGCAGGCTGGCACGTCACTCTTATCGGCATGGTCATGATGCTCGTCAGCTGCGGGCTTCTGTTCGTCTTTGCAGGACCGGTGTCCGACATTATGACCAAAGAACACGCCACAGCTGAAATTACTGCCTCTTACATTCGCTACAACGCTATAGCCGGACCATTTCTTGCCCTGGCCATGGTGCTCAGCTCAGCCTTACAGGGCGCCGGCGACACGAAAACACCGATGGTCATCTCTTTTATTGCCAACTGGGCAATCAGGCTGCCGGTCGCCTATTTCTTCGCCATAATCATGAAAATGGGTGCCGACGGCGCCTGGTTGTCCATGACTCTGTCTGTCGCGGTAATGGGGATATTGACGGCAACGCGCTATCAATCACGTGCCTGGCTTAAAACCAAAGTTTGAGCGGCAAAGACTTTTGGCGCAATTGCCTGGATTTCAAAACTTTTTCAAAGAAATAGAGGCAAAATTCATGTTCAGACAGTTTTTGTAATAGTACTGTCACAAATTGCCCCTAATCTAAAAGTATCCCAATCGCCTTCTCAATCAAATCGTTTTTCCTCCTTACGCACATAAGGACCTGGTGTTGCACATGCTTAATCCCGTCAGTTCATTTTCAGCAATGTTGGCTCCCAAATACAAACAACTGCGCCCTGAGACAGGCATAGTTGAAGAACAAATGATGCCTGACGGCACGGCAGTAAACATCAACGGGCAGGGCGAAATCGTATTTGTAGAATACGCCTCCGGCGTTAAGGTGAAACGCAACCACAATTTCACCATGGTATCGATGCTGGATGGCTCTTATATGATGGGCTCGCCGAGCTTCTCGTGGCTGCGCATCGACTGATTTCTCATACAGAGAAAAGCCAGCCAGTAAAAATAAGTCAGGCGAACATGCCCGGTTCCGAAGTTGAACTCGAACAGCCCGGACACGGCAAGAGACGTGCTGGCAGCCAGTAGTCCGACGGCAACGGCACGATCAAATTGCAATTGTTCCACTTCTTTTTCTGAAAGTTCCCCAAGAGAAAGCGGCTTCGACAATTTTGCCGTGATTGCAAAAGTCATGAAGAGCAAATACATGTATGCCGAGAATCCGACAATGCCTGTGGCGGCCAGCATGTGCAAATAATTGCTGTGGGCATGATCGAAATAGCCCTTGTTGGGCATCGCCGACTTTGCATGGATGACGCCGAAACGTATAAGCGATGTGCCGAAAATCGGCTTTTTCTTGAACTTGTCGATAGTCGCTTCCCAGATGTGAAAACGAGCGATAACACTTGGATCCTTGAAAGGACCGGACTCGCTTTCCTTGAAGATGGCTGCATTTTCTTCAGGCGGTTTGAAAAGAACATCTACCCGATCTTTCACTATCGGAACCAACAGGTAAGACAAACCTGCCACAACCAATACACTGAAAAGTGCAACAAGAACTGTTTTTCTCGAGACGTTGGCGCAAACAACCATTACGCCGAAAAACACTCCCATCCAGGCGCTTCGCTCAGCGCCGAAGATAATGCCAATGGCAATGCAGCATGCAATTGCGATGGCAACAGAGCGTTTGCCGAAGATACCGGGCAAGTGTTTGTATCCGTGGCAAAGCAAGAGAGCCAGAGCCATCATCATCACAGTTTGCATTTGACCGGCAAACGCCATTGGTTGTTCGAGAAAACCAGTACCTTGCAAATAGTCCGTTCTTGAACCGGTAACCCACCTGATAAAGCCGTCGAACATTTTATAGAGGACGAGCAAATTCGGGTCTTGCGGAGGATGGTCGGTAATATTTCTGAGGTACTCTTTCATGCCCGGTTCGATTGGAGCATATAGACAAGAGAGCGAAGACATTACCAAAAACGTGCAAATGACGGGCGTTTTCATTTGCGGAGCACGTCTGAGAACTTGATAAACCCAGGGATATATAACCAGAGCTTTGAGTGAAACAAGTGTTCTAGTCGCCACTCTGGCACCGTCGCCGATGTTACCTGTTTCGATACCAACGCAAAAGCCGCAGGTGATGAGAACCAGAGTGAATATGCCCAGGGGAACCAAGAAAGGCGCTTCATCGAACCCGATTACCGCCAGCAGTTTTCCTCTCAGATATGGATACGGTTTGACACTGCCGTCTTTGGGCATCTCGTCCAGCACTATTTTGAGGGCAAGGGCGCTTGTTGCCGTCCAGAAGACACCGCCGACTATGATGCCGATCCATATAGCGCTGATTGAAATCGGCATCCAGGCTGTAAGAAAGAGCAGCCAGCAGCCTTGCCAAAGAGACAACCTGTCGAGCCACGTTTTTGAATTCGTCGGTGTTTGCGACAAGCTTTTGGTCGAGCCTCCAAACACCGGTGAAAACCATCCAAGCGGCAATGCCGTGTTCCGCCCGGGCTGGGCATGGCCCGGCCCCTTGAAAAAACTAAACTCTCTCCATCAACCTTGACCACGTCTTCTGGCTGTCATTCCAGTCGATCATGCCCATCCGCTCTCGCATTTCAGAGAGCGTTTGCGAGGCGACTTTGCGTGCTTTGCTGTTGCCGTAGTCGAGAATTTTGAAAACCTTTTCGGGATCCTTAGCCAGACTGATGCGTTTTTCTCTGAACTCGTGGAAGCGATCGTTGATCAGCCCGCCCAGGCGTTTCTTGCAATCAACGCAGCCGATTTTTGCAGACTCGCACTCGTCTTTGACGGTGGCCAAAACTTCTTTGTCGGCAAGAGCGCGATACCACGGCCAGGGCACTTCGCACAGATCAACGTGGCCGGGGTCGGCTTTTGCGATGCGCGTTCGATCCGTAACCATGGTCCTTACTTTTTTGATGGTTTCATCAGCGGTATCAGCAATTTTGATGTCGTTGCCGTATGACTTGCCCATCTTCATGCCGTCCATGCCCTTAAGAAGAGGCGTAACGGTGAATTCCGGTTTGGGCTCGGGGAAGAAATCAGCTCCATAAACATTGTTGAAACGGCGCGCCACATCGCGAGCAAACTCCAGATGCGACTCCTGATCTTTGCCCACAGGTACCAATTCTCCCTTAAAAGTAAGAATATCTGCGGACATCAAAACCGGATAACCAAGCAAGCCATAAGTCGCTTTTTCTCTTGCTTCCCCTTCGTCTTGAGCGAGCATTCTCACCATATCTTTGAGTGTCGGTTCGCGCTCCACCCAGTTATGCGGCGTGATCATCGAAAGCAAAAGGTGAATTTCGGCAATCTCGGGAATCGCCGATTGCACATAAATAGTTGCTTGCTCGGGATCGATGCCGACGGCTAGCCAATCGAGAGTTATCTCGAAGACATTCGCGGGAACCGAAGCGCTGTCTTGATACTTAGTGGTAAGAGCATGCCAGTCGACGATCGAATAGTACGACTCATAGCGACTCTGAAAATCAACCCAGTTCAGCAGCGCCCCAAAATAGTGTCCGAGATGCAGACGCCCAGTCGGGCGCATGCCGGACATTATGCGCTTGGTGGCAGCCACCTAGTGTTTCCTTTCTGCAGCCTTTGCTATCGCTTCTTTGACGCGCTCTTTTTTGCGGCGCTCTTTAGCCAGGCGGCGCTGTTTCTTTTCGCGTGCGTTGTATTTCTTGGTCATGAATTTTCTCCGGCATAACGGCCCACTTCAGATAAAAATGGGCGAAAGGTGAATATAGCACGACTATATAGGTCCGGGACCGAGACTAAAATCAATGAATGCAATTCAAAACAATTCCAAACCAAACCAAACAAAAGAGCCACCGGCAAGTTTTCAAGCACGGATGTAAAATCGAAAACCGGGTAAGTGAGACAAGCTCGCTCGGTTGCATATAGCCTGCATACAAAATCAAATTGGCTTAAACGGCTGGCCATCAAGCGCGCGAGCGTCACAGCGCGTAGTTTTGCCGGCTTTATCTTTGAAAATGCAGAAACTAACACCGGCTTCTGCCAAATTTACAAAAGTTAATATACCCCTTGACTGCTAAAGAATTAGGCTGGACCGCTAAAGATGTAGATCGATTGGGTAAATATCCTGTGTGTGGCGTTTGCCGAATTTGTTACCGGCAAGTTTTTAAAAGTAGGAGTTCACGAGATTGGCGTCTAAAGTTCGCGATGAAGTAGCTGATGATTGGCAGGAAGCCTTTGACGAGGAAGATGCTCAGCAAAGTCCGGCCGCAGTCGTAGCAATTGATGAAGAGCCGGACGAGAAAGAGCCGACCGGTCCGGACGGCTTTACCGAGGACTCCGTGAGGCTGTATCTGCGCGAGATCGGTCGCGTAAAGATGATCAAGCCGGACGAGGAAATCGAGCTAGCCAGACGCATTGCCAATGGTGACCTGGACGCCAAGAAGAAGCTCATCCAGGCCAATCTTCGTCTTGTCATTTCTATCGCCAAGAAGTATGTAAATCGCGGTTTGCCGTTCCAAGATCTAATTCAGGAAGGCAATCTCGGATTGATTCGCGCGGCCGAGAAGTTCGATCACACTAAGGGTTTCAAATTCAGCACTTATGCCACCTGGTGGATAAGACAGGCAATCAGCCGCGGTCTGGCTGATAAATCTAGAACGATAAGAGTGCCTGTGCACATGGTCGAATCAATCAACAAGTTGAAAAAGACTTCCGCCAGACTCTCGCAAGAACTGGGCCGCAAGCCGACAGAAGTGGAATTGTCCAGTGCAATGGAACTTTCAGTCAACAAAATTACTGAAATCATTCAGGCCGATAGAGAGCCTGTGTCGATGGAAATGCCCCTTAACAGAGACGAAGAGACTTATCTGGGCGATTTAATCGAAGACAACATCACCTCGCGCCCGGACATGACAACAGAAGAAGAGCTGATGCGTCAGGACCTTAACCGCATGCTCAGCCAGTTAACACCACGCGAGCGTGACATAATGCATTTGCGCTACGGGCTAGAAGACGGCAGGCAACGGACTCTTGAAGAAGTCGGCCGCCTGTTCAATATCACCAGAGAAAGAGTGCGCCAGATCGAGCACAAGGCCTTTAGAAAGCTCCGGCAGCCGGCCTGGTCTTCTAAGTTGGCCGGATATCTTGAAGATTGATAAACAAATGCTCAGAGAAAAAAGAGCGGCGAAAGCCGCTTTCTGTGCTGGGTCTGAATAATCAAGCTATCAGCTTAGATGGCTTGTCTTAAACCTTAGCTCTCATCTTGATAGGGTTAATGTCGGGGTGTATATACACCCGGCAAGATTCAGTTAAGCAAACGACTGGAAGAAAATGAGCGAGAAAGCGCGCATAGCGCCGGAAGAATTGAGCGCGCTCGTCGATGACGGGCAACGCCAAAAACTGCGGATGCTCCTCAATGAGGAGCACCCGGCGGATATTGCCGAGTGGCTCACCGATCTCGACAAGGGCCACAGACTTTCCTGCTTCCGCCTTCTCGATCTCGACAATGCTTCGGCTGTTCTGGCTGAATTGGAGCCGGAAACACAAGGAAATCTGCTTAAGGATCTGGGCGACATCGGTGTCGTACCAATCATCGCCAGGATGAGCCCTGACGATGCTGCTGACTTGCTGGCCGAGCTGCCCAGGGAAAAGGTCCAGTCGATCATGGGCCAGATGACCGACACGGAAGCAAAGGAAGACATCGAAGAACTGCTCGGATTTAAAGAAGATTCGGCAGGGGGGATCATGTCCACCGACTATCTGGCGGTGGAAGGAAAGTTGACGGCGGACCAGGCCATCTCTTATTTGAGAGAAACATACGCAGAACTGGAAGACGACATTTACGACGTGTATGTAGTCTCGGAAGATGAAAAACTGGCTGGCCGAGTCACTCTCAAAGAATTGCTCATGGCGCCGAGCGAGGCCTTGGTCGAGAGTTTGATGGACGACAATGTCATCAAAGTACTGACTACGACAGACCAGGAAGAAGCTGCCGAAAAGCTCAGCCGCTATGACTTATTGACTTTACCTGTCGTCGATGAGTCTGGAATGCTGCGCGGGATCATCACCGCCGATGATGTCATCGACGTTTTGTGGGAAGAGTCGACTGAAGATTTATTCCAGGCATCCGGTATTTCTACCGAAGCTGGAGACCTTGGTGAACAGCTGAGTTTGAGCGTCAGGCGGGCTGTTGGAGCGCGCTTGCCCTGGCTTTTGATCACACTGGGAATCGAAGCAGGCTCTGTTTCTGTCATCACTCACTTCGACAATGTGATTAAGGAAACCGTTGCCGCCGCTTCATTCATGCCGCTTCTTTCCGGCGTCACAGGCTCGGTTGCCACCCAGAGCACTTGTATTATTTTGCGCGGCACGGGCATGGAAAATCTTGCCTGGCGTGTGATTCTCAAGCACGTTTTTCACGAGGCAAGAGTCGGCATGATGCTCGGCATTCTCTGCGGCAGTGCCACCACTTTGATGAGCTGGATGCTGCACAGCGTCAATCCCATGCTTGGTTTTGTTGTCGGCTGCTCGCTTTTTGTCACCATGACTTGCGGAGTTTTGATCGGCACGCTCATGCCAATGGTTTTTCAGAAGCTGGGCATCGACCCTGCCCATGCAAGCGGGCCTTTCATTACCAGCATTCTGGATGTGTGCACAATGACCATCTATCTGACTATCGTTCACTATTTTTTATCTACACTCGTATAGCTGTGAATCCAACAACTTACAAACACGGACGGCAAGGACAATGGACACCAAGAGCAAAACCGTAAAATCGCCTAACGAACGCCTTCTAGAGAAGCGAGGCGGAGCCGTTTCCGTCAGCGAAGCGACTTTGAAAAAACGCCATGAGAAGGGCACGATGCATGCGCGTGAGCGCGTTTTGAGTTTGCTTGATCCTGATTCTTTTATCGAATTGGATCGCTATGCAGTGCACCACTGCAGGCATTTCGGGCTGGATTCAAAGAAAGTAGTCGGCGACGGCGTCATTACCGGTCAGGGAAAAATCGACGGAAGACCGGTTTATATCTTCGCGCACGATGCCACCTTCCTCGGTGGCGCGCTCGGGGAAACTTTCGCCCGCAAAGTCTGCAAAGTCATGGACCTGGCCAAGCAGGCTGGCTGCCCGGTCATCGGTCTCAATGAAAGCGGCGGAGCCCGTATCCAGGAAGGAGTCGCATCGCTGGCCGGATATGCCGATATTTTTTACAGAAATGTCAATTCATCCGGTGTGATTCCGCAGATATCGGTCATCTACGGGCCCTGTGCCGGAGGCGCTGTTTACAGCCCGGCCGTCACCGATTTCACGATCATGGTGGACAAAAACAGCTACATGTTTATAACAGGGCCGGAAATCGTACGCACCGTCACCGGTGAAGACGTCACTTTCGACGAGCTGGGTGGAGCGCGGGTTCACAACGAGAAAAGCGGCGTGGCGCAACTGCTTGCCGAGGATGAAGAAGAATCTTTCTGGATGGTGAGAAAACTGCTTTCCTACATTCCTCTCAATAATCTGGAGCCGCCACCCTTTGTGGAAGCCGGAGATGATGCCGAGCCTGCCGATATGAGCACGCTGGACAATGTGGTTCCACACGACCCGGCCAAACCATACGACATGCACGACGTAATCACCCGCATATTCGACAATGGTGATTTCTTCGAGATAGCGCCGCTTTACGCTACCAACTTGATCACAGGCTTCGCCAGGTTGCACGGCGAGACAGTAGGAATCGTCGCCAATCAGCCTAAAAAACTGGCCGGAACACTGGATATCAACGCCTCTATAAAAGGTGCTCGCTTCGTCCGTTTTCTCGACGCTTTTAATATTCCTTTGATTACCTTCGTCGATGTTCCAGGTTATTTGCCCGGACGCACGCAAGAACATAACGGCATCATCCGCCACGGAGCCAAGCTTCTCTATGCATACTGCGAAGCGACAGTTCCCAAACTCACGGTAATCACGCGCAAAGCCTACGGTGGTGCCTTCGACGTCATGGGCTCCAAAAACGTTGGCGGAGACTTCAATTTCGCCTGGCCCACCGCTGAAATCGCTGTCATGGGCGCCGACGGTGCGGTCAATTTACTCTATCGAAAGGAGCTCGATAAGTTGAAAGAGGATGCTTCAGCTGCTTCAGCAAGGCACAAAGAATTGGTAGCCGAATACAGAGAGCGTTTTGCAAACCCGTACGTGGCAGCCGAACTAGGCTATGTCGACGACGTGATTATGCCTTCAGAAACCCGCAAACATTTGCATGCGGCTCTGTCAGTGCAAAAAAACAAACGCATCGAAAGACCAAAGCGCAAACACGGAAACATCCCGCTCTAACTCATTTCTTTCGGGCTTTTTCGATGTCCGGTTGGATCATGCGAAACATGAATCGGCCCGGGCGACTTTTCATGTCGTCAGGGTGTAAAAGCACTTCGTCTCCGATTATGTCAGGGTCGTCAATCTCAGCTTCATCGTACGTTTCCGGCTTTTCCTGGGTGGCGCTATTGTCCTCAGGTCCGTGCGCGCCATTTGATGTTTCATCCGGGACCGTCATTTCTTGCCCGTCGGATTGAGCGACGCCATATTCGAACAAATCTATATGCACGTTCAAAGGTGTTTGCAGCACCGACTCATATCGGGTTACCGGATCGATATTAGGACCGCCCAGCATTTTCTCTACGTGCTTGAAGAGTTCCTCTGAAAATGGTTTTGGCGCTACCACCATTAGTGTTTTCAGAGTCGGCCGTTTGCGATCCAGCTGCTGGGCGCGGTGTAGCAATTCCTTAAAATATGCAGTCGCGAACCGGGGCTCTTTCCACTGAGCGTGATTTTGGACGACGAAGGCCAAAAGAGTCGTGCCACCTGAAGCATCTTCAAAATGGACATCGAACATGGGCAGAGTTTCCTTTCGGAAAATGCCCTGCATAACAGGATGCACAGACACTTTCACTGCACGCGCGATTGATTCCCAAAAGGCTCTTTGTCTGTTGTAAAGCCCGCTTCGATGCAAAAGTGTAAAGAGATCTGTGACAACAAAAGTTACGAAATCGACTACTTCGCCGGGTATTTTACCGGAGTTACAGACCAGCTCGACATTGGCGGCGGCCAGATTCAAGTCCTGTGGTGAACAGCTTCTTGCTGTTGCCACAACATTGTTCAGAGTGTAGGCAGCGGCGTTGCGAACCTTGATTTCAATAGTATGCGTTTCCGGTAATGACATCAAGCTAGCTTCCTAATTATCAGAATGAAGATACTAACGCGCGTAACGTGGTACATCATATGTTAGCGGTATGAGTCGTTATCGCCTGTCAACGGAGGTCTGTTTCAGTCCGTAAGCGTTTTTGAGCCCACCAGTTATCCCACAAAATCCTTCCTGAGTCCCGCCCGAATCAGGTAAACTGGAAGAGTGGCTACTTGGCGGTCGGCAGCTCGCCCACATCGGGTCATAGAGTTGCTGGTTGGGGGTATTCGCGGCCGTGTTTTGCGGTTCCACGATATTTTCTATAAAAATCTCCTGACGTCCCGCTACTACCAAATTGTTGGCTATTGTTTCAGTATTCGCGTTTTTAGCGGTTGTCCAAAAATAATGCCTATCCTCCCCTCCCGGAACAATTTCAATCAGGCTGCCGCCGGAGTGCTCTTCGAACTGAAGAAGGGCAACAAAGAGCAGCGCAATGATTTCGTCTGGACTCATCAAGAGCGTTTTTACGCCATCGCTTACATGGCCACCGGTAATCCGGAGACAGCGACTGAACTGACCATTATGGCTTTCCGCAATGCCTTTGCCGCCCTCAAGCACACCGATCCCAAAAAGGTAAATATGCCGCTCTGGTACTGGGTGTCGAATTTTATCGTCGATGCTTGCGCGGAGTATCACTCCCAGTACACCGGTCCGCTGCCTCCGTCAGCTCGCACTGACCCGGCCTCCGATGGTTCCGGCAACATGGACTGGGAGACTACGGTGATCTTGGGTACTCAAAGAGTGAGACGCTGCCTGAGCACTCTGTCCGAGGAGCAGCAGAAGGTTTTCATGCTGCGCCACCAGCTCGATCTCACTTACGAGCAAATGGGTTCGGTCATGCACCAGCCGAAAGAGACCATACAGTCCTGGCTATACAGAGCCAGAGTGCAGATAGTCAAATGCCTGGGTAGGGGATAGTAAATCTTGAGAGAGCGCGGTAACTGATAATGAATTGCAGTCGATTCCGACACTTAATTCAACAACGATTCGACATGGACCTGCCGGCGCAGGACGAGCGTATGCTGTCCGCCCACCTGGAGACCTGCGAATCCTGCGCAAAATTCCACCATCAAATCCAGCAAGTACTTTTGGCTGCCGATGATGTTCAGCTGCCAGACGATCTGACACCGCCGCAGCCGGAAGCCCTGGCACGCGCCATCATGGAAGATCTGCCCGAGCAAAAGCCGTCGCCCTTTGCTGTTTTCACCAATCTGTTCAAAGGCAAAGAGAAAGCGCCCAAAGGCGGTGCAGCAGCGCAGCAAGGCGGTCAGCAGAAGCAGAGCGCCGTCAGGGGCAAGAAAGATACCATGCCTCCAGGGATGGAGATGGAGCAGCCGAGCAGTCGCTACCCACATCGCACTCAATCGCAAAGCATTCCTACCCAGCAATTCGAAGACACTGTGCCTCCGCAAATGGCGCCGCCGCAGGCGAAAGGCAAGGCTCCTGAAGATCACTCGGGCACCGCAACGAGACTGAAGGCCATCGCCAAAGGCATGTCTGAGCCGCTCATGGACAGCCGTGAAGCTCAATCGACCACGCGCTCTTTGGGCGAGAAGTTCGGCATGGCCGGTCCCAACCAGCTGACAGACGACCAACCGCTTACTCTTGCTGAATCTATTAGAAGGAAGATTGCCGAATCTCAAAGAGCGACCGGCGAGCATGAGCCCATAAACGTAGAAGACGAACTTTCTCCGGAAGGCAACTATCAGAAAGAAGAAGAACCGAATTGGATGAAGCCGCCCGGCCTGCCCAATCGTCAACCTGTCAACGTCCCTACCGGTCTGCCCGGACAATCCAATCCAAGTATTCCCGTACCGCAAGCGGGTATTCAAATGCCGTCCGCACAGGCTATGCCGGGTATGTCAGGCATGCCTCAAATGCCTCCGCCCATGCCGGCACCAAATGCGATGGCCGATAACTCTGCGCAATTAGTCGGAAACTGGGGCAAACCTTCAAGCCCGCAGCAGGAAGCCTCGAATTGGGGTGGTCCTCCCGGTGGGGGTCCAGCCGGTGGTCCGGAGCCGAAGCCTTCGACGAAATCACCAACTCTGGGTGGTGCTGCAGCTGGCGGTGCATGGGGCGACCCGAATTGGGGAGCCGAGCCACCTAAAGGATCGAACGGTCAAGATTCAGAATGGGGCCCGCCACCTGCTGGTGGGGCCTGGGACGATCCTGACGATCAACCGGCCAATCAGTTTGCACCGCCCACACAGGCACCTAATTTTGGCGCACCTGCCGGTATGCCGGCAGGGCAAACGCCGCCCAACATGGATTCTCCCGACCAGCCCTGGAACAAGCCGATTCAGGCACCGCAAGCAGCAGCGCCTGCGCCTGCACCTGCGCCTGCACCTGCACCTTCTGCTCAGGCCTGGGGTGCTCCTCCCTCAAACGGACCCGATTGGGGTGCCGGCAATGCCGGTGGCTGGAGCCAACCTCCTGTTCCGGAGACTCCTCAACCGCAACCGGCGCCCGCTGCCGCCGCACAGGAAAACAATCCCTGGCCTGCTCCGGCCGGCGCTCCCGGCGGCAATGCCTGGGGTGGAAACGCAAACAGTTGGCAACAAGGTCAGCCCGGCGCTGCACCGAATGCAGTCCCAGACAGCTGGGCCACTCCTCCGCAACAACAGGCACCGGCGCCCCAGGCTCCGGCACAAGAACCCGCGCCCGCAGCCGCTGGCGCCTGGGGAACGCAAGGTGGTTCTGGCAGTTCATGGGGGCAAATCGCGCAGAAACCAAATGACAGTTGGGGCACTCCTCCAGCCGGACAACCGGGCGGAGGCTGGGGACAACCTGCGGGCGGAAACGCCTGGGGCGGTGACCAGGCTAAAGCACCGGAGCCGCAACAGCCCGCACCAGCTCCAGCGGTTGCCCAGCAAGCGGCACCAGCGGCAAAACCAACCTTTAATGCCTGGTCGGTAGATGCGGAGCAAATTGAAACAGGCACATGGCAAGCATTTACGCCCGGCTCCGACAAACTTGTATCCAATGCGCCCAGTGCGCCGAAAGGTTGGGGTGCGACACCTGTGCCTCAAGCCCCGGCACCAGCGATGCCACCACCGCCTGCGCCGGGCGGTGAACAAAACCGCTGGGATCAACCAATCCAGGGTAGAGGCGCTCAACCGGCAGCCGATGCCAATCGCTGGGATCAACCAATTCAAAATCGTACTCAAGAACAAGCGATGCCTGCTGCGCCTGCACCTGCACCTGCGCCTGCACCCGCTCCTGCGGCCAGTAATCCGTGGGGAGTTCCGGTTCCCGGAACAGCACCGCCATTGCCGGGAGCATCAGCCGGCTTCGGGCAGCAAGCGGCTCCTCAAGCGCCACCGGCACCGACTGCTGGAGTAGCAGGAACAGGTATTCCAAAAGATTCAATCATGGACAGATTGTCCAATGTGCTTGCAGAAGGACAACCTGGTGCCGGCCAGCAGTCTGAAGAGTCGCGCTGGGATTTGCCCATTCAAGAGCGTATCAAACAGGAAGCCATGGCCAGCGGTGCCCCTGCACCAGCACCTGTCGCTAAGGCCCCGGGCGACAACCGCTGGGAAACCCCCATTCAAGATCGCTCCGCTCAGCAAGCGCCGGAATTGTCACCACCGCCCCCGCGCTGGGACGTGCCGATACAAGAACGCACTCAACAATTAACGCCCACGTCGGCAACACCACTAGGCGAGCAGTTGGCCCCACAGCCTGCGGCACCTGCTCCATGGGGAGCACCTGCCGCCCCTCCTGCACCACTTGCGCCGCCGGCACCTCCGGCACCATTTGCACCGCCGGCAGTGCCATTTGGATCGCCGGCCGATCAAGGTATTACTGCATCGAGCTGGGATTTGCCGGTCGTCGAAGCGCAAGACCAGTTGCACCAGAAAGCCGAACCAGAAAACGGAGTGCCCCCACAACCGGCATTCAATCAGCCTTTTGCCGCAGCGCCCGCACCGCAAGGCGGCGGTTCGCCTTCCAGATTGAATATCAATCCGCCGGCATTCACGCCCGGCCAGCCGGTAGCTCAACCGGCACCGGCGCCGATTCAGCCGCCACCGGCGACTGCCGCGGCAGGCGGAGCCCTCTTCAATGTCGATGATAGCGAAATCGATAAGATTTTCTCCGAGCATTTAGGCATCAACGAAGGCACACCACAGGCGGCGGCACCAGCTAAACCTGAAGGACCTCCACAGCCTGCAATCATGAAATCTCTGCCGAATTCTCCGCCTGAAAGTAGCGGCGGAGCATGGGGACAGCCTCAGCCTCAGCCGTTCGGCACGCCGCCATTGCCTGGACAAAATACAGCTCCGCAGCCGTTTGCAACACCTCCGGCACCGCAGATCCAACCATTTGCCGCGCCCGAACCGCAGCCGTTCAATGCACCTGTGCCAGAACCTCAACCATTTGCCTCACCGGCTCCCCAGCAAGCTCAGCCGCCGCAGCCATTTGGTGCTCAACCTCCTGCTCCGTTCGGTGCTCCGGCTCCTGCTCCCATGCCGTTTGCCGCCCAGACTCCGGCCCCCCAACCATTCGGCGCTCCGCCTCCGGCAACGTTTGCAGCGCCAGAACCGGCCGCTCAACCATTTGCTCCGGCACAGGCAGCGCCTCAGCCTTTCGCGGTGACGCCGGCTCAGCCACCTCTGCCTGGCAATCCTTTTGCCATGCCGCAGCAAGGATCGGCTTCCACCTCTCAGCCCAAAATCGTACCTGTCATGTCTAAGAGTGTCGCCACCGCATCTGGTGGTCCACCGGCATCCGGGTGGGGCACACCGAGCGCATCCGGCGGATTCCAGGCCGCAGCTCCACCCACAAACGGACCGGCTCCGGTAGCGACCGCACCTGCTCAGCCTCAAGCTGACAACAAAAACAACGGACTGTTTAATTTAGATGATTCAGCAATGGATGATCTGTTCTCCAAGAATCTTGGTGTGCAGGAAACAGCCAAACCGGTTGGCGGCACAGGCGAATATCCTGAACAACAAGCCCAACAAGCTCCACCGGCACCGTTTGCTCCACCGGCACCGGCATACGGACAGCAAGCTCAAGCACCTGCACCATTTGGTGCTGCGCCTGCCCAGGCAGGTTTCGGCATGGCTTCGCCAGCTCCCGAACCGTTCGCTCAGCAGCAACAAGCCGCACCGGTGCCATTCGGCGCACCATTTGGTGTACCCGGACAGCAACAACAGCAAGCACCGATGCCGTTTGCCGCACCTCAGCCCGCAGCCGCTGCCCCACAACCTCAGGGTGCTGGACTTTTCAGCGTCGATGACAACATGATGAACAAGATCTTTGCCGACAACCTGGGCGTCCAGGAGCAAGACACTCAGGTCAATCAAGGCAGAGTTAATGTTGCTGCCGCCGTGCAAGCGATAAGCGAAGTAGCTACACAAGATCCTATGGCTGCTGCTCTGCCTCCACCAAAGATTGAAGGTCTGGGCCGCTTGGATGCCAAACCAGATACCGGCGGCGACACCGGCAGCGGACGCATCGCTTCGATCGGCAAATTCCTTCTCGACCAGAAAGATTTGGAAAAAATCGGCAAGCTTACAGCCTCCGATCTATCCGACACCAAGATGAAGATCCTCACTCTGGAAGCCGCTTCCGAAATCCAGGGATTGCTGCATCACATCGGCGGCACGCCTGATGTTGTCGGTTCGATCATCATCGGACACGATGGATTGCTTATAGCCAACACGATGCCACAAGACATCGAAGCAGATTCGATCGGAATCTGGGCGCTGGCAGTCTACATGAACACTGAGACAGCCATTAAGAAGATCGGGCACAATCGCGTCCACCAGGTAGTCGCGCGCACACCGCGAGGCTTCCTCGTCATAGCCGACTTCGGCGGCGGTCTTCTGGTAACCCTAAGCGACGGACGAGACACCGATGCGCTCATACCGCTAATGCGCAGCATCACACAGGTTGTTTCCAACTAGCTGTCTAACCGACTAAATAACGGCAGAGCGTTCGCACACCAAATCCGGTGCCGCCTTTGTTGCATTCCTCTCTGTCGCGATCCAGCCAGCCGGGTCCGGCAATGTCCAGATGCGCCCAGGGTTTGCCGCCCGTGAACTCTTTGAGGAACATGGCGGCGCTGGCCGATCCGGCCTCGCCCCGGGCCCCGGCATTTTTCAAATCAGCGATATCGCTCTTCAAGGTTTCGTTGTACTCATCGTAAAGCGGCAATTGCCAGAGTTTTTCACCAGCCCTGGCACCGCTGTCGATAAGCTTATTGACGAGGTCCTGGTCGGAGCCCATAATGCCTGCCGCCACACGGCCCAGCGCAGTGACGACGGCGCCTGTCAAAGTGGCGATATCGATCAATTCATCGGCGCCATGCTTGACCGCATAGGTGAGCGCATCGGCCAGGATCAAACGCCCTTCAGCGTCGGTATTGTTGACCTCAATGGTTTTACCGTTCATCGCCGTGATCACGTCGCCGGGATGAAGTGCATTGTCGCCCGGCATATTTTCTGTGGCGGCAACAACAGCCATGACTGAAAAATTGGGTCTAAACTTGCCCACCACACGCATGGCGGCAATCACGGCAGCGGCCCCGGACATATCGTATTTCATATGCTCCATGCTTTGAGCCGGCTTGAGCGAAAGTCCGCCCGAGTCAAAGGTTATGCCCTTTCCGACAATCGCTACTTTCCGTTTTGACTTGGCTGCGTCGTAAGAAATCACTATAAATTTCGGCGGTTCTTTGGCACCACGGGCGACACCAAGAAAAGAGCCCATGGACATCCGTTCGATTTCTTTGGCGTCAAAAACCTTGATGGTTAGTCCGAATTCTTTAGCGACCGCCCGAGCTTCTTCGGCAAGTTTGCTTGGCGTCATGAAGCATGGCGGCTCAGCGATCAAACGGCGAGCGAAATTAGTAGACTCGGCAATCGCTGCTCCTTTTAAGCAGGCATCCGACAATGCCTTTGCCGACAGTGAAAGTCCCGAAAAAGAAAGGGACTGAGGTGATTTTTCTTTTTTATTGTCACCGTTTTTCGATGACTTATATTTCTTGAATGAGTACGAAGCCAGATGTATGCCCTCAACTATCGCCTGAGCAATCTCTGCATCCATAGCCGTACTGCCGGTTTTCACCTGCGCTGCAGTTTTTGTCTGGCGTTTGGCAGCAGCAGCACCGCCCTTTTTTGCAGCCGCTTTGGCAGGAGATGCGTGGCGAAAGTAGAAAGATATACTGCCCTGAAAGCTGTCGCCGGGCAGGCGGCGGACCAAATTTGCCGCCGCTTTTCGCGCCTGTGCAGTACCGAAGTCCT
The DNA here is from genome assembly GCA_044228145.1 of Obscuribacteraceae bacterium (SeqCode). Taxonomy (GTDB): domain Bacteria; phylum Cyanobacteriota; class Vampirovibrionia; order Obscuribacterales; family Obscuribacteraceae; genus QKMZ01. Next base: position 51,911 of record JBGAVL010000004.1, read on the forward strand.
TGCTTTCCCCCAGACCGATCAGTGTGATGCGCCGTACGTCCAGATTGCCAAAAGTCGGCAAAGTGAGCACCTGACCGGCTTTGCCTTTGAATCCGTCTTCACTGACATGAGCGCCCAGCATGTCGATAAATGGCTTTAACTTGCGGCCAAAGGCCGCATCGATGTCTTTGAAAACATCTGCCACCTTTTCATTGGCATAGACAAAGACGCAGGCCAGATCGCTCTGGCATTCGGACAGCGAAGCCGGCTCCAATTTGTACTTCATCGAGGACTCCCTCTTTGGTTCTTCTTGAAATTAGAGCGTTATTGTACTGTTTTCGAAGCTTAAGATCTTTCAAAAAGAAATTTCACTGCGGTGGCTGTCCGTTGACAATCTTGGCGACGGCATTGTCGACTATATGCGGATCGATCTGGCGGCGGCAGTAGGCCAGATAAGCTTCCATCCAGCGGCGCAATTCCAAGAGCACGGCAGAAACAGGCGTCCCTGATGTTTTCACTTGAGCAAGATTGACACTGACACGCCCTTCGTGATCGATGTGGAAGCGCGAGGCGGCAGGAGAATCGCCGTGCACATAGTGCAAGCTGGCTTGCAAGAGCGCTTTGTTGTCGTCGCGTCCAATTGTTTTCTGTAATTCGCTGACGATACGCTGGAAGACCGAAAGCGGTCTGAAAAGGCTGGCTTGCTGAACATTGACCAGGCGCTGTTCGATAAGCAGATGGACGGATTTGATGATGGCATAGCCAGGCCACAAATCGAAAGATTTGATCACTTCATCAAGAGTTGACAAACCATCGATCAAATTAGCCAATTGCATGATCGATTGTTTGTCTTTGTCGCTGACCAAGCTGCCATCCAGGTACTTGAGCGGCTTGGTGGAGAGTTTATTCCACAGTGTCTCGAAATTCCACACACGCTCGAGAATCGTATTGCGCCCGGTCGGCAACTGCGCCAATATCTGATTGACCTGGTCTTTGTAGAGAGCCGAATCAAGCAGCAATTTGTCCAGCGATCGCTTCAGCTCACAGCCGTCGTCCAGCTCCTGTGAGACGCCTTTGTCGCGAAAGACGAAGATACCCTCAGACCATTGCGTGACGAACTCTGTAATCGCCTCTACGCCCTTCAAACGGTTCATTTTGGCGCTGATTGGTTTGCCGTTGGTAAAAGATACAACCAGAGCCTTGTCCCTGTTCTCCACTGTCAACAAGCCGGTCTTTTGCGCCGTCGACAGTGACTGCAACAAGCCGTGCGCGTCGATGGCGCCCAGAGAGCCGATCATCGAATCTCGCATGGTCTCTACGTTGCGCCCGACCTGTCCTTCGGAGTCGGCTTTTTTGTGATAGCCGCCATAAAGATACTGGTCGTCGAGAAGCACTTCCAATTCGCGCGTATTCAAGAAGCCAAGCCTGACGGCAAGCAGTCCCAGGAAAGTCTTTTGTCCTTTGCCCCAGCCTTCCTCTTCCTGTCTTTCCAAAAGTTCTTGCAACTGAGACTCGCTCAAGATCCCTGCCGCGACCATGTAACGTCCCAACCTGAACGGTTTTCGATTGTGATAACAATTGGAGAGAAACTGAATGCGGGAGAAAACCGGAAAGATGATATCTTCCGCTTCCAATTCCTGCAGCATGCGCAGAGTCTCGTCAGCCGGCAGGTGATGCCTTTCTTCCAGGGTGCGCGTGATTGCCTCCACCGACGAATAATCGTCGATCATTTGCAAGACCCAGCTTTGCGGCGCCGGCAGGTTGAACCCCTCCTTGGCTTTGCGCCCGGAGTCAGTCAAAACGGGTGTCGAAGTGTAGAGAATGTGATTGGCCAGCGTGCTGCCTCCGCCGCGCAAACGCCTGCGGTCGATGCCTGAAACAGTGGCACAGACATAATCGGCAAGCATCGGATGACGGGCGAAAATGCCGAACGGGCTGTCGTAGACGTTGAAAGTCAGACCGCCGCCCGGATCGTCTTTGGTCAACGTGATAGCCCCATCAGCCTTGACGAAAAGCAGCACACCTTGCGGCTTGAGCAATCGCTTAGCGTAGAGACTGAATTTGACCAGTTCGTCAAGCGGCACCGAAAAGCCTGTCTGCATCAAGTCGATGATCAATCCATCGAACTGTTTGGCTGCTTCAACAAGCCGCTCGAACTCCGCAAAGAGCGTCTCGCGATAAGAATAAGTCAAAAATGAAAGAGAAGGCGCAAAGTAAGTCTTCTCCTCGGATGGTTGATCATCTCGAGAAGGAAGAGTTTGGCTGAAGGGAGTGTCGGACGATGACGACACGGAGTTGACCTATTGCAATCAGGCAGTTCAGCCTTAATATGCCCATAATGACAGCTCTTTTTTCAAGATCTCTTATTTAGTGAGAGTCTTCTTTTATTGTTTTGGCTCACTTTTATTGGACGCAGTGTCCGGAGACGGTGCAGGGTCGCCGATTCGCTCGAAATTGGGAGTAACTCCGACCAGCTTTTTAGCAAAGGGGTCGGGGGGAGCAATAAAGAGCGATTTGATCGCGACATAGGATCTCGGCTTGCCATAATCGTATTTCTTGATCAGCCCGACATCGAGAATCAGGTCATCCTTGCCGAAAGTTACGACACGAAAGCGTGACCCGCCGCCCATCGGGTTGGACATGGCAACGAGCTTATAGACCTGGTCCGTCTTGCCGTACAAACCCAGATATTTGGGGATGGAAGCCAGATGGTCGTTGGCGAGCCAGGCTTTGGCAACATCTTGCCTGCCGTCTTTGACGGCCTGCAAAAACTGATGGACAACCATAGCCGGACCTTCATCCGGTGCTTTTCCTTCAAGCAAATACTTGCTGTTTACAAAACGGAGAACAATTTTGTAACCGCTGGATGGTTGACTGGCAGCCTTTCCGTTGGGAGCCGCAGCAGGCTTCTCGGTCGGAGCCTTTCCGGATGTGAGGCTGAGGACAATATCCGGACCGGAAAAGGAAGCTCTGCCCTGGACGCTGGACAGCAAGAAGGGCGGCACTGAAGTGAACAGCTCTGGGGCGGCCATCCAGCCGCCTTCACTGGGCTTGAGCCCATAAAGAGTAATCAGCCCGGTGGCTCTGTCGCTGCCGGTGATGACGAGGTACTTGGGAGCACCGGCTACCGCGACAGGCGGGGCAGGCGGAGCCGCCACGCGCTTGATTGCTTTTCCGCGCCCGACTTTCACCACCTTGACCGGAGCGGGAGCCGACTTGGTGACGATCTTGGCTGCGGAAACAGAGATAGACGGCGGCATGGAAAGAAGTTGGGCGCGGTAGGCGGCAGGAAACGCCGGCGGCTTGCCCGGTGCGGCAGGGCCAGGCCCATGCCCGGTGATGATGATTACGGTTTGAGCAAACGGGCATCTGTTGAAAGCCCAGACTTTGGCTCCGCCTGCGTCAAAGGCACGGGCGCCCAGATCTGCTAGCTGAGGGTGATTCTTGATAATGGCGGCAGCGTCTAAATCTCTCAAAGGCGGCTGAACGAGCACATCCTTCATCACGGCTACCATACGGTCGAAGCCTGCTTGGTCGGGACTCTGGCTGTATTCGGCAAGCACTGACTGAAGAGCAGGGCTGACAACCGGTGCAGCCGGAACTGCAGGAGTGAGAGCGGCGAATGGGTCGGAGGGGTTGGAGGGCTTCGAGGGTTTGGAAGCATTAGTAGAACTGGCTTTTGGCTCCGGAGCCGCCCAGGTGCTGACGGGAAAGCCTGCGGTAATCAAGAAAGACACAATTGATGCAAGCGACAGCCCGGCCGCTCTGGAAATTTGTCCTCTCTTATTGAAATCCATGGTCATCTCCCGGTTTTGCCCAACTGCTGCAAATCAATTGAAAAGCGCAGTCCTTTGCGTTTTTTGTACGAATTGATTTTAACCGCTTTCGACATTCAATTGAAATCAAGCGCGCTCAGTGTGCCGAATATGACTTTTGGACAACCAATTCAATTTTCTTTGCGTATTTCCACCACGAAAGTCGGCTAGGCGTGGGAGCCTTCCCACAAACCGGCTTTACTTCAATGCAGGCCGGTTGTACATTTGAGCCAGCTTCCGAAGAGCGCAACCAATGTCATTGAATTTCCGACCGCAAACATTCTCCAGCCCATCGACCGGTGCCGATATCACCGGAGCAGGTGGGCACGAGCTTTTGAAAGGAAGTTTGAGTGCCGGCGCCGAAGCAACTGTTGGCAGCGGTATCGGTCAAGTCGATATGAGCCAGATGCAGGTATCCTTCCGTCCAGATGCAGCAGCCGCAGCCGCGCTGCCTTCGGGCATCGAGTTGACGGGAACCGTGCCTGCCCCTACTGGAATGGAAGCGCAGGCCATGGCCTCTTTCGCTCCCCCGCCCATGGACGCAAGTCCGATGGTGGCGGCGCTTGCCGGCGCCAACGAGCCGATTTCGCCAATCATTCAGTTGATTATGCGTATGCCCGGCGCTATGGGTTTGATGAATTCTTTCTTCGAAGCATTAGGTCAATTTCTCTTTGCACAATCGCCTCTGGCCGGCTTATTCGATCACACCTTATTTGCTCAACTGGGTGCAGTCAGCAACCAGATGGGCAAAGTCGGTTTGCCTGGATCGGTAGGCTTGGAACATTCAGCAATCAATCTTTCTCTGGTGCCGCAAAACGCACCAATTTTCAGTAATTTGGGTACGCTCGGCAGCATGGGCGGTCACGCATTCAACGGCAATTTCATGCCCTTCGACTCGCTGACGAGCAAATTCGCAACCGCACCGCAATTGAACGTTTCGCCCGAACATTTTTCCGGCATAAACAAACTCAATGTTTCCGGCGGTCTTGACTTGAACAAACCGCAATTCGAATGGAGCTCCAAATTCACCGGACAAAACGCCGGCGGCTCTGGCGAAATGCTCTCCGGCCCTCAATTGTCGGACGGCAAATTGGCGTCGCATCTGGGCGGTACGCAAAGATTGTTCTCGGACAAATTGCAAGCAACATCTTCAGGACTGGCCAATCGCATGCCGCTCAATCAGCCGGCCGTAGCCAATAATGCCGTCAATCAAAGCCTTTCTCAATCAGTGCCACTTTCCAACAATGTGCCGTCATTGAACGTAAACGGACAGTCTTATGGTGGTTCGGCAGGCGGCGGATTGAGCGCATCCGGCAGCGTGCGCGACATTGCAGCGCCGAGCGCAGACAACAATGTCTCTTACAGAATGGGACAAACGACTGGAGCCGACGCCGCCTCATTAGATGCTGCGCAGACTTCCATGGACGCCTCCGGCTCGGACAAATTGCTTGCCTACAACAATAACAACGAAGGATTCCGACCAACTTTGGGCGGCATGGACAAAGGCGTTCAAGCCGTAAGCGACAGCGGCTCCCAGTGGAACCAACCGCAAAGCGTTGCCAAACCGGCCATAAAAATGGAAGGACTGAAAGCAAAACAACTTACATTCGACTCACTCAAAGATGCCGGCAGCAAAGCACATTCGGCTGCACAGAGCACGGCCAGCGCCAGTCATCATGCAGCGGCTGCAAAACCGGTGATGGACTATCAAGGACATCAAATGAGAGCCGGCGGAGTGAACGCAGGACATGGCGTGGATGGCATTTCTCATCGCAACCTGCATGGCGTGCAATATCACAAACCGACAGTCGGCCACAGTATTGCCAAACCACAGCAGGCAGTCGAAGCAAAACCTGTTCAAGAATTCAAATCGCAACAAGTTGCCCAAAACCAATCAGACATCGGTCAAGGGCAAGAGGCCGTCAATCAAGCCGCACCGCAAGATGCCACGCAGGCAATAGGCGATCAGGCTGTAGCACCGGCAAGTGCAGCTTCCGCGCCGAGCTCCTATACGATAAGAGCCGGAGACTGCCTCTGGAATATCGCCAAGAATCAGTTGGGCGATGGCATGAAGTGGCAAGACATTTTCAATGCCAACAAGGACATTTTGGGCAGCAACCCCGATTTGATTCATCCGGGCACGACCATCAATTTACCTGGACAAGAAGTTGCCGCCAATCAAGCCGGTAATTATGTAGTCAAATCCGGAGACAGTCTCTGGAAGATTTCGCAAGATCTGCTCGGCGACGGCACCAGATGGAACGAACTCTATCAAGCCAATGCATCTATCATCGGCGACAACCCGCGTTTGATCATGCCCGGTCAAGAGCTGAACATTCCCGGCATGGACGGCGCCGACACATTGGCTCAGGGAGCCGCCTCCACAACAACTCAAACCGCTCAGGCAGCCGGACAACAGACAATACAATCGGCAACTCAAGTACCGGGCGCCGATGCTCAATTCAACACCGCGCAGCCGCAAGGCATGGAAGCACAGGCTGCTCCTCAAGCGCAACCAGTACAACAGATGCAACAAGTACAAGAAGTCCCGCAAGTTCAGGATCAGCCGCTGCAAGGCCAACAACAGGCTTCCGGCGCAGGCGTAGCGAATGCTTCTCCGGCTTCATATCAACCGCAAGCACCAGCCAACTATCAGCAATTGCCTGCTGCTAATCTGCCTACCGACGCCAGGAATTCCGTAATGTCGTCCACGATGGTGCCGACAGACATCGTAGAGATGTTCAGAAAAGCCAAGT
>JBGAVL010000050.1:0-25821 GCA_044228145.1 Obscuribacteraceae bacterium (SeqCode)
AGCGCGTGCGTGTTCATCACGAATCCCGGCGTGCAAAATCCACACTGTGTGCCGTTGAACTTCGCAATACAATACTGTGTGGGGTCGAGTCCATCGTGAACGTTGCCTATGCCTTCAGTTGTTGTGACGGACATACCATCGACGGCGCACACCGGCTTTAGACATGCGTTGATTGCACGGTGAACCGGAGATCCGTCGACAGGGCTTTTGTGCGAAACCATCACGGTGCAAGCACCGCATCCACCTTGCTCGCAAACAACCTTTGTTCCTGTGTATCCAGCCTTGCGCAGATACTCTGTCAGCATCGTCGCCGGATCCGGATTGTCGACTTGTACGCGAGAGCCGTTCAACCAAAATATGAGCTGGTCAGAGTAAGTGACTTCCTCTTCGCAGCTACGCTCTTTGGCATTAGTTGTCGATTCGGACATTAGAGCAACCTCCATAAAAGCGCCACTTCGATTGCAAAACCTGCAACGAGCACCGCAAGACTTACCGGACTAACCCACGAAGGTGTCTCCTTTTTAGGAAACAGCCATTTTGTAAAAGCTTTGATCAAGAGCGGCATGGTCACCCATGTCGTCAAGGCTACGCTGATAGCGTTGCCGATGAGGTTGGCAACTGCAGGGTTCAAACTGTGCAGTTGCGGGTTCAAAAATCGAATTTCGAGCATGACGATAGGATACAATCCTAAAAGAATCAACATCGCTGTCTTCCAGTTTGGTGGTCCTTTCTGCCCCTTCTCCTGAGGGAACCAGCCCGGAAACGATCCTGTTACCGCTTGGAATTCAGTAGAACTTACCACTGGTTCTGCAAGTGTTAAAAGCTTTCTTCGCTCTTCGGAGACGAACCATTCATCTAAGGTATCTGGTGAATCGAATCGAATCAATGTTGTCCAGACGTTTGGAGTCTTCTTTGTCGGTGGTTGCAGATAAACGCCGCGATAACCTCGACGTTTAGCCTGGGCAGATTGAAACTGTTTCTCAAACTCTCGATAAGGCGCTTCCAGTCCAGACTTTACCTCAGTAACAATCGCTACGGCGACACTACCGACGGTGCCATAGGTAGAAGTCACCGTCTCATTCAAGGCGACTTCGTTCCCTTCGATTTTTGGTGCCAATTCTTCCAGTAATTTCAAACGGTCAGACCTCGCTTGCCATTCGGCAAGCAAATGATGATCATGAAAGCGCTGCACCAACGTCCACTCGTTTTCATCGGGCGTGCTCGACGGAATGATTTCTGCGGACAAAACCGAACCGCTTCCCACGCCTACCATCATTAGGCGTGTGAGCCAATCAACATGCTCGCCAACATCAGTACATTTCACCGACAATTTCGTCAGGTGAACGGTATTGGCTGCTGATTGCGCTGATTGTGCGGAAGATTGAGTCATATGCTCCTCAGTGATAATCGTCCAAATGGGCAGGTCCATACATGGACGCAGCATCAATTTGCCCAACCAATAAGCATACGAGCAATAGTGCAATTAACAGCGCTGAATTGACAACCTGCATCATGGGATTCTTTGAGTCTAAGCGGTCTTTGGAGCTTGCCAATTGAACCATATGCGTTCAAGTTTATGCTCTTGGCAAAATCGATTATCTAATAGAAAAGCGCGATACTAGCAGAACAGTGACCAATGCCTTAGGTGTGAGCGACGCTCTCAGCTCACTGATAGCGGTAGCTCTGCTCTAGTCAAGATGATTCAATTGCAGAGGGGTTAAATAAGTTAGTTTTGCAGCGGCTGGATGATTCATTGGCGTTTACAGTTTGCCACAAGTTCATATCTCGATTTTTGCATAGTGCCGTTTGCGTTTCGATCTGCTTGCTAATTCAACCTTGGTACCTTGTTGCATCAGCGCAAACATCTGACGGTGCCCTGACCCCAGATGCAGCTCAAACAGCAGATATTCTTGGCATTCGCCAAGAAGCGGAGCAAATCATTTCCCTGCGCAGAAGCGTGGCCAGTTCAGGCAGTGAGCGGCATCAACTCAATAACTACAGGGCCCTGGTACTGCGCAAAATATTCGAGGCTGACCTGCAAACGCAGTCTGCCGAGAGCAAGTTAGAATTCGAGATCGCGTATGCCTATGATGCTATCGTGCGACAGCAACGCAGAGAAAACGCTGTAAATCAAGTTTTCAATGCTGTGAACTTCACGCAGTCTGGCGTCTTTGGTATCCTCTCGGGTGCTGACGATCTCCGTAACAAGTTTGTTCAGGAATCCACCGAATCTCTCGTAAGTGGCTCCGTGTCAATGATGTTGGCCACAACGGGCATACTTTACGGCAAGATCGCCAAAGCTTCTCACCTCACTCCGCCGGCATTTATGTCGGAATACGTCAAAGGTAAGCCTGTTGACGGATCTGAGTTGCCACCACTGGTAGTGCGATATCTGGACTCGCCCGCTCCAGGCGAAAGCCGCACCCGCAGAGAGATTCTCAATACAACCTGGAAGCAGCGCTATAAAGCGGACATGTCAAATAGGAAGACGCTGCTCGGCATAGATGACGGCAAAGCCAGGAGCCAAGGCTATCTCAATTCACGCTTGGTCTTACTTTGGTCTCTCTATACCACCATCGAAGGATTCAACTCTGACCTTTTCTCCTTGCTGAACCAGGTGAGAGAAACTGCGACTGCCGACTTCTCGCCTTCAAACACGAGAATCGGCTCCCCATCTGCTCTTGGAGGCGATGCCGATGATGCTGCACGCCTGCTTCACCTGGAGCCGGTTTTAGCTGAGCTGAACTCGCTTAATGCGTCAGGAGTGGATAGTGAGAGAAAACGGGAACTGCAAATCACACTTTTGGAGGCTCTGGTTTCAGGCGGTCTCGACATGGCCGTTGCTGGTGATAGGTGTCAGAAAGAGCTCAATTACCAGTGTGACGTGGTTCTGGCGCAGTTGAGGGACAGACAGTCCAGTTTCATGCAAAAGATCTACGAAGCAAATTTCATACAAGGTGGTGTTTTTGGCGCTACAGCCAGCACACTGTATTTGAAAAAATATACAAACACAGCCGGCGAGATTTTGCTTGTTTCTGGCGGAATTGGACTGATTCTCACTGGTATCTCTTTTTTGGGAATGCACGGCGGCTGGCGTAAAAACGAGACCGGTCCAAACTCGCTGGCAGATTTTTTCAATCTGAGACCTGCCTCCGAAAAAGGCTTCTCTCCATTGGTCATGGACTATTTGAATTCACCCTCTCCCAAAAGAACCGACGGCAAAAGCAGGCGCCAATGCTTGATGGAATCTTGGACCAAGAATGCTGCCACCACTGTCAATCTCAAAGATCGACGCGCCCTTGAAAGGTTGGGAAGTATGCCGTCTAGCAAACGGGACTCAATCAAGTTAGTCCTTAATCGTATTTCCCTTTTAAGTTCTCTGCGCCAGCAGTTTAACGAGTTCGATGTGGAGCTTCTGGATTTGCTGCGTAAAGCGTGGCCGGTAACCATCGCTGAAAGTTCTCCTGCCGTCAACGCAAGGCTCAATCCCTCTGCCAATGCGGCAGCAACACTGCTCGGCGTTCAGACTTTGTTGGCCAATAGCGGACAATCAGATGAGTACGCCAAGTTGTTGATCACAAGACATGTGCTTGAAGGATTTCTCTCTACGATCTCCGATGCCGATGTCGTAGGAAATGAAATCGACACGGAGTTCAAAGTCTTGGATCGCATGGAAAGCCTGAGAGATAGGGTCGTCCAGCTGACAAACAGTATCAACTTTCTCCAGGCAGGCGTTCTCGGTCAAATTGCAGGCTCGCTTGGGTTAACGGGCAAACCAAAAGCTATCTTGGCTACAAACTATATAGTTATCACTTCTTCGGCAGTGAGTACTGGACTGGCGGCACTGTCTATGGTGGAACAACACGGCGGATGGCGACCAGGAAAAGCCAAACCAAATGCCTTGAATGCTGCGTTTGGAAAAAACTCCGAGCATGTGAATTTGTCTCCCGTGACGGTTCGATACCTCGACTCGTTGGCGCCGAATTCGCCGTCGAATCTCTCCAGAAGAGAAATGTTGGTCAAGTACTGGAAAGAGTCGAAAGTTTTGAGCGTCAATGTAAAACGAGACTCAACAGTTCAAAAGCTTTCTGCTGAAGGAAAAGCACACCACTGGTGGTCTGAAACCATCAAAATGGTCAACAACCGGTTAACCATGCTTTGTGATTTGCGTGCTGTGCTGCGAAGCAGCAATGTTGGCTTCTATGAGCTGCTCAAGGCTGTCGATTCAGATCGCTCATGACACTTGACCGATCTCGCTCGAAAGAGTTAGTTGAGTTAGCCCGAGCCTCTACTTATTCTTGGCAGCAGTTAATTGCAATCTCCAGATCATCGAAACAGATTGCCTCGGACGACTGCTACTTACCGTCATGAAGAAGCCTCCGTCAGGATCGATGGCCATTGCTGCCGGCATTAAGTACTTGCGCGGAAGGTTGTACTCATGCACTTTTCCAGAGCCGCTGATCGAGAGAATCACTCCCTGCCCGTCTGCTTTGATAGCTCCGATATAGACGCCGTCATCGTTCCCGAAAATTGCGCCCGTGTTGACAACATTCGGAAGTGGGAATTCGTCTAGAGTGCCGTCGGTTTTCAATCGCACTACAGAAGACAACTTCGGAGCCCATAGCGCACCGTCGTTGCTGTTGGTGATGTCTCCAGTAAGCCGCCCTTTGCCGGTAGCGAAATGTTTGACCTCTCCGGAGGTTGTTAGACGCCCAATCTGTCCGCTACCAACTTTGGTAAACCAAATTACACCGTCTTGCGCCATAAGAGACGTCGGTTCGTCGTTCGCTGCTCCAACAGTGAACTCCGTGATCTTTCCAGTTGAATCGATTCGCCCGATCTTGCCTGCCCCCGATTCCGTAAACCACATGCAGTCGTCGTCCGGGCCGTGCTGGATATCAAACGGCTTGCTCCCTGGCGTTGGAATCGCGTATTCGGTGATCTTTTTTGACGAGTCGATACGTGCAATCTTGTTGGCACCCGTCTCCGTGAACCAAAGTGGCTCTTTGCCTGCATAGAAGTTGATCGACCCAGCCACAGCGCCAAAAGTAGGAGTAGCGTGGAAAGTGGTCTTTCCTGGTTTGCGCGAAAACTCTGCCACGCCCGACTTTGCGTCGCGGGTAGAATTCGTGAACCAAACGCCCTTCAATGGGCCTGCGTTAAAGTAAACGATGCCGTGCGGGGACGCCTGCGGAACCGGATAGCTCGTGAACTTTCCGGACGGCGTGCCGGCGCACGCTGGCTCTGTGGGAGAAAAGAATCTCAGCACGATAACGCCGACCACAGCCAATTTACAAAAGCTTCGATTCATCTCTCGCTCCCCGCGTTGCTTCAGCGCCACTAAATGTGGTGCATGAGTTGATACCCCTTATCAAACTCGTCACGCTATTGAGCTTTTGAAGTAGCCAATAGCGTTTGCAATTGAATCATCTTGACTGGGCTGTGGCCATGCAAAAATCTTTCTTTCCACAGCTTTTGCCAATGCAATTTCGTGCATTAGTCCGATCGTTTCACACCAGACAGTTTTGCCAAGCTTAAATCGCCTTATCATTGTGGCCGTGTGCTATAAGATTAGATGCTCTTATGGTAAGCAGCAGCGGGTCGATTCACTCGTGGAGGTTCGATGAAAACTTTGTGCTCTCTTTTGTGCGTAGCCATCGCTTTTGCTTCTGGTCCAGCGCTTGCAGCCGATCAAGCCAAGACCACCAAAACTGTGACAACTAAAGTTTCCAAGGAAAAGGCACAGGAAGCCGCATTAAAGTTGGTGCCGGGGGAGCTTCTCAGATGGGATATGGAGATCCAAAAGGGCAACCCGTCATACACCTTTTACATCAAAAGGAAAGACGGAAGAATCAACGAAGTAGCGATGGACGGAAATACAGGCAAGAAAGACCATATCGGCATTGAACTCGAATATGGCACAAAGGATGGCAAGGGATTCAAAAACATATTCGCTGCAGACAAGAATAGATGGAAAGAAGCCAAACTCTCCAAAGACCAGGCTCAAGTGAAAGCGCTCAAAGCGTATCCGGGCACTGTTGAGGCCTGGGAGCTTCTTGTTTGGGCACTAGGAGACAGACTGGTCTACGAATATCGAATTGCTGGTAAAGGCGAGAAGAAAGTTGTTTGTGTTGATTCAAATACCGGTGAGATTTTAGCAACCAGCATATTTGCCGATGGCAATTGAGCCGGTCAATGCTCGATTAGATAGGGAATGCGAGCATCCGCTGTGCGTAACAGCCACAAGGAATTAGAGGATAAAGGAACACTCATCATGTCAAATGCTCGCCTGTACAGCTTACTTCTTTTGAGTGTCACGTCCTTTTGTATGTCGTTTGCCTGGTTGGGCGAGGCTGCTTGGGGGAAAACGGCAGTCAAAAATAGACTAGTCAAAAAAACTGCAATCAAAAAAACAGATCTCGCCACTCGTCCGGATTTTAAAGAGCCCGTTGTTCTGGCGAGCAAGGATGGCGTCCTGGAAGTTCGGCTCACGGCAAGACAGGGGCAGGCAAAGCTCGACACGCTAGCCAAGCCGGTCAACAACTTTCTTCTTTTCAGCTACGACGTAATCCGAGGTACCGCGTCAGACGGAAAGAATTCCGCCACCAATCTCTATCCAGCGCCGACACTTAAGGTGTATCCGGGCGAGAAGATGATCGTCCATTTTGAGAATGAACTCAAAGACCTCACTATCAAGGATTATTTCATTCCGGCATACACAGCCAAAGGTCAGCCCATTCCGCTGTATCCGCCGCAAATGAAGGAGTCACCGAATAATCTCCACATCCATGGAGCCCACATCAGTCCGAAAGGAAACGCTGACAACGTTATGTTGGACATTCCACCTGGCATGACCAACACCTACACCTACGACATTCCAAAGAACATGCCGCAAGGACTGTATTGGTACCACTGTCATCTGCATGGGCTCACGTCGCCGCAGACTTATGCCGGACTTGCCGGTCTGCTTGCGGTTGGAAAGACTGATGGCAACATACCGCTTGTCACCGACAACAAAATTCCTGTCCGCAATATGGCCCTCCAATACAACTTTGTCTTTAATCGCGCAGGCGGTTCCAACGACCTCAACAACCCGGTGTGGCCGATGTGGGTCAGCTCACTAATTCCGCCGAAAAAGGGCGAGCTGGAAAACGGTACCTATCGTCCCTCTCATATGCCGGTCAACTTCAACGAATCCAAGAAAGGCACCAGATTCGCCACCATCTGGTATGACGGGCCTCAACATTCGACCAATCACAGGGGTCAGTATTCACTCATTCCAAGCAATCTCCAGAGCTTCACGCCGGACGACAAAAAAGCGGGCGCCGCTCTGCCGGAAAATCCATCACTTCCAGACTATCTGCGTGACGTGCAATACACAGTGAATGGTCAGTTCCAGCCGGTCATCAAAAGCAAGGCGGGTCAAACTGAAATATGGGTGCTGGCGAATATTAGCGACCTTGCCTATATGAACGTGCAGCTGACTGAAACAGCAACCGGGCGGCATCCAAAGATTGCAATTGTTGGACAAGACGGCAATCCGTATCAAACCGTTCATTATCCGCCGACGGTCGATGGCACCAGACTGTCCATTCCGCCGGCAACCCGCTTTGCGATCGCTGTGACAATACCAGCCGAGGGCGAACTCATCCTGGAGATGCCAGAACTCGGAAAAACTGCCGTCAATAACGGACAGTACGATCTAACCAAGACGCTCAGCAGCCCCGGTGTGTGCTATACCAGCAATGGAACCGAGAATCCTCCGGGCGTATTGGGACGCATGAGCGTGTCTCCTAAGTACATCAGCTATTTTGACGGGTTCTTCATATTCCCTACGCAGGTGCTGGTGCGAGCTAAAGCAGTGGAACCAGGCGGAGTGACGACCGCCTTCGTGGAAGGTCAAAAGCTTGGTGCCTACACATCCTTCGTTGATCTTTCCAAGGCTGTTCCGGACCTTAAGCGGAAGATTTTGGTGAACGGCGGGTTTATTAATAAACTTGCGGACAAGAACGACCCTAAGGCATTCGTGTATGCATTCGATGGACAGGCATTTCCTAATACTTCACTGATCCAGCCTCGTCTCAATTCCATCGAGGAATGGAACTTCATCAACCACAACAACGACGAGCATCCGATTCACGTTCACGTCAATGACTTTCAGGTAACCGAATTCTTAGATCCGACAACCGGTATGCGTACTGGCCCTGACGCTTTTTCCGTCGACAATGCCAATGCGCCAGCTCCAAAGATTGATTTCGAGGAGAACGTAATCGCACCAGGTATTCTTTCGTTCCGCACTCGGTTCGACGAATATACAGGTACTTACGTAACGCACTGCCATCGCCTCAACCATGAAGACAATGGGCTGATGTCAACCATCAATGTGATACCAGCGGTTTCTACTTACGCGGTGGCGATTCCTGGTGCACCCGGCAGACCTGCTGAGATTCGTGTGTACGATGGCGAAGGTGATCGGCTCATCGCCACAATCATTCCGTTTCCTTTTTACGAAGGCAATGTCAATGTCGCGATGGGCGATGTGGACGGTGACGGCATACTCGACTTGATCGTCGGTTCCGGCAAGGATCATGCGCCGGAAGTAATCGCTTACGCTGGAGCATCAATACTAGGCAAAGGTATTTTCGGCACAGAGCTAGCGCGCTTTAAACCGTTTGATTCCAGTGCACGCGAAGGTGTGACCGTTGCCTCCGCACAGATTGATGGAACGCAGTCGGACAATCTCATCGTTGGCTCTCCGGCGGGCGTCACAGATGAAGTGAAGGTCTACGATATCCCATTGGCGGGGTCTAATAACGGACCCACACTATTCGCCAGTTTCAAGCCTTACGGCGAGGATAAGTCCGGGGTGAGCGTCGCCGCTGGCATGGTCGATTTTGTCACCGGTCGTGAGGACATCGTCACTGCACCCGGTGCCGGTACCCCAACCGAAATCAAGACATTCGCCTACAGTCTTTTCTATCCAAACGAGAAGGCTAGAAAAGGTCAAACGAATCCTGCGGATACGCTTCAAAACAACACAAGCTTCTTCCCCTTCGGCAAAGATTATTCCGGCGGAGTCTCTTTGACCACGGGTTGGATAGCCGGCTCATTTGGTGGCGCAAAATCAATTATTGCTAGCCAGCTAGATGGAAGCGGTACCGTGAAAACCTTTTCCAGCGGCTCAGCACTGGACGATGGACCGGCGGTATATCTAGGACAGTGCAGGTGCGGTAAGGATGCCCCTTTCCGTGAGACATCGAGCTTCAATCCGTTCACCGAAGCTGGTGGCGTGCATGTAGCTGCTACTAGTACGACAACCGGCGCACACATAGTTGTGAGCGGTTCTATAGATGGAAAAACCAAGGGAAGCGTTTTGAAATACGATTTCAAACGACCGACACCTGACGCACGGATGCTCGAACCTGTGCGTTTGGGAGAAGTCTGGACCGGAAGAGCCTCAGCACCTGCCGCCCTCGGCGGTTACTAACGCAGTGAGCATACTTGCCGTAATTTTGAAACATCTGAAACTCTTGAAGTTTGAGCGGACAGATTCAACTATTCCAAAACCTTCTTCAAATTGCTGAACACAATACATCCCCCGGAGTCCTTAACTGGCAAGACTTCTCGTAAGTTTAGGGACTTTCTAGCTATCTCAGTGCGTGTTTTTCAAAAAAGCTCCAGATTGTTTTGTTGCCGTCAAAGTCGCGGCAAACCGGACCAATAAACGACTTCGGAAGGTACTGTTGCCCAGCCGGCCAGGTGTGCCCGCCGCCGCGTATCTCGTACAACACCACCTCATTGGCGCTGCCGTCTGCACCATACTGTTCTACGAACACGCGCGAGTCGTCGTCGGGATCGCTATCAGGAAGTTCGCTGCAATTCGGTTTTGCCGTGTTCTGGTTGCTTGCCAGCCAGAATTCCAGAGACTGTCGCCCTGGTATCACTTCACCGCGTCCTTTGCGTAAAAGTTTGCCGCCGACCTTGCCACCATCCCACGGAACAAGCGTGTCTTTTGTGCCAAGCAACAACATGATTGGCACCGGTGTCACTTTCAGATCGAGAAACGTTTTCGAAACTGATGCGGCAACGGTCGCCACGGCGGCAATCTTGTCGGGCAACTGAATCGCCAGATACTGACTGAAGAATCCGCCGTTTGAAATTCCTGTTGCATAAACGCGTTTTGGATCGATCAATTTTTGACTGTTGAGATCGTCGATTACTTTTGAGATAAAACCAACGTCGTCATAATTGGTTTTCGACAGATCCGCTCGCCCATCATTCCAGTGTCTATCGATGGCGTCCGGAAAGACAACGATGAAGCCTTTTTCGTCAGCCAATTTTGCCAACCCGCCGGCGCATTTGTCCGTGCCTTCAGCGGTGCCTCCGCCGCCGTGGAACGCCAGCACGAGCGGCGCAGGCAGTGTCGCTGAGTCTGGCTTGTAGAGGTAATAGCGGCGTTTGTTGCCGTCCACTACCAACTCTTTGAGCAGTGGTTTGCCCTTGCCCGACCATCGTCCCTCGATACTTTGGGATTTCAGCGAAGCAAAATTTTGCAAACCGCCTAGACCCTGGCCAAATCTGCCGCCACCCTGTCCAAATCTCCAGGCAAAGCCCTTCCCGTGACCGCCAGAGCCGTTCCCAAACGGATTCGGGTGCGTGGCGTCATCTTGCGCATTTGAGAACGGCGCCAGGGCAAAGAAAGCCAACACGGCCGGAGTCAGTGACCAAAAAACTTTCTTTGCCCTTTTACTCATCTTTTCGCATCAACCTCGAGTCGGCTGCCGTACAGGAACAGATACCCGACATGCCAGAGAAAGTTTCGAGTCGTGGAAGCAAAAACTCCTTTCCCCAACAAAAAACAACCGGAGCCCTTCACTTTCAAATCTCTATTTTTCGGTTCAATCTGAATTTCCAGAGCCTGATGCTGAAAGGGAATGCCATACGGATATATGGCGGTACAATCTCTCAATTTTGCAAACTATTTTTTGCGGGCTGTACCCGCGGCGCGACTTGGTGATCAGGAATATCCGGTTGTATAACTTCAGCTTAAGGTTGTTGAGAGCAGTTTCTCCTAACATGTTGTAAGGCTCAAGCACTGCTGCGACAGGGCATAACATTCCACTCATGATGGAAAAAGTCAGACATCCAAGAACAGCCACGCGTTCTTCGCCGTTCAAGCCACGCTTTGCGAGTTGGATGGCCTTAAAGTCGTTTGCGATTTCGCTGGTAGTGCTGCTGGTGCCCCTGATCATTGTCGACCGCCTGTATATCCCCTATTTGGAGGACAGGTGGCTAATTAGCGGGCGCGGATGGAACGAAGAAAACGTAAACATCTGGGCTCAGATGTCTTCAAGAAATCGCGCCACATATGCCGATTCTGTTTGGTCGTCGCCACTGTGGCCTGTGTCCCCCCAGAAGCCCAGAGGCAAGCGAATACTAGTAATCGGTGACTCATTCGTCTGGGGTGATGGATACAGCAATTTCAACACCATCTGGTGGAGACAACTTGAAAGAGAGCTTCAGCGCCGCGGCTACAAAGATGTAGAAGTGATCGGCGCCGGACTGTGCGGTATGCAAACAGATTTTCAACTAGATCGAGCACCTGACCTTCTGGCGCGATACAAGCCGGATATGGTTATCTGGGGCTATGTTACAAACGATCCATGCGGGCACAAGGGACTTGCGATTGACAAGCCATATGTGAAAGAGCAGTACAAGGCAGGGGACTCGAAATTCGACAAGTCAGTCAGGCGATTGGTTTCCTACGTTCTGCCTGAGATAGCCCAGCAGCTCTTCAGGCTTCGCAAGGCTGCTCATTTGAAAAAACATGCCAGCGAAGAGGTTGGCTATGAATATGCTGATTGGGAGATGCGCCTGCTGTCAGGCGAGAATTTTGCAGCCTATAGAAAGACTGTTGCCTCAGTCGCTAAGTTTTTTAAGGACAAGAGCGTTCCTTTTTTCTTCATTACGCTGCCATCTGGCTATTCTTACAGGCCTCATGCTGATCAGCGCTCAAAGGACAGTGAATCCGTTTTCTTTGACAGCATTCGCCAGTACCATGCTGAGCGTTACGCGCCAGTGGAGCCGGTTTTCAAAGCAAACGGCATCAAGTTCGTCAACACACTAGAACCATTTGTTCAGACCGCCAAACGTGACAAATTTGTTTCATCTTTAAGGTCACCACTCAGACTGGGAATCAACCCTGATAACGGGCATCCTGGTCCCTTCTGTACAAGGTTTTATGCCGTTAAGGCGGCAGACGAGCTGGAAGCAAATTACCAGACTTATCTCGGTCCAAAATCTCAGGACAGTAATTTGAACCCAAAAGCAACCATCAATGATGTAGTGCCGATTTCAATCAACTTAAAACAAACTGGCAGCGAAAGCTATGTATTCGAATACCCAAAAGACGAGACCAAGATGCTCAGGATGCCGTTGAGAAAGAGTTTCGTCCAATTCAACTTTGAGAATCCATGTGCAGTCGAGTCGATCAGGCTGACGGGGAGAGGCTTGAGGAAGGCGACAATCATGGCAACAAGCATCGACGAAGAAGCAGGCTACGATCCTGGCATAATGCACACGATTGGCACTGGCGACGGATCCGATATTGAACTGGTGGTGCCTAAGAGTGATTGGGCAAGAAAGATAAACTCGCTTGAAGTTTGCGCGGATGTTAGCGGCAACGAGCGATTGGTGGAACTCAGATTGTCGACGGTGCGCTAATAGTGCATTTCGTCAATTCCAACTCATAGGGGCGATGCCACGCATCGCCCCTGAGCATTGCCCAACACCAATCGACCTGATGGGTATTGCGCATGGCGTCGCCCACCTCCAGGCTGTCAGGACGCATGATATCGCTTTTACAGTGCCTACTTCGCCTGGTGGTCGAGGTCGGAGCCGATCTTGTCGAATTCGCCGTAGAGGATACGACCTTCCTTCAGATCGAGGTTTCCGTCAGAACGCATTCCTGCTTCCTGCGTTGCAATCAAATCCATGCGGCCGCGCAGATTGTTTGCTTGCGTTGCCGAAATGCGATTTTCCAGATACATCTTGCTGATTTTGCCTTCCAGGTCCCAACGGCGTTTTGCTACATCGTCCAATTCAACAACGTTACCTTCAACGATGGTGAAGTGCGAGCCTTCAACGATCGGTACGAAAACCGGCTGCTTCATTACGATGTTGAATCTTTCGCCCAGGGTGTCGATGTCTCTGGCCAATATAACAACCTTGCTGCTGGCTGCAACGCCAGTCAACGACCTGGCCGCAGCTTCTTCTGCAGCGATTCTGTCTAGCTCTGCGCGGAGCAGTGCTTGATCGGATTCAGCCAACAATTTTTTTGCCAGCGCGTCTGCGTAGAGCTTGTTGAGCTGTTCGCGACGGGTTGTAATTGTTCCAAACAATACGTCTGGTTGTGTTGTAGTGATAGTGCGTGTGGTTATAACGGTGTCTTGCGCAAATGCACTTGTGCCGATGCACAGTGACAAAGCAACAGCCGTGATACCCAGGGATGCCGCTACTGAAATTCTCATTGTTATTCTCCATATTTAGTGGAGATGTTACCCGGCCCACGAGCCCGGCACATCTTGTGATGACGGGGTGACGGGGCTATCTGGCATTAGTTCCTCGGGTTGCAAGCGCCTGTAACATTAAAATCAGTGGTTGTCAGGCGGGGCGCGTAGCTCAGCGGGTGGCGCTTTTGGTTCTGCCAGCCACTCGGGCAGCCTCTTAGAAGTAATTACGCGAGTGTTCGAACTTTGGTTGCGCTACGAATTGTTGTGCCAGCGAATCTTCTTCGGTGGTGAAAACGATCGAAGGTTTTGGTGCGAGCAGCAAATGATTGATATGAGCGCTTGCCTCTGACAGTTTTTCTTTGACTTCACTTGTTGGATAAGAGAGAGCACCGGCGAATGCAGAGCGTTTTTCATTGCGCTTGTCGATCCCTACATTGAGAGTGGTGATCCACATCCAACGAAGGATTGGAAACACGATCAAGAAAATCGCATAGCCCAGCATGAAGATTGACAGATGATGGAACGGTTGCAGAACCTTAGTGTTGAACGACGCTGCATACAACCAGTAGCTGCCGATGAGATTGAGGATAGCGATGCATGCGATCTTGGTTGTAGAACCGGCGCCCTGGAGCGAGAATTCCCAGTGGCGTTCTTCCAAGAATCTCGACAATTGCGATTGAGCGTTCGTACCAGGGACAACTCCAGTCCAGGACTGATCTGCTTGCCGTTTCAGATGGCTGCGATACAAGTCTCTAAGCGGGTCGCCGCCATTGAGGTTGGGTTGCGGACTGAGGCTGAGGGGCTGCGATGTGATGCTGTCTTCGCGAGAACCGTTGAAGTGCACAAGAATAGGCAACATCCAGTCTTCGGTTCCGCTCGAGTCCCCTGCATAAGGAGCCAATTGTTCTGCTACTACAACACCGTGGTTGTGTTTGATCACAAGACCGATCTGGTGCCAGTACCGTTCTTTCAAATCTGCGTTGGGATGACCGTCGCCAAACAAGTATGAGAAACAGTTGGTGGTGAAGTCGCCTTTCTCGACCTGCTCCGGTCGCGCGAACTGCTCTGTGCTCAGGTTTTTGTGCGCGTCGTTTTTCGAGGAGTAATAGTAGTCGTATGAATAACCGCAAGAGCGATAGCCATAGCCAGGATCTCCCCAGTAATACGTCCAGTCCAGTAGGCGCAAGAAGTCGTAAGACACATGACCGAAGTTGACATTGATGTTTCCCAGACCGGAAGCGAGGTCGCCGATACCGTCTCCGGCGCCGCCAATGTCGATGCCGTCGCCGGCGCCGTCAAGCAGTGCTGAGATTGCCGCGAAAATACCCACGACTATTGCAATAATCGAGCCGATCAATAGAATGCCGAACATGGCGCGGAATAAAAAACTAATCAGTGTGATCGAAACTTTGATGACTAACATCGTCAGACCGAGAGCCAGACGGAAAGCTACGCGAAGCGCGCGGAAGAAGAAATTTCCGTTGGCGGAAAACAATTGTTTGGTTATGTCGTAAAGGTATGCTCGCTCAAAGGCGGGCGCGAATTCATAAAGAAGCGCACCTGAGGAGTCGACCTTCAAGTGCGCAGATGTTTCCGCTGCGATGATGTTCAATTGCTGCGCCGCTGTCGCCACTGGCAGGCTGGTCGAAAGGGCGATGTTTTCAGGCGTTACCTTGAAGCGCAACGTATTGATCGCTTCCAGGACCTGTGTCTTTTCTTTTGTATGTAGCGGTTTTAGCAGAGCGGATAACATCGTGGTGCTTTCCTCAGATGCAAGAAACTGGCGAACGCTTGCGTGGTTTCGCCTCGAATTATTTGTTGGGCAGACGGGAGGGCTTTCCGCGGTCAATACCGGCGGATGTTTTTCATTTGACGCAGGGCTTATTTGGTCTTCACGGGCTTTCGTCTCTGTCTTTCGTTTTTGTCGTTGTACCGAGTATAAGCGTCTTCTTGGCAAGCCCGGGAAATGCTTAGCATTGCTTCACAATTAACGAATTTGCTGCCTTTAGCGCCCGTTTGCAGCCTTCCAGTCGTTAATGAATTCGTCCACAACAGCGAGTACTTTGCCGGGAGATAGACGTAGTTTGCTGGAACTAAGCTGTTCGATTGCCCCGCTTTGCCAGACTTTGGAGCCGTATGGCTTTGAGTCTGTCGGAGAGAGGAAAACATTGCGTGACAAGGAAACTTGGATGAAATGACTGAGCGGCATCTTTTGGCTTGGCGGAGTTGCATAGACATCGACATACAGGGCGGAGCCAAATGTGGCGTCTTTTTCAGCCGGTGTAACCCTTAAACCACTTTGCCTCAAGCGCGACTCTATTGCTGTTTGAAGCTGAGTTTTGTCCACGTCTGGTGCGATGTGTTCAATAGCGACTGTGACTTGTTTTATTCCTGCGAGCGCTCGGTAAGTGAAGGGGCCTGTAGCACTGACTGGCGCAACTGTGCCCAGTTGCAGCAGCAAAACAACTAACAAAACCAATAACTGACGCATTCCGTCGCCCTCTATTTCCGTGCTGCCAATTTTAGCTTCCGTGGAAAGCTGGTAGTGCTTGGCAGCCGTTGGAGCCCTGAATTTCCGATCTATGAGAACATAAAAGAAGTGGGAGGTAACTACTGTGAAGGCAGGCGACATTAATGCACCCATAGCAACGACAAACCGAACGGAGTTTGGTTTGTCGCGTTTGGAGTCCACGCTACTTCGGGGAATTGGCACGGGTGCGATATTACTTACGCTCGCCACTGTCCCGGTCTTATTCCTAGTTTCGATTCTAGATAACGGACTGGCACCTCGATTCATGTGGTTTATTCCTGCAACGTTACTTGGTTTCTTGTTTACTGCGCTCCTCTTTTTGGCGTTTTCTGCATTTAAGCAACGTCCTACCTGGAAGCAGGTTGCACTCTCAGTGGTGATTGCCACCGCAGGAATTGGTTCGTTCTTGCTGATCGTGATTGGTCTCTTTTTCTTCGTCGACATTTAACGGTTAGGCAAAGCCCAAACACTGCGGGCGACGAGTTCCTATAGGTGGCCGTATTGGAGGCTAAAACAGCAGCAGAAGAATTTAGCGAGGACATGTGGAGCCGTTATGGGCTTGCCGTTTTCGCATGCCTATTTTTCATCCCTGTAGCAATCGTTTTGCTATTCATTGTCTGCCTCGTCCTCGTTGATAAAGGCTTAGTGCCACCACCATAACTACGCGAAGCCCTTAAACTGTAGACGTGCGTCACCCTTTTGCCTTTTCTCTTGTGCACGCTGCATACTGCACACCAGGCTGTATTCGACTGTTATTCATTGTTTTACAATTCCCGGAGTTGCCCATTATTTGGGCGTATGGGAGGATGGAATAACAAGATAATGTGAAACGATGCTGCGACAATTTTTCTAGATTGAAAATCTTGGGTCGAAGACAAAGGGTTGAGTACTAACAGTTTGAACCTTCGCAAACAAATCGTGCTGCGGATTCAAGATTATGTTTCCCTCTTCAAATGGAACAAGCGCTGAAGGAACACGCACAGCCAAATTGACGTTGTTTTGCAGCCAGGCATTTCCCAAGGAACGACAAATTGATTCAGGCGGACACTCATCCACTCCGAAATCATCAATTTTGCAATCTGGAAGTGCGATCTTTAGCCAAACATAGTCAGTTGGCAGATTGCGTTGATCAATATGAACAAGCGTTTCTAGCACTGACAAGGAAATGTTTTCAGCTACATAGAGAGCGGCTTTTCCAGGACTGTTCCATCTTCCTCCGTACAGTCTTGCACCTTCACCATTTAGATGTGAAAAGGCCTTTCTGCAAATCCTGTAGACATGTTTCAAGAAACAATTCCGTATGCAATTCGACCAAGCTCTCTTTCCACATCGGCCGCACCGCACGAGTTTGTAGCTAAGTCGATCGGCATTTTTCCGCCTAATGCTCGACTGGGGCTTCTCAGCCAGTCATTTGCTTTTTCTTCATTTCCAAAGGTTTCGACAGCCAAGTCAAAAATGTCCGCATACCTAATCACCGCGTCGGTTTCTTCACTCGATAGCACGCCGTCAAGCAACCTTCGTTGAAGAGTTCTAACTGGGACGAATCGCTTTAGATCCTCTCTGAGAAGCACGCGTCTTTCGGCCAAAAGATCGATGGCTGAAGTTGGTAGTCCATGCAAGATAAGATTCTGCCGCTTGATTGGGGAATCGCACTTGAGGAGTTTTAAAAGTGAAGATCGTGTCAATTTCCTTGCCTGCTGTAGCACGTCTGAGCCATCTGCCATCAATCTTAATGCCAGTTGGCGCACCTGGCAAGTAAGCCAGTGAGCACAAACGCCGTCAGGGTCGTATAGTAGTAGATCAGAATACGGACTTTACTATGAACTCGGCTAAGGAAAAACTTGCAGGCATGCGGTGGCTTTTAATAAAGCCCACCAAGTTTTTCGAGGATGTAGTTCGCAAAGGCAAGTACACAGACGGTCTCATTTTTCTGGCGGCGCTGGCTGTCCTGATCGGCGTCGGGTCCGTCGTCGGCGACCCGACGCTCACTCCTGACCTGATGGCGGCTGACGCAGCCAAAGTATCGCTGGTTTTGTTTGTCGGCTTCGTAGTAATCACAAGCTTTTGGGGGCTTTTCGCGGCGCTGATTGGCTTGCGCATGCGCCCCCGCATCGCTGCCGTGCTCACGTTTAAAGAAGCCGCCCCTCGCTGCCTGCGCATCGTTATGTTCTCTCTGGCTCCCCTGGCGCTCCTATTTTTTCACGCCAGCTTGTTATTAGGTTTGGCTCTGTTGGGCGTATTTGTTTTTTCGGTGATTGGTGTGTCAAAAGCGCTCTCGATCAAAATCCTACCGGCATTGATTCTGCAGCTCATCGTCTGCGGCGGTATTTTCGGTGGCGCTGCTATGGGGATTGAATCTTTCATCAAAGACCCCGCCAGGCAGTCGGCTCGGACGTATCCTTCGCACAAGCTTGTCGGCCAGCCGGCTCCCGATATTTTGATACAGCCCACGGGCGGGACCCCTGTTCGCTTATCCGAACTGAAAGGCAAGGTCGTTATCATCGACTTCTGGGCGACATGGTGCCCGCCTTGCCGCTTTGGATTGCCGATTGTCAGTGAAGTGGCTTCGAAGTACAAAGACCAGGGCGTCGTCTTCTACGCAATCGGCGACGGCAGTATCGAGCAGGAAAAGGTTTATTTGGAACAAAGAAAGATTGATGCCATCCCTGCGAGCTCGAACGCC
Source organism: Obscuribacteraceae bacterium (SeqCode) (assembly GCA_044228145.1). Taxonomy (GTDB): domain Bacteria; phylum Cyanobacteriota; class Vampirovibrionia; order Obscuribacterales; family Obscuribacteraceae; genus QKMZ01. The sequence goes on from JBGAVL010000050.1 coordinate 18,725, forward strand.
GACGGCTTTGCAGCCTTCATGGTCAATGCTATCCCGGAAACCGTTGTCATCGACAAGGCCGGAGTCGTCAAAGCTGTGCATGTGGGACTTTCGCCTCACGAAAAAGAGGAGCTGACAAGCGAAATCGAGGCCGCGCTCAAGGCAAAGTGAGATAATACGCAAGAACCTCATGAGATGAGCAGGCGTGATCACTTTTTACGAACGCATGAGCGATTTGTTTGCCGCAGGCACACCTTTTGTGTGCGCGACTATTGTCGACACGCAGGGCAGCGTGCCTGCAGACGCGGGATCGAAAATGTTGGTGACTGCTGACGGCGCCTTTTTCGGCACGGTCGGCGGCGGCAAGATTGAAAATCGCGTTATTCAAGAAGCAAAGGCGATGCTTACGGAAGCGGGACTTGCTTCCACCTCCGGCAAAGAAGACGCGATAGCCAGGTTTTTCGAGTGGAGTCTAAACAGAGATATCGGCATGACTTGTGGCGGCTCTATGCGCGTCTATCTCGAAGCCTTCAATCATCGCGCCTGGAACATCACCATATTTGGTGCCGGGCATGTCGCAAACGCGCTTATCAATCTATTGAGCAAGCTCGACTGCAGAATTACCTGTATCGACTCACGAATCGAATGGCTCGATAAACTTCCGGACTCGACCAAAGTGCGGCGCGTTTTGTTGACTGAAATGAAAGACTTCGTGCCGGAAATCCCCAGCGAGTCATTTGTTCTTTTGATGACCATGGGTCACAGCAGCGACAAACCAATATTGCTCGAAATTTTGAGCCGCTGGAAAGATACTAAATATCCATATCTCGGCGTCATCGGCAGTGATGCCAAAGCCGCTCGCATCAAAAAGGACATTGCCGAGGCTGGGCTGCCGGAAGAATTGTCCAAAGTTTTCTTCTGTCCGATTGGCCTTCCTCTGGGCTCCAATCATCCGCAGGAAATCGCCGTCAGCGTCGCCGCGCAATTGCTGCAGGTTCGCGACGCAGCTGTCGCGGCAAAGGCAACGGCACAGGCGGTCACTAACAGAGCTGAATAAATGCGTCGAATTCTTGCACTAATTTTGGGAGCTGCTATTTGCGCAATGGTAAACGTTTCGCCCGCTGAAGCTGAAAACAAAAAATGGTTTTCCATTCTCATGAAGGCTCCAGAGTTTGCAGACGGTGTAATTGGTGAGGGGCCGCACCCGTCCGAGTGTTATCTCGCCTATCGCGAAGCGCTTGTAGAACCAGAGAAAATCACTGATTGGGAACTACATGAACTGCATCAAAAAGCAACTTCGCAAGGCAAATTGTATGCGGCGTGTCTTTCCTATTACTCGCGCATTGCACGTAAGCACGCAGATCCTGATGCAGAACTCAAAGGTTTGATCAATGATAAGTCTCAGGTTTATTATCGCAGCGGTTGTCGGGGAACCAACTCGACAGTCGGTGAAATTGCAGGTGCGCTCATAAAAGAGAAGAAGTTTTTGAATTTTGAACTTGAAGATCTTGCCAGAATCAAAAGCACCCACGGAATCCCGGATTCAATTTTGAAACTCTCCTCTGCAAAACGCCTGGAGAGCAATGTGGTTGGAGAGGGCTCGCGGAGCGTGCTTTATGCCTATTACAATGAAGCTCGACACCTGCCCCTCAAAACAAATGGATGGGAGATCACCTGGCTGCGCAAGAACGGCACGCCAGCCGGCAAGCTCTATGCTTGTTTTCTGGCAATGAAGATCGACCCGATTGCCGGCAAGGAAATGTTTCGCACGCTCGAAAGCGACACCACGACAGTGCAGTATCAGTCCGGCTGTGAAGTCGAGAATTTCACTGTGGGGGCTATTGCAAAACAGGTTGTGCAAAATCAAAAATTCGCCGACTTTCAGTTTTGATTCCAGGCCTTATTTGGTTTCTGCTTCAGTGCGCAGTTTGATTTTTGCGCTATTAGTCGCCACCGAGCCGTTTATCCAATCCCCAAGCGCGCCACCCGATTTCCAGATCAGATGAGGATAGTCATCATTGAGCCGATAGACGGTATACATGTGATAGTCGGAGTCATTGAGCTTTTCATGCAAAAACGCGATTTCGAGATTGCCGTCTTTGTCCGCATCGAGCGCTATTGGTTTTGCCTGCTGCAGTGCTGTTAGTGGATCGACGATGCGGACATATTCATAAGGTGGAGTAATCTCAGTCAAAACCAGTTTGCCGTTTTTCACAAACTGCATAGCCGCGATCCATTTATCGAAAATCAGCCCGGTGCGCAAAACATATTTGCCGACCTTGCATTCTTGCCATTTTAGAGAATTCAAAAACGGTTTTTCATAATCACCGATATCGCTTACAGTCCAGGACTTGCTCGTGCTGCCGTTATTTGCCGAGTCCTTGGCAGGTGAATTCCACTGCATGTTTTCAACCTTCTCTCGGTCTTTCGCCATGCTTTTCACGTGGTTTGCAAAACTTTTGTCTGTTTGAGCAAGAACGCCCGTGCTCACGGTTGACGCAAGAACCACACCGAGCGAAACGGCGATGATTGTGAAATGAATTCGCGATAGAGTTTGAAAGGTCATACTTCTACATTACCCCGTAGACCCGTCAGGAAACAGAGTGAAAACCCTGGCTCATCTGAACATCTGAAACCAAGTGAAAACTCTGGCTCATCCTAATGCCTGAAACCAAGTGACGAGATCATCGGTCGGCGTCGCATCGACGGAGGATTTCGTCGACTACGCGCGCGAGCGGTGCGGTGGCGTCGATGATGATGCCGTTTTTCGGAATGTCTTCTTTGGTTTGATGCAATCGCGCAATCAGCTCCCGTTCCGTTTGTTTTCCGCCCCACTCATTTTCCGGTCGGTCATCAAGCCGCCGGTTTAATGTGTCAAGGTCGACCTCGAGGACGAAAACGCCGTCAAATAGGTCTATGAACTTGAAAAAATTCCTCGAACCACCGCAGAAAAATGTTATCGTCTCATCCTGGTTGGCGACTAAGGCCTTTACTTTATCTACATGCCAAATGTGATGCTCGTGCGTAAGGCCATCCGTCGGTTTACCAGTGTCCGGATCGCCTTGATAAGCCAATTCCCTGTCACCATTAATGGCATGGTAGCCGCGCCGCTGCAATTCTTTGCAGACCGACGTTTTGCCGGTGCCGGAAACGCCTTCAATCAGATAATTTCTCATGCCCATGGCTAGATGATACCCACAACTGAGCAAACCTCTGGGAAGACTTACAGCGATCGTGACTTTCTGCGTGGGTCAAGTGAGCAAGCTGCAAAATATCGTCGCACACGGGAGTAAAATGGTGGACCCACAGAGGAGGAGTGTCATGGCAACGGAAGTTAAGACAAAGGTCCAGGGGATCAGGATCTCTGAGCACGGAGAAGCGCAGGTTCTGAAGCTGGAAGACTACGAATTGCCGGCGCCTGGTCCCGGCGAAGCTCTGGTCAGATTGCACGCTGCCGGGCTCAATTTCCTCGATATCTACCAGCGCCGTGGCAGCATGGGCTATAAGCTCCCCTTGCCCTATACGCCCGGGCATGAAGGCGCAGGCGTTGTCGAGCAAGTGGGTGAGGGTGTCACGGAGGTCAAACCCGGCGATCGGGTCGCTTACACCAGCTCTTTGGGCTCTTACTCACAGGCGGCGATTGTTCCGGCTGAAAAGTTGGTTGCGCTTCCAGTTGAGTTGAGTTTTGAGCAGGGTGCTGCTTTTCCTCTGCAGGGCATGACCGCGCATTACCTCCTGCACGAATATCACAAGATAAAGAAAGGCGACACGGTCCTGGTTCACGCTGCGGCCGGCGGCATGGGGCTTTTGTTGGTTCAGTGGGCGAAACACCTGGGCGCGGAAGTATTCGGCACAGTGTCCAACGAGGAGAAGGCAAAACGAGCGCGAGAAGCAGGTGCCGATCACGTCATTCTTTACACTCAGACAGACTTTGTCGAGGAAGTAAAACGAATCACTAAGGATAGAGGCGTCGATTTCATCATTGACGGTGTCGGCAAAGACACCTTCGCAAAAAATCTGCAAGCGGTTGCGACGCGCGGGCATGTCGTCATCTTCGGAGCCTCCAGCGGCGTTGCTGATCCTGTCGTGCCCAATTCCCTGATGGCAAAAGCTGTCACCATATCCGGTGGCAGTCTTTACAATTTCCTGCGCGATCGCGAAGAACTTCTCCGGCGAGCAAATGATGTCCTCTCAGGCATCAAGGAAGGTTGGTTGAAACTAACGATCGATCATGTGCTGCCATTGAGTGAGGCGGCCAAAGCACATGCGCTGTTGGAAGACAGAAAAACCATCGGCAAAGTGGTCTTAAGGTGCAATAGCTAGAGCACCAGAATGGAGTTTTTGGGGCGAATTAGTTTAAGGAATTGGTGCGCCGCCAAAGAATTTCCATTTTGCCATCACTCCGAAAATCAGAATTTTTCGGAGTAAGTGGAGAGTTCTATTTAGAAGACAATCGAGGCGAAATCAACGGAGGTAAGCTCTGTCTGCAATGAAGACTACTGTGTCTTGCCCTCTTTCTGCGCCAATTTGTAGTTGACTTCGCGGACAAAACCTTGCCCTGGCGCTGTGTCCATTATGTTCAGCACCGCAGCCATTTTGGACATGTCCGAAAGGATGCGCCGTTCTTTGATGCCGGATATATTTTGATTGATGGCGACAACCAGGTCGCATGATTGCATCAAAGTATCAACTGAAAATTGATTGACTGCAGCATAGCCTTTGAGTACGACTGATGCTTTGCGGCGTCCGATGCCGTCTTTCGGTTTCAGGTCGCTGCGTTTTAGCAATCGCGATCCAGCTACCAATTCGAATCCCGGTTTGAGCCCGACCACTCTGGTGTCGTTTCCTGCAAATGGCCCGCCTTCCAATTTGACGCGCACACTCTTGCCCACGCCGTCGATGTTCATCACTCTAACCACACCGTCCGAGTTTTTGATAATGGCGTCACCATTGGCGGAGATTGCGATTTTGCCCAATTCTGTTTTGACGAATGCGGTTTGCGATGGGCGTCTCACTGACACTAAAACCGCGCCTACTGAAAGCTCAACCGAAATCGGCGAGGGCCGCGAGTAGTGCGTGTCTTGCTCAGCGCGAACCAGCACCCACTCACCTTTGTCTTTGTTGTTTTCTTCTTTCGGAAATTCATTGATCTTCATCGGTATCAGCCCTGAAACACCGGAAGGCAATTGCAATGATGGAAGGTTGTATGCCGCGCCCAATTGCGGCATGGGATTCGTCACGTCGGTCGGAACCAAAATCGGCGGACCAATTCGGACAGGTGGCGGCGGTGTGGGAAGCGTCAGGCGCGGCGGATCGATCTTTGGTGGAACATAAACGGGCGGCTGCATCCTCGGCCCGCCGTCATTATCGCGGCCTGGTTTGTCTCCTGGCACGTCTATGGGAACATCCCTCTGCGCCATAGCAGGAACCGATGCTTGTCCCGCAAGCACTACGGCTGCGCCGAGCAAAATGAATCCATTATTCAGACTATTCTTGAGCCTTGCCATGACCGACCATTCTAAAAGACTGGGGACGCCAAGTAAGTAGAGATATTTAACCTATTGGTGGTGAATTTTGGGGCAGGAAAAAGCGCGCGCAAAAGTGCGCGCAAAAGTGCGACGTGGTTGTAATGGGTATTTTCTCTTTACTGAAGCAGCAAAACGGGCAAAGCCATGATATTGATTGGGTTTGCGAGTTCTTTACTAGTTCAGCGGGGGGTGGGCAGAGAATTCAGGGAATGGTTATGATGGGTTTTCAATGATTCAAGGAGGAAAGGACAATGACGCTCAACGATCCGCGAAATCTCTATTCGCACGCGACCAATGCGTCAACAGGACCTCTCATGCACGTCCGGTTCGCAGGCTCCAGTCGCGATATTGCTCTGGACATACTCGAAGTCGAGGGTGGCTGCGCCGACGATGAAATCAAACGTGCTGTCGCTGCTTTTCTCGATGTCGATGTAAAAGATCTGGCGCCCATGGTGATCGAACGCCATGAAAATGGCAACATGACTATGCGTCCGCCTGCAGTCTTCGGTTAAGTACTCTGGCTGCTGTTGTTTCGTGTAGGGGAGGCGCATGCGACTCCCCTATATGACTTGAGAGGCAAGCGATGTCTGATCCGATTGATTTGATAAACAAGTTTGCCGCCAAGGAAGAAGAGCTTGTCGGCTCGAAGATTCTTGCGCCCGTGCTTAAGGGCGCGACAGTTCGCGTGAGAGTAGGTGGAGTGATCTGCGAGTTGAAAACGAACGATCGCTCGTTTGAGGGCTGGGCTATTCTCGAGGTCAAAAATTTGCGCAGTGCCAAAATCGTGGGCGAACCGACACTCAAGCAAACCGCTGAATATCTCGGACTGTTTCCACGCCTGCGGCTAGTTTTGATCAATCAATTCGAGGGCATCTGGTGGGGGCTGATGGCCTCGACCGGTGAAAGGCGAATCCAACTGACAGGACCTGTGCCGATTCGTTTAACAAAGCAGGCAAGCGCATTTTCGACTGTTCTGGTTCGTTGCGATGGTGCCAACTTTTGGTATGAAGCGGCCGATCGAAAGCGCAATCCTGCTATTGCACGTTATCTGCGCGAATCGCTGGAGCAGCGTGTGGAACCGGAGGAGATACGCTTTTCGGGCATGGTGCCGGCGGAGAGCCTGGCTTATCGCATGGCGTATCTGAGAAGTAATCCGGACTACATCGCGGGCCAGTCCGGTACGCTGGATGAGCGTATTCGACAGGCTCTTCAACATTCCGGTGCTCGGTTGGATGCATTCTGGGAGCAAACGAGCGATTCGCTTACGGTGCGCTTCATCGTGGATGGACGGACTCATGTTTGTGACGTCAGCAGCAATTTATCATTGAGAAGTGCCGGCATCTGTTTGCAAGGACAAGATGGCAAGTTCGATCTTGCCAGTCTTGTCGGCGTGATACGCGAAAGCAATAGAATGGACGACGAGTGGTAACAGGAGAACACTAATGCGCGAGCAAGTCGTACACGAGCAAGCAGCAAGGGGAGACGCAGTTATGCGAAAGCTCTCCCAGTGCCGAATTGCTATTTGCGGCGTGGGCGCGCTTGGTTCAAATCTAGCTGTGATGCTGGTGAAGATGGGCGCGGAGCAGGTAT
>JBGAVL010000051.1:0-12657 GCA_044228145.1 Obscuribacteraceae bacterium (SeqCode)
GCCTTCGCGCGGAGTGCACCACTCCAGGAAGATAATCCATGAGCTGCCTTTAGCAGGCATTTTGTCCTCTGAGAACTTCCAGCCGGCCGGTGCTGGAGTATTGGTGGAACGCTCTTTGAATTCAAAGCGAACCGGCATGTCTTTATTGAGGGGCGGTCCCTTCAAGATTTTCGAGATGCGAAATTTAGCTTTGGGTGGATGGAAGAAGTTGATATTCGGCGATTTCTCATAACCCTGATATTCCGCAATCACAATACCTTCAGAACGAATTGCGCCGGCAAGGGTCTGATTGAATTTGTTGATGTCGACTTCTTTCTTTTCTGCCTGAATAGAATGCCAACCGGCTGATGATGCAGGGTCATGTGTAGGCAGGGGAATCGCTTCCTTTTTTTCTACAGGAGCTGAGCTGGCGCGCAGCACCGATTCCGGCGGAGCAGTGGATACAGGAGTGACCGGTGGTGCGACAGCTATCGCAGTTCTTCTTGCTTTTGCAGCCGGCGAGTCGATATATCTAAGCCCGGCTTTTAACATAGGTATCGCTTCGTCGTAGCGACCCAGGTGGAAGAGCGCTTCGCCGTACTCTCCGGCGCACTCGTCTTTCATTGCCGGATTGAGCTCGATTACTTTCTGCAGAGCAAAAGCGACCTGGTCGTATTCCTTCATCTGATAGCAAGCATCAGATAAGCCGATGTAATACTCCGGAGTCTTCGGTGCCAAACCGATTGCTTTGCGAAATTCGTCGCGGGCCTCTTGATTGCGTCCCGAGCGCATCGCTTCCTGTGCTTTGCCTACATACTTCATCAAAGTGACGGACGGTCCCTCGTCTTGAGCGAATGCAGACGGCAATGACGCCAGTGCAAAGGACAAGAGAATCAAACCTACCTTCATTGTGGTTCTTTCATTCACCATCGTTACTAAGCGCTCCTAACCGCAAACGTCCATGTTTCCTTTCGGGATCAGTCACATCCCAGAGGGCCTATAGCCTTTTTTCCATCTTACTGGGACTTTCTAAACAATGCTTGTTCACACTGACATCTTCGATCGGGCAAGCCGGTAAAAAACCGCTATCTAGCCAGCACAGCACGTTTGCGACCTGACCCGCCCATGCATAAACGGCCCAGCAGCCGATAAATCTGCATATTTTTGTTCAATCACAGAGGTTTTACAGGCTTATGAGACAGTTTTACCTAGCAGTTTTACCAGCTGTCTCCGCCGCCGCCGCCAAATCCGCCGCCCGACGATCCGCCGTCAAAACCGCTGCCGCCTGAACCCGCAGACGATGACGCCGGGGTCGAGGTAAATGTTTGACCCATTGTGCGTGTGCCGTCGCCGATATCGCGAACGAATGAGTATGTTTGAAAGTCAGCTCCGTCAGATACATACCAGTCGGGCGGAGTTTTGACCAGGTCGCGAAAGACTTCCGCCCATTGGTCTGCTGCTCCCAAGACCATGGCGTATGGGAGCAATCGCCCGAATATGGTCGGATCGTCTGTAACCAACTTTCTAATTCTTTCCTTCTCGGCCATTTTTACAAAACGCTGAAAACCAAGGCATTGATTGAGCGCTTCGCAGCCTTTTCGAGTTCGAGCCGGCATTGTGCGCGAAAAACAAAAGACGATTATCGAAGAGAGAATCAGGCCGAGACCGTAAGAAGTCTGGATTGGTCCAGCGATGAAAGAGAGGATGAAGAGCAGACCTCCGATGCAAATCCAGCCCTGCCTCACATCTTGAGGGCTCTGCAAGAACATTCCTTTATCGATCAGCGATTGATAAATGTCCTTTTCAATTTGCCGCATCTTGCTGTAGAACTTGTATTTGAGGTCCGAAAGCTTCACAGTGCTGTTCTTTGTGTATCCTGAACTAAACATCGCATCGAGAAAGCGCCTCTCGTAAATACTGAGCGGAGACTTCGCCTGCTTCTCAGAAAAAGGAAGTCGCGTAAATTCATAGTCTTTGTTGCGCAGAAAGAAAAGCGAGTCAGTTTTAAACTCTCTAATGGTCAAATAGCCTCTGGCAGCCAGATCTATGACCGTTGAAACCATATCGGAGAGATCGCAGGATTCGTCCACGAGGGTGCCCACTTCCGCAGGGGATAGCTCCCTGGGCGGCTCCCAGTCAACTGCCACAGCCTGCCTTTTAACGGCATCACGCCCCAAGAACCACCACATGTTGAAACAAATTGACAAAGTAAAAGCCGGCAAAACCGCCAGAGGCCACCAATCCGCCACTAGAAAGAGAAACTCTTGCCACTGCGTAGGCTTCATAATCAGCCCCTGCGGCAACCCCAGTACAACGGTCAGTCCTTCTCCCGGCTGGAGCCTTCCGCAAGTGAATGTCGCACGGTTCAGCTCGAGGGTATATGGAGACGTTTTAGTCGAACCTTCCTCGCCGATAAAAGATTTGGCGCGAAGCTCGCTCTTGTCTCTTACCGAAGGAAACACCACCTGCGCCACCACTTTATCGATGGGCATGTGCCACTCGGCACCTGTCACGTTCCAGTACACTTCAGGCCCGTCCTTAAAGAAATTGATAGCCCGTCTGACTGTGTAATGAATGTGGTACTGGTGCAATCCCATAATCGTCTTTTTGGGATCACCAATTTTTATGTAGAAGTCTCTGCCCTGCCGGCTGGCGTGAAAGGGCACATACTTCTCGCCTGCTGTCGTTACGCCCAACAGTTTGAAATCCACTGTGTAGTCATTGCCATTACGGTCATAAACTACCGGTATGAAACGATTGATACCGTGCCGGTTGGGAGTATCAAACCGGACGGTCAGATCTTCATGAACCTCTATCGATGCATCCGGATGGATTTCGATGTTGGACGCAAAAACCGTGACTTCGTCGGCATGTGCGGCAACGTTGATCGAAGTCGCCCAACCAAGCACCACCAGTAGTATCAATGTGAAAACTCTGGACAGGCGGGCTTCTTGAAAACAATTTCGCATATGATTCTGTTAGCTAAGGAATTTACTGGCATATTATAGAGTCTCCTCCGCCCCCTCAATGGACGCCTTTAGATGACCAAAGACGCACAATGCCTGATCTGCAAAAGACAAGAAGAGGAGCCGCAGCGGGATATCATCCTCCAGACGGACGCTTTTGTCGTACGCCATTCCCGCGAAACCAATATTCTCGGCTATCTTGTCATCGAAGCCCGCAGGCATATCCTCGACCTGACGGAAGCCACTGATGAAGAAGCGGTGAGCTACGGCGCCCTGCTCAAACAAGTGATGTCTTTGATTCGCAAGTTGAACGGCGCCTACCGCATCTACACGTTCTCCCTGGGCGAGGCGGTACCGCATTTTCATGTTCACGTCATTCCCCGCACCGACAGCCTGCCGCGCTATTACCGCGGGCGCGGAATCATGTCATATCCAGTGGAGCCGGGGCTTAAGGAAGAGCAAATGGAGGAGGTTTGCAAAAGTTTGCGTTATCTCATTAAAACAAGCCAGAGCAAGCCTTAAATCTGATACTCGCCTCTTTCCTACTCCATAGAGCTAGTTTTGACATTACAATTGACGTATGGCTGAGGCGAGAGGTCCCGGCCTCCTATGGAAAACAATCAATGGAATTACCGCCAAGAGAAGTCCCAGAGGGACTTTCTGCCTGCGAATACTACGAACTGGGGATCAAGTATAAGTCCATGGGCTGGACTGAGCAGGCCAGAGACGCTCTCGTCCTGGCGCAAGAACTCGAACCCGAGTCGGAAATAGCAAAGACTGCCAATCGTTTTCTCAAAACCAAGCTGCCCAGATTTCCTGTTCCTCTTCTGGCTGAGCAGCGCAATATCGAAGGCTTCAACCAGATGGCCCTGGGCGATTGCGACGGAGCAAAAGAAACCTTCAAGTCACTTATCAAAGAATTTCCTGACTTCGAATGGGCCTATGGCAATCTTTCGGTTCTCTACCTGCAGGACAATCAAACTAAAGAAGCGCGAGATCTTTTGTCCAGAGCGCTGGAAATCAATCCAGACTACGTAAACGGATGGTTGCACCTGGCCCAGGCCAAAGCCATGGACCTGGATTTTAAAGGTGCAAAAGAGTGTGTTAAACGCGCCCTGCAGTCCGATCCGACCGACAGCGCGGCGATTGCGATGAGAGATGCCCTGGAAAGCGTCACGTAAATATAGGCGAGCCCTATACGAATTACATGCAAGGCTATAGCTGCCCTTGCCCAAATCCACGCATGATTGTAGTACGGTCAATTTCGTCCTGTTTTTGGGACTTTCGCAGAATTTATGCGATTGCCATCCTAAATGTCATGCGGACGGCCGTGAATAACTCATTAAATGGCGCTGTATTTGTCTCTTTGTGCCCCCAGGAAGAGTAGATCATGATAAAACCAGGCGAATCGATGTTGATAGGCGAACTTCTCAGACGAGCCAAACTCGTCACGGTCGAAGATCTCGCCAATGCTATGAAGGTCTCAGGCAATAGTGGTCTTCCGATTGGAAGAGTGCTCGTCATGCTGGATATCATCAGAAATGACACGCTCAAAGCTGCGATTCTCGCGCAGTCCCTGGTGAGAGACAAATTGCTCTCTCTGGAAACAGCCGTCAGAGCCGTCGAAGTAGCTGCCCAGCGCAGATTGAGCTTGACTGACTCGCTCGAGTATCTCGGCTGCCTGGAAGACGTCAGCAACAACACCAACAAACTGGGCGACCTGCTTGTCGGTGCCGAACTGATCTCCCGCAAGCAAGTGGAAGACGCCATGCATACCAGCCAACACCTGGGATTGCCGCTCGGACGTATTCTTGTGTTGAAAAACTTCTTGTCCGCAAGCGTTGTTCAAGCGGCCCTGACAATGCAATCGCTGGTTCGCGATGGTCAGGTGGAACGCGAAGACGGCATCGTCATCCTTCAATCCGCCAAAGATGCTGATTTCAATCTTGACGCCTCCATGCTGGCCGCCGGCTACAAGTTGCCGGAAAGACCGAATATTCGCCTGGGCGAATTATTGGTTCTGGCTGGAGTTGTATCCGAAACCGACTTGATCACGGCTCTGGAATACGCACTGTCGGTCGACATGCTGATCGGACAAGCCTTGATGCAATCCGGCTTTATCAATGAAGCCGTCCTGGACGCCGCACTCGGACTGCAAGAGATGGTCCGCTCGGAAAACATGACTGCCGACGAAGCCGCCGAAGCGTTGAACCTGATCCATGAGCACGGCTGGAATGCCGAAACCTGCATGAGCGAAGTCAATCATGCTCAATTCAAGGCGACAAATCTGATCGGGCTGGTCGACTTGCTCAAACTGGCCGGGCTCTTGAGCGATGACGCTCTTAGAAGAGCAATCGTTTGCGACGACCGCAAAGTCAAACCCTTTGACGAGGTTCTTCTCAACGCCGGGCAAATCTCAGAAGCAACGCTGCACATCGCAGTGCGCTGCCAAGCAATGATCGACGAAGGCAGCCTTTCGGTGGAGCAAGCGATCGTTGCCCTTCACCACTGGCAATGGAGCGGTTCGAGCCTGCCCGAGATTATTCAAAAGTTTGGCTGGAAGACCCAGGCAAAAAGGCAAATTCAAAGAACTATTCACGATTTGCCGGCGGTTTCCAATCTGGCCGTGCAACCGACTAAACAGGCAACCTGGGAACCAAAAAAAGACAAGGTCGTCAGTTAATTAACTGCGCCTGGTTTATGCGCATGTTTGCGCGCAAGTTTCAGCAGCCCGCGTGAAAGCAAATGCCTGAGGCACTTGCTTTCATTTTACGGAGGCTGAATAAGCTTGTGCAGACTGAACCGTCAGGACTCAACGGGGTTATCGTCTACCCGGAAGGACGCCGGCCTCTCAAGCTGGAGAAGAGGGTTCGAATCCCTCTAACCCTAATTTTCTATACCTGTTTAGATTAAAACTTCCAATTCGGGGAATTCATTTAGTGATCTGTCTTCCAAAATAGAAGATCGGCTAGAGGTTGATTCGTCTTGTCAGTCGAACAGAGTCAGGAAAAGAAATGCCCGAATTGCGATCGCCTGTACGGCGAGGGGCTTGACTATTGTCCGTTTGACGGCGGCACCCTGTCGTCACCTTTAGCCGTTGGCGCCAAAGTCGCCCAAAGCGGCTATTCAGTCGGTCAAACAGTTGCCGATAAATATACAATTCTGGCTCCGCCAAAGAACGGCCGACACTGTGCCGTATACAAAGCCCGCGACATGCAGGCCAACCGGGTGGTCGCCTTCAAAGTTTTGCACGCCGAACATAAGGCGGACAAAGGCATCAACACTAGATTTCAAAACGAAGGATATTTGCTCAGTTCGCTAAGCCATCCGCACATCATCAGTATTCACGATTTCGGAGTCACAAAAGAAGGCACGCAATTCATGGCGCTCAAATACATTGAGGGCATGAGCCTGGGCGACGTCATGAAGCAAGATAAGAAGGTTGATCCAAAACGAATGGGCGTGCTGCTTTCGCAAATTTGCGACGCCCTTTCGGCTGTTCACCAGCTTATGAAAATCCATGGTGCAGTCTATCCTCACCATCTGATGCTCACCCCTACAGGCAGCGCAGACATAGTCACCTTGATTGATTTCTCGCGATCGCAGTCACTGGGTGTCAAGCAAGAAGAGCCGCCCGAGTTGGATTATTTTGGCGATGCAGCCAAGGGCGTTCTTTATGCGAGTCCGGAGCAAATGACAGGCGAAGCGCTCGATGATCGCTCCGACATCTATTCACTTGGGTGCATTCTCTACGAAGCACTGACCGGCGTTGCACCTTTCGACGGCGCAAACGGTGTTGAGATTCGTCAGAAGCATTTAGCCAAAAAACCGCTGCCACCATCTACGGTGACACCGGGCGTGCGACTGCCGCAATATGTCGATGCGGTTGTACTAAAAGCTCTGGAGAAATCCCCCGACAAAAGGCATCAAACCATCGAGAAATTCTCGCGCGATTTCAGAAACGCAATGGCCGGCTAGTCTTCAGATCATGGAGTTTGAGGAAAAGCCAGCTGTAAAAGACAAAGGCACCGAACTGATCGCTGATGACATAATTTCGCCGAACGATCTTGAATCGACTTCAGGCGAAGACGAAACGAGGCGGCTAGGCGAAACGGATACGGCGCAGCAGCAGCAGCAGCAGTCCAAGGCAAGCGGAACTCCAAAAGCTCAAGAGATCCGGTCCGGCGAAATTGTTGCCGACAAGTTTCGTATAAAGTCAAAACTTGGCAAAGGAGGCATGGGTGATGTCTATCTCGCCGAACAGATTTTCACAAAAAAGGACGTCGCCATCAAGTTTCTTGCGCCCAATCAGAACCTCCAACCGGAACGCTGGATGAGGTTTCAACAGGAAGCACGCGTTCTGGCCAAACTGAATCACCCGCTCATCATTCGAGTGATGGATTTTGATTTATCGCAAGAGCATGGTCCCTACATCGTGATGGAATACTTCGAAGGGGAAGCTCTCAGCTCCATTATCTCCAGGACAAAAAAACTTAACCCCGACTTTGTCGCAGAGGTCTGCCGCCAGGTAGCAGATGCGTTGCAGTATGCACACGCCATTGGCGTTGTTCACCGAGACATCAAGCCAAGCAACATTATGGTAGCGCACAAACCTGGTACACCGCCTGCAGTAAGGATTGTCGATTTCGGCATTGCCAAATGGCAAACTGCAGATGACGAAAATTTGGCATTGACCAAAACAGGACAACTAATGGGAAGTCCACTCTACATGAGTCCAGAACAGTGCCTGGGCGAAACATGTGACGCGCGTTCTGACATCTATTCGCTGGGTTGTGTGATGTACGAGGCTTTGAGCGGGAAAGCTCCGTTTGTCGGAAAGAGCTACGCCGACACAATACACAAACATGTAGAAGACAAGCCAAGTACATTCGCAGATGAGCTGAAGGTGCCGTCAAATATGCAGAGGATTGTCCTTAGCGCCCTGGAGAAAAAACCATCTGATCGCTTTCAATCGATGTCTGAATTCAGAGCGGCGCTTGAAGGTTTTCTCAAAGGCAGACGAGTAAGTGTACCAATGAGTGCGCGCAAGCTTCTCAACTTGACTCTGTTTTTTCTCATGCTGATGCCAATCTCCGTGATCGTTCTCACCAAGATGATTATCGCTTCCGAGCCGTTGAAGTCCGCACAGATGATTGGACAATTGACCTTGCCCGATCCCGTGATTGCTTTTTTGATGCCAGATGCGGAAGTGGCTGATGCAGTGAAAACGGTCCAGGCAGCCGAAACTGTCTATCGAAATCAGAAATATAAAATGGCGGAGAACATGCTCAAAGGAGTTGCCGAAGCGAATCCAAAGTACGTCAACCTGACTTTGTTTCCTCTAGCTCGATCACTGGCAATGCAAGGCAAGCATGGCGAAGCAGAAGCTCTATTAAAGCAGATGGCAGGCGGCAGTGAGCTGGGAACAGCACGCAATGTTCACGTAGTCGGATATATCCTGACCACCGAAGACCATTGGGATCAAGCGATGCCCTTCTTCAGGTCGGCACGAGACCTTTACTTGAAGGCTCAAGGACCTGAAAGCATAGAAGCGACTAAGGACATGGCCAATATCGGATATGGGGCCTCACAGGCAGGTAACAAGAAAGAAGCCAGAGAAAACTATCAACGTGCTTATGACATCCTCAGCAAGCACCTTGAGGCCTATCCGGGAGTCCGGCAAGCTGCAAAAAGCTGGTTGGATGAAAACAGGTGATTGTTTCGCTCATTCAATTGAGCACCAATAGCTGGCGTAACATCAGAAACCCAATGGCCGGGCAACATTGATTAGTCGTAGATTAATGAATCAAGAGTACGCTCGCCACCAGTTTGGCAAGAGTGAACTCTTCCGTTTCTGTCAAAGTAAAAGAAAATACAGTTTTGAAGCATGAAGACACCGCCGGTTTTATAACCAAGATATCCCGACCTATCCGAATTTATTCTTTTGAAATCCGGCTCACCAAGCGATGATTGGAGAGCATTTGCATCCAAGTTTTGGTACTTAAAGGATCTCATTAGCCACGACGCTAGCCGTCCACGTTCTTCAGCGTTGGCAGAACGCCAGTACGACGGATCGAATGGAAGTTGAAAGTCTACATGCGGGTTCCAAAAGAAAACCGCCAGGGCGATTAACGGAGAGGGCAATATGCAAAACAGAATCTCGCGCTTGGTGGGAAAGCAATATTTTTTGGAGAACGATCGCAACCATAAGCAACTTACAAGCGCCGAAATTACAGCAGCAGAGGGACCTAGAGACAACATTTGTATGAGAAAAACCTGACGGCAGGCCTCAAAACAGACCTGTTTGGCAAGTTTGACATTTGCTAACACCACCTCCTTTGCAGCATGCGACATCACAAAATAAATCTGCATAACATCTGCAAAAACTATTGAGGCGAGAAATAGGAAAGAAGCAAATATTGAAAGCGACGCAACTAGGACGTAGGCGCGTCGATCAAACGAAACATTCGGGTTATCCAATTGAGCTTGCATGCATCTGCTTTATCCAGGATGTCTTCAATCATCTCTCTCATCATATACGAGCGAAGAATGCGCTGCTTTCAAATGATAGCCATATTGATTGACTCTCGTGAGTGCCCTTTCTGTTTATGGACATTAATCATGAGCGCCAGAGAGGAATGTACTTGCCGTCAGAAACCTGATACGGCGCCCAGGCGAATGAGAAAACATCAACGCTAATATTTGTCTTTTTCGCTGCGATGTTAACGACTTCGACAGATTCTGCAGCTTTATCAAGTTCTCTCTGGATGCCTACAACTTCAGATTGAAACTGCTGCTCAAGATCGCTCATTTTTTGATTGAGCGCCTCGAGATTTTCATTAGCGCGCTCCACATCAGCTCGGCTCGAAGCAGAACGATTGGCTGCTCTTGCCGCAGTCGTTGCTCTGCCGAGAGTGCTAGACGAAGCTCTGCGCCGTCCCAGGAAAGCTCCAAGAACGGTCGCTCCAACGGAGATTGCAGTCTGCATATCCTGCGCCTTAACTTGCTCTTGTTCGCGTTCGACGGCTTGCTCGGCCAGGCGAATTTTGCTTTCCAGCGTCGAAAGTTTCTCCTGATACTTAACTTTCAGTTTATCGATCTCCGCATCCCTTTGTTCTTTTGCTTTCTCACGCACACGAATCCGGAAATCTCTTTCCGATTCGTCTTTGAGCGATGAAAGTTTTAGCGCGGGACACGACAAAACAAAGTGTTTTTCTTTTTGTACCAGCCAATCTTGAAACTTCTTCGTCCAGACCTTGTATTGTTTCGCCTGAAAAACCCACTCTGGTGGACGAATGAATTCCGCCTGAGCGATTGGTTTTGATTCCAGATCAGTGACTTTGATTTTTTCTTCAGTGCCGTCGTCCATCATGACAAAAACAGGATCTTCGCGAACCGGCAATACCCAGGTGCGGGAAACGCAGTGATCGAGTTTTGACTTTGTATCTACAAAACGAACCTGGCTGACTGCAAGTATGCAGGGGGCGTAAATGACTTTGCTGACGACCACAGTGCTTTTGATCGGCAATGCATATTGAGAAACGTCGGGCGGCAAAATCGGCGCCGCATTGGAAGTTGTTACAGATGCGGTAGGAGAAACTCCGGCGGCTGCAGGTCCACCGGCATGACCCGCAGACGGCGCCAGTGAGGTGGCGGATTTCGCGGACACAGCTTTCTTCTTTGCGTCCATCAAAGTTTTTATTTGATTTCGCGCCAGAGGACCGCGCAGGTACGACAGGCTGAAGCGAGTTTTGAACGCGCCCAGTCCTTCGCCTTGCGTGTTGTGCAGGAGAAAAGTGCGTTTCTTCAAGGACGCCAGCATCTTGTCCAGAGTCTGGCGGTCGAAGCTGGAACCCTTCTCTGTGGCAACGCCCTCGAGTCCATCGAGCAGGCGCATTTTGTCGCGCTCGGTCTGCAGGCGACCGACGAACCATGTGCCGCAATTCGCCAGTCCTTTGTAGTCGAGATCGACAGGGTTTTGCGTCGCCAGTACTACGCCCAGCCCATAGGCTCTTGCTTGTTTCAGCAATGTCAAAAGTGGCTGTTTGCTGGGTGGATTGGCGACAGGTGGGAAATAGCCAAAAATCTCATCCATATAAATTATGGCGCGCAAACTTGAAGTGCCCGCCTGACCACGCATCCAGGAAATCACCTGATTGAGAAAGAGGGCGACGAAAAACATTCGCTCGTTGTCTTCCAGGTGCGCAATCGACATGATTGAAACTCTGGGCTTACCTGAGTCTGTGTAGAGGAGTTTGCCTACATCGAGCGATTCGCCCTGCATCCAGGTTTCGAACCCCGGTGCAGCAATAAGATTGTTTACCGCCATAGCCAGTTCGAAGCGTTCTTTCTTGGGAAAAAACGATTCCAGATCCAGTGCGCCCACCTGGGTGAAGGGTGGCGTTTGAATTAAACGCACAAGATCGATCAGTGACAAATCCTGACCGTTTTGCCAGGCGTTTTGAATAATACTGCCAAGAAAAATGCTTTCTCGTCCGCGCAGTGGATCCGACGTCACGCCGGCCAGACTGAGCAGGCTTTGTGTGGACACATTGACGCGCTCGCGCAGGCTTTCTCCATCTGTCAAAACTTCAGCGGGCGGGCAGGAAAATGACTTCAAGACTGAGAGCTGAATTCCAGCCGTGCTGAATGGTGTGTAGATAGAAAAATCGGCGCTTTCTTTCAGCCTTTTGATTCTATTTATATCTTGTCCGTACGAAGTTACTCCATCAAGCCAGAGTTTCGATTGCGCGGCGGCAAATTCGTCGACCGATTGGCCGTTCAATGCTGCTTCTTCTGCGCTCACCCAGGGCTGAAACTCTTGCGGAGAAAGGTTTTCAAAAGTGAGCAAGAGATTTGAGATATCACCTTTGGGATCGATCGCCAGGACAGGGATGCTATCGATTGCAGCTTCTTCGATCAAATCAATGCACAGTCCTGTTTTTCCGGAACCGGTCATACCGACAACTACAGCGTGCGTGGTCAGATGGCGCGATTCGTAAAGGACGTAGCCGGGTTGTTCTTTTTCGCTTTCCAGGTCGTATGGTTTTCCCAAATAGAAAACACCAAGCTTCTCAAAGTCGTTTACTTGTTGTATTTCTGACGCCACTTTTTTTCCTTTTCTTTGATTCGCTGAACGTTCGTTCAATACTGGTTTTGAACGAAAAATCGACGAGAAAAAATGTCGAGTTTTTACCGTTTTCCATAGCAGGGGGAAAGTCCCCCCTTGAATCGTTTTTCATCCGCTTTCTGAGGCGAAACTGAAAAGTGTTTCCCATCAAGCAAAGAGAGATGGCAAGCCCATTTCTCCAAAGTTTATCTTAAATGTTTACCCCTTGCATTCGAGGTGTTGAAAACCTAACATGGGGATGTCAAGATTTTTATTTGCTGCCACAGTTCTCCTCGTGGCGGCTGGCGGCTTGCATCACTAAATTTCGATGGGGGAAGCTTCCATGAAACAAGAGAGATACACTCAGGCTTCTCAAGATAACTGCAACTCTTATGGAGAAGAGAGCATTGTCTTACGGCTCGATCAATTGGAGACTCCGGGCAAATGCTCGGTGATTTACGAAATTGCACGCATCGATACATTGCTCGGACAAGTATTCATGCAGGATTTGAAATGCCGCCTGGCGGCGACCGCTTAATTGCAATTTCAATTTTGTTGGCGCAAAGGAGAAAATCAAATTTCGATAGACCATTCAAATAGCCG
>JBGAVL010000051.1:12667-25618 GCA_044228145.1 Obscuribacteraceae bacterium (SeqCode)
GTAATTCAGGGTCCTCTACCCATCTCGACAGTTCACTCGCTTCAGCATCCTCTTTATTCTCGTTGTCCTTAGGCTAAACAGTCACTCGCTTCAGCTCCTTGTAAATGCAAGGACTGGGATACGACTGTGTTTCAGAAGTCAATAAGTCATACTTCCAGTTGAGTTATTGCATCTGAGGCATCATGTCTGGCAACAAGCGAACAACCGACGGCAGAATAACTCTATCAACTGTCGTAATGGCGTCCATCGCAATCGGCTGCTTTGCTTTGGCAGCATCATCGCCGCAATTGGCTGCCATCGGCGGTCCGTACGGCATGACACCACCGGTGATACCGCACATACCGCCCAGTCCTTTCAATCCGAAAGTGCCGGTTTTTGTGCCGACGGATGTTACCAGCCCGAATGTTCAGTTGAGCGTTCCTTCGCTCTGGGCACTGTCCGGGATTCAGCAAATCCCCAACAGCCAGTTTCCCAGAGACGACGAACTGAAAGGTTCGGCCGAATGGATTTTAGTGCGCTCGCGCCCGGCCGCCGAGTACGACAAAACTTCCGTCTACTCAGTCACTTTGAACAAAGGCGATATTCTGGTCACGGTCAAACGCCCGTCCAATCTTGCCATCGTGACGATTCCCTACGGCAAAGTTTCAATTGCATCCGATGGCGATTGTGTGGTCACTTTCAACAACGGCATATTGAGGGTGCAAAATTTAGACGGGTTGGGCAAGAGCGTCTGCGCTCAAGTACAACCACCGGGCACCGAGATGAAGACGATTCAACTGGCTGCCGGCTTTGAATTCGTTGCCGGCGACCGCAAGCTGAACCCGCCTGACTTGCGCCCGAAAGACGGAATCGCCAGGCGCCACTTCAAATTCCTCGAGGGTGGTCATCTGGCAGTCAGCGAATTTTCCGTGGACAGCGCCATCAAGAACAGCGACTTGATTGCCGACATCCGGCAAAACACAACCGGCGTCAAAGAAAGACGAATTTTGAGCGATATGTCCAAGATGGCGGCGGTTCTCAACTACACCAGGGGCGAAAGCGGCTTCTTGGAAGAGAAATAACGGCATATTCCATATATAATCATCGCGTATCTCGTTGGCGTCCCTGGTTCTGGCAGCATTGGTTTTTGCAACCGCTTCCAAGCGGATAACGGCACATCCAATCAAATCAATTCAAATCGCAGGTATGACGCAAGAAAGAACCCGCAAACGAATACTGATTTTGGGCGGCGGCTTCGCCGGAGTCAAGTGCGCGCAGACATTGACGAAGCACCTGTCTTTGGGCGAGTACGAAATCATACTGTTCAACCGCGAGAACCACATGGTTTTCCACCCGCTGCTTGCCGAGGTGGCAAGTGCCGCGGTACAGCCAAAAGATGTGGCAGCGCCCCTGAGGCAGCTTTTGCATGGTGTAAAGTGCCGTACCGAGGATGTCCTGTCCATTGATATAGTCGGAAAGCTCATCGAGTACGAGGGCTATGACGGCAAGCGGCGGCAGATGGAATACGATCACGTTGTCATCAGCTGCGGGAACACAGCCAATCTTGCCCTTGTGCCGGGCATGGACGATCACGCCTTTGGGTTGAAAACGGTAGGTGACGCCCTGGCGCTGCAGGCTCACATAATGGAGATGCTGGAAAAGGCAGAAGTCTGTGAAGACGAAGTGATGAAACGCTTTTATCTGTCATTCATTGTCGTCGGTGGAGGCTTCTCCGGAGTTGAAGTAGCCGGCGAAATCAACGACCTGGTCAGAAAGAGCCGCAAGTTTTTCTCGACAATTAGCGAGAAAGATATTAGCGTCACAATAGTGCACTCGGGCGAGCACATTTTGCCTGAAGTAACCCTTTCTTTGAGAACGTTCGCTGAGCGAAAAATGCAAGAGTCCGGCGTTTCGATGGTTTTAAACGCGATGGCTGCTGCGGCTACTCCGGACGGGGTGATTCTGAAAGATGGAACAATGCTGGAAGCGGCAACAATTGTCTGCACCATCGGTACAACCACTCTTCCGGTTATCAATCGAATTGATCTACCTAAAGAACGCGGCAGACTGAAGACGGAAGCTGATATGAGTCTGCCAGGCTATCCGCATACCTGGGCGATCGGCGATTGTGCAGCGGTGATGAACGCCGTTGATGGAAAGTTATGCCCACCGGTTGCACAGATTGCCGAAAGGCAAGGAACACAAGTTGCACTCAATATCATTCGCCGTTTGAAGGGCGAGCAGACACTACCGTTTTCGTACAAAATGATGGGTTCGATGTGCTCGATCGGAGGACGAAACGCCATCGCAGAGATGATGGGACTGCGCGTCAGCGGCATGCCGGCCTGGTTCGTGTGGCGCGGCGTATATCTGATGAAATTGCCTTCTTTTACTCAGAAAATTAAGGTAGGCATTGAATGGATGTGCGACCTGGTTTTTCCGCGCACGCTTGCGCACATGAAAGCCGACCGCTCAAGACGGGTCGGACGCGCGTATCATCCGACCGGCGACTACATTTTCCATGAAGGCGATCCGGCTACGGAATTTTACGTCATTCAGCAAGGTCAAGTAGAAGTCGTCAAAGGCAATCTAGCCAATGACGGCGAGGAAATCCTGGCGATCCTCGGTCCGGGCGATTTCTTCGGCGAAGGAGCTTTGCTAGATAGCGGTGCACGCAGTGCCTCAATAAGAGCGCGCTCGAATGTTGAAGTGACGGTTCTGGGACGCAATGTATTTACGCAGATATCTTCCTGCCTTGCGCCCTTGCGCGACGCCGTGGCAAACGCGATGAAGCGGCGGACCAATATATGGAAAAACTTGCCGGAAGCCAAAGAAATTCTCGAGGCGATTCCTCTGTCTGTGCTCATTGAGCCATTGACTCATCCGCCTCTAAAACCGACTGACCCGGTGGAATCTGCAATTGAATTGATCAATATTCATAAGCTGGACTTTCTTTGTGTCGTGAACGACAATGACATACTTGTCGGCATCGTTTCGCGCTCCGATCTTTTCCGCGCCATTGAGCTGGCTGTTCAAGATCGCAGCCTGCGCGTATGCGTCAGAGATATCATGGTGCCTGAGCCTATTTTCATTTCGGAAGGCGAAAGCACCAGTCTTGCACTTTCGACCATGCGCGAACACGGCTTAAAAAAACTGCCGGTCGTCGAATCGAGAGATTATCCGATTTTGAAAGGGGCCGTGCGGGTAGAAAACATTCTCGACAATCTGGTCAAACTCTGGCTTGCCGGCGAGCTTCTGGTGGCCACCAAGGCGGGAACCAAGTCTTAGCTATTATCCCGACAGGGTGCGTCATGCCACTCGATCAATTTTTTGCGCCCAGCATCTGTTCGGTTTTTCTTGATTGCTCAAACATTCGTTCGGCATTCCGGAAAGCTCTGACTTTAATGCCGACACTTCGCGAAATAAGCTTTCGGTGAGGTTTTTCGTAACCGCAGGCGGATCCTTTTCAAAGCGTTCTGAGTAGCTGGAAAGATCTACTGGCTGTCCGAAGACTATTTTCGCGACGCGAGGAGCCTCCCAATCGTACACAATCGAAGCAGGAATTACTTTTACCGCAATGCCGTCACGCTGGGCAGCAAGAGCGATTCGAGCGGCGCCCAACTTAAATGGATGCAATAGTCCATCGTAAAAAACTGTTCCTTCCGGAAAGACAACCAATCCTTCGCCCTTGCGAAAACCATTTTCCACAAAGCCAATCAAATCATGTCTGGGATCAGCAGGAAATGCGCCAACCCAGGGAAGAGTAAGTCCTTGATAGCCTTTTAATTCTGCTGGAGAAACCATGTAATTGGCCTTTCTTCTGAGAGCTCGCAAAACCATAAGACCGTCGAATCGCGAGGAATGATTGCTTACTAAGATAAATGGATCGGTGGTCGGGACGTTTTCCCTTCCATAAACTTCGATTCGGCGAAATTTGAAACGCAAGACTATCTCGTTGATGATCCACATAAAAAGGGCTCCCAACCAGTTTTTTCTGTCGACTATCTTCTGCTTGATACGAAATTCTTTCATCTGAAAACCGAAGCGAAATGAATCGCCCCTCCTCCAATTTTGTGGCTGTAAGCCGTGCTCTAACAATTCCAAGTTACAACTTTGGCGGCTGGCAAAAGTATGATGCCTAACAGTTTGCCGACTGTTTCATTAATGCGTGCACAGCCATCAAAGCACCTGACATCACGCGTATTGGCGGGGGGGGTGGGGCACCCCCGATTTACGATCAAAGCAGCTTGTTAGATTTTCTCGACCAAACCTAACAAAAATTCT
This sequence comes from Obscuribacteraceae bacterium (SeqCode), assembly GCA_044228145.1. Taxonomy (GTDB): domain Bacteria; phylum Cyanobacteriota; class Vampirovibrionia; order Obscuribacterales; family Obscuribacteraceae; genus QKMZ01. Next base: position 16,931 of record JBGAVL010000051.1, read on the forward strand.
GTTAGGCAAAATCGAGAAAATCTAACAAGCTGCCAAAATCGTATCTCAACCGCCCATAACCCTGCCCTGGTAGGCATTTCGAGCTACCGGTCGCTCTTCGCAACGGTCGCACTCTTCATCATTAACAAATAGCTGACTCCTGCCATCGCAAAGCCGACAAACCAGCCATAGTCATACAGTGGCTTCATTTCCTCAACAAATACACCAATCCAGGCAAAGAAACAGCCTATAAATGTCGCGGCGACGGCTTTCCAATTCCAGCCATTCTTGTAGGTGTATTCGCCCTGGAGCAGATACAAGTCTGCAAGGTTGAGCTTTTGCTTGCGGACAATCCAGTAATCGACAATCAAGACGCCTCCTATTGCACCCAGTCCGCCGGAGTATCCAATCAACCACTTATATATGTAGCCAGACGGATCGGCAATCAACTTCCATGGACACATGAGAATCCCCAGTATGCCTGTGATTAGCCCTCCTGTACGGAAGCTGATCCAGCGAGGAAATGCGTTGGCGAAATCATTGGCGGGTGATACAACATTGGCGGCTATATTGACAGCAAGGGTCGCCACTGCGACGGTAAACATTGCCACGGCAACGACCAACGGATTCGAGAAGTGACCTATCAACTTGACCGGGTCCCAGAGTTCTTGACCGCTAGTTCCCGGGTAGATAACAAGCGCGCAGGAAGTGATTACAATTCCCATGGAAGCAAAAAGAGTCATGGCCGTGGGCAGAGCAACAACCTGACCAATTGTCTGCTCTTTCTGGCTTTTGCCAAAACGAGTGAAATCGGGCATGTTGAGCGAGAGCGTCGCCCAAAATCCGATCATGGCGGTCAAATTGGGAATGAAAACCGGCAGAAATGCCGACAGGGTCGGGAATTTGCCGCCATCGCCAAGCATGCCGCCAAATCCGTGCGCAGTTGAAACAGCCCAGACAACCAGGCAAAAACACATAATCATCACGAATGGAGCTGCCAGTCCTTCAACCTTTTTGAGCAGGTCCATGCCTCGATAAATGATCAGAATATTCAAGCCCCAGAAAAGGACAAAACCTATCCATTCGCCCGGTAGATGTCCGTCAATCGGACCGCCCAGTGCCGATTCCCAGCCTGGAAAAACCGATTTGAAAAGCACATGCAGAGCTTGACCGCCAATCCACGCTTGAATGCCAAACCATCCGCAAGCCACCACAGCTCTCATCAATGCCGGCAAATTAGAACCGATCGTGCCATAGGCTGCACGCGCAAAAACAGGGAAAGGGATACCGTATTTGGTGCCAGGGTGCGAATTGAGCAGAATGGGAGCCAAAACAATGACGTTACCGAGCATGATCGTGATAATCGCCTGCCACCAATTCATTCCATTGGCGATCAAACTGGACGAGAGCATGTACGTCGGAATGCATGCCGACATGCTCACCCAGAGCGCGGCATAGTTATAGGTCGACCAGTTGCGTTTGGCGACCGCAATAGGAGCGAGGTCATGATTGTATATCGGGCTGGAATCGATTGAGGAGGAGTCCTTAAGTTCGACTCGACCATCAAGATGCACGACCTGAGTATTGGTTTGATTGTCGACCGAGACACCCGTACCAGCCTGTGACGGATCGGCTATAGACTCGCCCCTGCCCGTTTCTCCACCTTCGCTTTGCATCGACGCACTGCCCCGCATTGAACTCTTGCATTTTGCGATCTCGATTGGTCATCGCGACACGCACATACACAGTAGCAGCATTCACGAGGTTGAAATTGAACGAAATTTCGTAAGCAAATCATCGAATTCTCAGGTTCCATTGAGACACTTCATTGAAAATGCGGATGTTGCCTTATGAATGACAGATCGTTTTTATTGTAGAAATTCTCGCGCAAAATCCAGCACTATTCAGATTTGCTTTTGATGCCGAATGCAAGAAATCATCACTGAGAAAGATAAATTTTTCGCCAAAGCATCGAACCTGAGAACATTGAATTAGTCTACCTTTTAGAACATTTCAAACCACGAAAGTCACAGAAATTTTCCAGCAAATTAAAGTGAGGTGCGCGCCGAATCTACATTTGGTGGTATACCAAATATAGACTCAGAAGGAGGCGGCATGAAAAAACCGATCACAAAGACGGCTCCAAAGCGCACGAAAGCACGAAGCAGAGCAAAGGTTTCCAGTGCAGCGCTTGCCACTTGCCCTGTAAACGGTGCTGGATGGTGTCCTTATCCGTTTTCGGTTGCCCAACTCGAGAAGAGAATGAAGGCAAAAGCTCAGAATACAGAAACGCCCGTTTCGACTAAGACGCGGAAACGAGCGGTAGTTGAAGCTAGATAGCGCGAATCTTTGCGCTTTGCATTTGGACTTATGCAGCTTGCGGTTTTGTAGGCTTCCAGGTGACCATGCATACTCCATTCTTGCAAACGGGAGTGGCGTTTTGACTTGCTTTGGCGCTGCCTGCTGATTGAGCTTGGCGAAGATTTCTTTCGCTTTTCGATTTGGATTCAGCAACTTGCTCATTAGTGTTTATCGTGGTCGGATTCATGGTCGAATCTCCGTTCTGCACTGGGGTTTCCCTTTCGATGTCCGAATATTAGACCTTTCCAATCGAATGGTCGATTGGTGGAAATCCCAACAGGCACCGGTTATTCCCACACTTTGACGCCTAAAAGTGCGGAAACTACGCAAAAAGGGTCAAAAAAGCTTGCCCAGCTTAGTTTATCGGGCATCCTTTTAGCAAAACGGAAGGTAGGTTTTTACTTTGTCGGCGCCTTATAAGGCATAAACGACAGAAACGGCTTACCCTGCCAAACTGCCACTGAGACCGTCAACGGTCCTTGTGGAGATAGAGTCAGCTTCACCTGATCGCTACTAGCTTTAATGTCTTTCAACTCGCCGCCAGAAATCCAACTCCAATCAACAGCGCATACAACATCTCCAGACGAGGGAAATCTTGTCGCATCAGCCAGGCTCGGCTCAATTGTTGGTCCGGATGCTCCGGCAACGGCATCGAGAATCAAACACTGGTCACCTGAAAACTCGATAGCAAATTGATGCAGATTACTTGTCGCCCGCATTACTTTCTTACCGATAATTTCAGAAAGCTTGTCCTGACAGTCATTCATCAATATTTTGCCTTTTGTCGTCACTCGGATGGGGGAGAGCAAACTTAATCTTACAGGGAATAATATAATTGGGTTTCCTTGCCCAATTCGACCGGGGGGGTTTGAATGGCTATGGGTCACCGTGTTCGAACACAAAGAAAGATACGTCGCTCCACTGGAAGCGGCGCTATAGCTGAATTCGCTCCAGTCCTTTTCATCTTCTTTCTGGTAATTCTGTTCCCGCTCATCAATCTGATCGGCTTCGCCACCAGTTCGGCGACTGTTCTGATGATCACGCGACAAGCGGCAAGCATCGCAGGCTCTTCGACAACCTGGCAAGATGCCCTGGCCGGTATGGATCAAGAGACTCAAAAGTGGAAGAATTCCGGCTTTGGCAAGTTTGCAAATATTACACCGATGGGCGGCTACAACGGCTGCGGCGCGGACATGTATATTGCAAGCACTAGCCTTTCGTCCGGCAACACAACCTATTCAACAAAAAATTCTGGATTGGGTGTTGCCGCCGACACGCAAAACAACATCTTCGAGTATCAAATCAGAACACGATTCACGATTAATCCGTGGTTGAACATGTCTGGTATGCCTTTCATAGGCTCCGTACCGATCGTTGGAAAACCAGCGGGCTGCGCGTACACAGCTAACTCGAATGTCGAGCATCCGGAAGGGCTGCAGTAACGAAAGCCTAACAGGGCTAGGGTTGCAGGCTCTCAAGCGTGCTTCAAGCTGCTTGTTAGATTTTCTCGACCTTACCTAACAAGTCTACAGAGCCTTGATTTTAGGGCATTTTGGGCGTTTGATAGTTTTTGTCCAGAAAATCTAACAAGCTATCAAAATCATCTTTTGAATGCCTCCGAGTCCACCGTTTGGCGCTCGCGGTCGAACACGATTTCTCCGTCAATCATGGTCTGCAAAACCTTGACCTTGTGAATGTCTGTGTACGGAATATCGAACAGATTCTTCTCGAGAACGATCAAATCAGCAGCCTTACCAGGCTCCAAAGACCCAGTTTCGCGATCCGAATGATCGACATAAGCGCCGCCGCAGGTATAAGCAGCAAGTATGTCCATCAAATTAACGCGTTCATCAAGGTTCAGAGGCTCGTCCTTATTATCTTCGGGCTTGTCGAAAAGGCCCTTTCGAGTCACCGCAACCTCAATGGCGTCCAAAGGATTCAGCGAACTCACCGTCCAATCGCTGCCAGCCGAAAGCACACACCCTTGCCTGAGCAGGCTGTTGATCGGATACGTGCTGTTTGTGCGCTCATCACCGAGCACCGGCACAGTAAGGTCTTTCACAAAAACATCTCGATAAGCCCAGAGCGGTTGAAAGGTTGCAGTCACTCCCAGCTTACGAAAGCGCGGCATATCGTCCTTGTCAATCAACTGCAAGTGAGCAATATGATGACGGTGATCCAGATCGCCATTGGCACTGCGTGCCGCCTCGATCGAATTCAAAGCCTGCCGCACAGCCTTGTCCCCTATCGCATGGATATGGACCTGGAAACCTGCCTTGTCGAAGAGAGTCGCCAGGCGAGCGAATCTTTCATCCGTCCAGTTGCTGATTCCTGTCTCTGCCTTCTTGTCGAGATAAGGAGAAAGCAAAGCAGCTGTGTGGGTTTCTACAACGCCGTCAGCGAAGAATTTTGCTGCTCCAATTTTGAGTCGTTTGCCGGAATACTTTGCTCGCAGTGCGATTGCGCGATCAACTTGATTTTCTCGCCCCTTCGGATCGGTCTCTAACGCAGCCCTTACCTTCAAAGTCAAAGAACCATCCTCGCACAGCTTTTTGTAGGCTTTGAGAATGTCTTCGCCGGCATTCGCCTCTGTGACTGAAGTAATGCCAAATGAATTGGCATATTTCACAGCGTTGATTGTGCCGGCAAGCATCTGCGCATTAGTAACCGCAGGTGACTTCCGTCTGATCAGGTCTACCGCCGCCTCGCGAAACGCCCCGCTCGGTTCTCCAGTCGTTGCATCCCTTTCAATTCTTCCAAGAGGGGGATCCGGTGTTTTTGCGGTCAGACCGGACAATTCAATGGCCTTGGAATTTGCCCAGGCCGAGTGACCGTCGTTTGAAATCAGAAAGACAGGCCTGTCTTTTACTACGGCATCGAGCGTTTCCTTCTTAGGATTGGCGTTGGGAAACAGAGTCAGCGCCCAATTTCCGCCCAAGATCCATTTCTTGTCTGCATTTTTGTCAGCGTATTCCTTGAGCTTCTCCATTGCCTTCTGTACATCACTTGCTCCTTCCAAACTAAGCTGATCAAGCTCAACACCGCCCTCAGCCAAATGAACATGTGTGTCATGCAAACCGGGCAAAATCATTCGGCCATTGAGGTCAATAACTCTAGTTTCCTCCCCCTTCCACATAGAGGCAATTTTCTCGCTACCGACGTATACGATCATTCCTTCTCGAATGACAATCGACTGGCACCAGCGCCTGGCGGCATCCATGGTACATATCGATGCGTTCTTGTAGATTATGTCGGCAAATTTGCCCTTATCTTTTCCTGGGTCCAAGGACAACGCGTAGAGGCGACCTCTCGCGTTGCAATGCCCTGGCTGGGACTCCGCAGATTCCATTTCAGAATTCGTTGTATGGACAAAAGGAACCGCGTAAGCTGGCACCACGGAGAATGCAAAGAAGACAAGACTTGTAAGAGATGAAGCGGAAAAGTAATTTCGCTTGAATCCGGCGAAGGTTGCGGGCATACGACGATTCCTCTTAAGACCTGACGGTAGGGCACAAGAACAGAAGAGTATAATCGCTCGGGATCAAGAAGAGATTTTGGATGCTTAAGTTCGATGTGGTTGTAATTGGCGCCGGCGGAGCAGGGATGATGTGCGCCATCCATGCGGGGCGGCGCGGGCGCAGCGTTGCACTCATCGATCATGCCACAGTAATTGGCAGAAAAATTCTCATATCCGGCGGCGGGCGCTGCAATTTCACCAACATAAACGCCGGTCCAGACAATTATGTTTCCGAAAATCCGCATTTTGCCAAGTCGGCACTTTCCCGCTACTCGCCGTCTGATTTCATCGAGATGGTTGAGAAACATCGCATCGACTATCACGAAAAGAAGCTTGGCCAATTATTCTGCGACGGCTCGGCGCAGCAAATTGTAGACATGCTGGTGAGCGAATGCGAATCCCAAAGTGTCAGATTCTTAAAGGGTCGCCTCGTCAAAGAAGTGAGGCAGGAAGATGGATTCATCATTCACACCAACAATGAGTCGGTCACCTGCGAATCTCTGGTCATCGCCACGGGCGGCTTGTCCATCCCGCAAATCGGCGCCACCGGCTTCGGCTATTCCATAGCCCAGCAATTCGATATTCAGGTAGTGGAAACCGTGCCCGCACTGGATGGTTTCAATTTCAGTTCAGCCGATCTATCCAAATTCAAAGAATTGACGGGCGTTTCGGTCGACTCGATAGTTTCCGTCAACAAGGCTGCTTTCCGCGAAAACATATTGTTCACTCATACAGGATTATCCGGACCTGCCAGCCTGCAAGCATCTCTCTACTGGAAGAAGGGAAACTCCATCTCCATCAATATCGCTCCGGACGTTGATCCGGTTGCATATTTCAATGACCGTTTTTCAGACGGATCCAACAAAGAAGTGAAAAACATTCTTGCGGAAATTATTCCGCGCCGGCTGGCAGAAATTTTGTGCACAATGGAAAACATCAAGGGAAATATCTCCGAACTCTCAGAAGTGAAGTTGCGCAGCCTGGCTCAAAGACTTGAGAATTGGCAGATCACACCACAGGGAACGGTGGGCTACAAGAAAGCCGAAGTGACCAGAGGCGGTGTCGACACCAACGCATTGTCGTCGCAAACAATGGAAGCGAAGAAGGTGTCGGGACTTTATTTCATCGGCGAGGTCGTGGATGTAACAGGACAATTGGGCGGTTACAACTTCCAGTGGGCATGGGCTTCCGGATATGCAGCCGGAATGGCGGTTTAGCAGGAGGCTCTAACCAATTACCGTTATCGATGCTTGCGTCCAATTGCTTTTAGCGCTGCATGCTGTGAATGCCGGGGCTTGGTGTATATGGTTCTTTCGGTTCGAACTGATTGTCGAAGCGCAGAAGCAGATAAAGCCCTTCTTCTTTGATAATGGTAAAACCTGGCATCTCCAGAAACGGTCCTTTGTTGCGGGCACGCGTGATCACATAGCCGCGTTTCATGCGTCCGAGTTCGGAAGTTAGAGTAGCCCAGGTCCAGGCTTGCGACATCTGCCTGTCGGCATAAAACGGCACACCCGGTTTGCGCATATCGAAGACGAAGGCCGGCTCTTTGAACTGCCCGACATAGCGAGACATTTCCGGAATCGGACCTTCCCAATGTTTCGACAAAAACACTGTCAATTGCGGAGCAAGAAGTGTGCACACCAACACCTGCGCTCCAATAAAAATTGCTATCGACGTTGTTAGCCGGTTGAGCCAACCAGCAATCAGAGCAGCTGTCATGAGCAGAGTCGTGTAAACAAATGCCGGTTGTACCAGCGGCAGAAGACCACCCGGCACATGGCGGACTTTCGCGCAAACCATGGGAGAAATGAAAATACACACTGCACAAATCACTGCTGTCAGGCCAATCGGCGCAAGCAGACGCAAAGGGCGAGTTTTTCGAATAGCGTTCTCGATTTCCAGGGCAAACAAGATTGCCGCCGCTGGAAATGCAGGTAGAGTGTAAGGGATGAGTTTCGAAACACTGGCGCTGAAAAACGCAACGGTGATGAACAACCAGAGCAACGAAAAGTATTGAATGGATTCGCTCAATTCAAGATTGCTCAGCCTTTGCGGCACTGCCAACACGCGTTCTTTTACAGTTGACTTTGATGCCAGTGGCTCTTTTAGCTTTTCTTTGAGCCCGGAAATAACGGCAACAACCGCTTGCGGCAGGTAAAGCGAAAACGGCAAATAACCGCCCATCACAGCCGCAACGTGATACCAAATTGGTCCTTTGTGCGAATCAACTTCGCTTGTAAATCGCTGAAAATTTTCTCGCACGAAAAATTCTTGAAAGTACTCGCCTTTGGTAGCGGCAATTTCGAGCACAAACCATGGCAATGCCAAAACCGCGACAATCAGTGCGCCCACTATTGGGAAAAAACGCTGCCAGGCTTGCTTCAGTCCGCCGGTTGTGAGATAGAACGCGCCCAAGATGGCGACCGGCAGAACGACTGCTACGGGTCCTTTTGTCATAACGGCAAGAGCAATTAAAACATATCCGATGCTGGACAAAAGTTTGTAGTTTGCTTCGCGAAACGCAGCGTAGAAAGCCATCAGTGCGCCGGCGAGGAACAGTGAAAGAGGAATGTCGGTTATACAGGTTCGAGCCGTTCCAAAGAACAAAGGTGCAGCAATGAGGGAAGAGGCCGCGACAATGCCCGCTCTCAAACTGACGTAGCGTGTGACGAAAGCCTGTGTCAAAACGACGAGAATGGCACCGCAAATCGCACCGAAGGAGCGAGCCGCGATTTCGCTTACACCGAACAAACTGAATATGAACGCCTGTGCCCAAATAACCAGAGGTGGCTTGGTGTAGCGAACTATGTAGTTGAGATGCGTGGTCA
>JBGAVL010000052.1:0-25561 GCA_044228145.1 Obscuribacteraceae bacterium (SeqCode)
GCAGCCGCATTGATTTTAGAGGCTGGTTCAATATATGGATTTACTGAATTTGTCTCGACCGGACCGACCGAATTGCCGCGCAGCGTGCAGCATTGGGTCGATGAGATTAAGGGGAGCATCTCAGCGCATGCTGAGAGAGCGGAAAAAATTTCGGCTGAATCGGTAATTTACATCATCGACAAATCACGTTTTGGCAACATTCCTTCAATCGTGTTGACTCCATATCTTGTCGGTAAAAAAAATTCCGCCGGGCTGCAGAAGGTAGTGGAAACATCATTTGAAGACCTTTCTCCTGAACTGGGGGCGACAAAAGACGACGAATCTATTGCGCAATTCGCTCTGGCAGCGCTCAGCTCTTCGTATCTCGGCGATGTTCTGAGCGGCGACAGCGAACTCGTGAAGATGCTACTCGATAAGTTGGTCGCCACCGGTCGAGCTTATTTCAGAAGTGCTTCCAATTCTCCTTTGACTAAAGGTCCAAGAGTGGAAGGAAAAGTGAAGTGGGTCTTTCGCAGAGACCGCTCGCAGGTGCCTGCAATCGTGGCAGATAGAGACACGATAGTACCGTTGATGAGTGCTTGTCCGGCTTATGTTGATACATACATGAATCATCTCGGATTTATGGATTTGCCGGCTGATGTCGAAACAATCGCTAAATTATTGATAGCACCGCCCGTGATGCCCGGGTTTGCAGACAAGGTATATGATCAACTTAAAGACTTGGCCCTTCCTCCGGAAATTGAATTACCCTGTCCAATGCTTGACGAGGAGGTCGTTAAGAATGAGCCTACGCCTCAGATTTCATTCAAGTCAATCACTCCCATCGGCAATGAAGCATTGCTTTATTGGCGGCGCGGATTTGAGCCGAATAAGGGCATCAATGTAGTCGATCTTTCGTTCGACTATGATGGACATACATTCGACCTGAGAGATAAAAACTCCGAATTTAGAGAAGCAAAAGGACCAAATTCAGTCGTCTATCGCCGTGACCTTGTGAGCGAGAGAAAGGCCGCACAAAGACTGAAAGACCTGGGATTCGAACCGTTGCCCATGCATTCCGAAAGCACCAGAATGCGTTTTATTCTGAAGGACGATAACGATTATCGTTGGCTTCATTTTGTTGAAAACGAATTGCCGCGGCTGCTCAAGACGGAATGGAAAGTGGATGTCGATGACACGTTCACCTATCGGGTTGTGAAACCGGAGGAGGCGCTTGAGTTTGAACTAAAAGAGCAAACTGCCTGGTGGTTCGTCTTGGAAATGGGTGTAACACACGAAGGCAAGCGCATTTCGCTCTTTCCAATCATTATTAGTGCGCTCAAGCGAGCGGGCGCTACCAACCTCAAAGATCTCGATATTCAGTCGCTCAACATAAATGGATATTTCTATGCGCCAATGGACGATGGGCGATTGATTGCCCTTCCATTCGAGCGAGTGGAAAGCGTCATAGATCTCATCCGTGAGATGTACAACGCCGACATGAAAGAGGTTGCCGTCGACGCAGAGAGACTGCCGTCCGTCCTCAGCCACATTAAAGTAATGCCTACCGAGCGCATCAAGAAGTTAGCAAAGCATCTAGAGAAATTGGACCGTATCGAGCCGATTGAAACGCCGGAAGACTTTGGTGCGGAGCTGCGCCAGTATCAGAAGGAAGGGCTGGGATGGCTGAACTTCTTGAGTGATATGGATGCCGGCGGAATTCTTGCAGACGACATGGGTTTGGGAAAAACTGTCCAAGGCCTGGCGCACATTCTATTGCGCAAACAGAAAGGTCTGTTGACACAGCCGACGCTTGTCGTTTGTCCGACCAGCGTTGTCCCCAATTGGATGAACGAAGCGGAGCGTTTGACTCCTACACTCAAAGTTCTCCGCCTGACAGGTTCTGAGCGAATGGAGCGTTTTCGGGAGATACCTCAATCCGATATCGTCATCACAAGTTATGCATTACTCTTGAGAGACGTAGAGTCTCTTGCCATTTCGGATTGGTCTATGATTATTTTGGATGAATCCCAATATATCAAGAACCCTACCACTGCTGTTTCGAAGGCGGCATCAAAACTGCGCTCCAAAGCGCGTTTCTGTTTCACAGGCACTCCAGTTGAAAACAATCTGCGAGAACTCTGGTCGCAGTTCAATTTCTTGATGCCGAACATGCTGGGCAATCGAAAGAGTTTCGCCAACTTTTTCCAAAAACCAATTGAGCGGCACGACAATCAGGAAAGAAAACGCATGCTGCAACGGCGTATCCGTCCGTTCATGCTCAGGCGGACCAAGAGCGAAGTTGTTCAAGAACTGCCGCCCAAAACATTGATCCTCCATCCTATAGAACTCATAGGTGAGCAACGTGACCTGTATGAGAGTGTCCGCCTGGCGATGCACAAGCGCGTCAATGAGGAGATTCGCGAAAAGGGAATTCCAGGGATGCGTATTTTGATTATCGACGCTTTGCTGAAACTCAGGCAGACTTGCTGCGATCCGCGCCTGGTCAAGTTGAAGATGGCTGAAGGAATTACTGACAGCGCCAAGCTGCTCACTTTAATGGATATGCTTCCTCAGTTAGTTGAAGAGGGAAGACGAATAATTGTTTTCTCTCAATTTCGCAAAATGCTCGAGTTGATTGAAGTGGAATTGCAGCGCGAAAAACTCGATTATGTGATGCTGACCGGAGTTACGAAGGACAGGCAAAGAGTGATTAACAAGTTCCAAAAGGGAGACGTTCCTATTTTCCTGATCAGTCTGAAGGCAGGCGGAACAGGTTTGAACCTTACTGCTGCCGATACTGTTATTCACTATGATCCGTGGTGGAACCCAGCGGTCGAAGATCAAGCCACCGATCGCGCTTATAGAATCGGGCAGGACAAGCCTGTCTTCGTTTACAAATTTATTGCCAGAGGCAGCGTCGAAGAACGCATTGTTGTCATGCAAGAGCATAAGAAGGGATTGGCCGGCGGAATCTTTACTGAAGGTCAGGCAGCTTCTCTTGCGGTCAATCAAGAAGAAATAGATTTTCTCCTGCAGCCGCTCGATATGCCCGATCCCCGGTTCTCTCGCCGCCGTAATCCACCTCATCTATATATTGTCGAGTAAAGCACTTCTATTTATCGGTCGACTGTGTCGGCGTAAGTTTTGGCGGAACGACTTCATGTCCAAAGTACGCATGCCGTGCGCCATAATCCAGCATCACTGTTTTTCCTGATGCGTTGATGCCGACTTGATCCACCGCCCAACTGACCTGCTCGCCCATCAAGTGAAAGTTGTAGTCTTGGAATGAGACTTTGTCTTTTGACATTTGGTCGCGCAGTGCAGCAGCTTGAGATTCCTTGACTGGAGTCTTCAGCACTTCTTGCAGTCCTAGCGAATGAGTACTACCCCGTCCAAATGTGGGAACTTCGTTCAGTTGGAGCTGCCCGAACATCAGTTTTGCATCGTGTGGCAACTTACCCCAATCAGCAATTCTGTCGGCGCCATGTGAACTCGCAGTTTTCAGGACCGCACCGTTGGTTGTTCTGAATGCGCCGCTCTCTGAACCGCTTCCAAGAAAACCTCGCAATGGTTCCTGGAAGTTCTTCAGATGCGGCAGCACTTCCTTGCCCTGGTAGTAACTTGAAGTTGACCTTGCCAATTCCGCAAAGGTTCGTGAGCCGCGATCTATGGTCATTTCCCACTGTGCATTCGGATCGCCGCCTTTTCGGCTGATGAAGCGAAGCTGTTCTCCTGATGGGCCGACTGGAGATTTCAGTCTGACGAAATTCGCTGCCGCTGATATCCAATCTGTCGGAACATTCTCTCTGCGTACCACAACCGTTTCCGCATCGCCATGTTTCAATAGTTGGCCCACAGGCTTAATGGCGACCTCGGCGCCCTTCTTTCCGCTGCGAAAAATTTGCGATACGTCGCCTGCATCGATGGCGACCAGCCTGTATTCTCTGTCCCTGATCGCGCTTGCGTTTTCCCATGCGTGATTGTCCGTGTACCGGCGCTGGTTGCCTGGTGCTGCAGCCAGTGAGTTGGCTAAACCGAAAGCAAGGGGGTATGTGGCCAACCGCGTGGCGGAGAAATTTCCTGTCTGTATTTCCGCTTGCGCTTCCTGCGCCAGACCGTTTGCCCAACCGTTTGCGAAACTCATGGTTGTCATCGATCTGAAAGTATTGCCCGTTAGTTGATTGGGCGCGGTCTTCACCAGTCCCATTGTCAGTCCTGCTGTCGCAAGATCTGCGGATAGGGCGACTGGGTTAAGGGTGTTCTTTCCCGTCGTGATCAGTCCGTTGCCGAAAGAAGCTAGAGTCAGATTGTCCTGGGCGTCCACGTAATTCTTTCGAGTCAGGGCCGAATCGATGACACGACTGCCAATCCCAAATTTGACCGACATCATGGGCACCGTGTCGCCGGCACCCGCGACACGACCCAGAACCTGGCGCATGGCTATGCCTTTGGCGAGACCGAGGGTGCCATCCACCCATTCGTGACCGTTGCCCGGACGAATTTCATCAAGCGCGTATGCCGCGCCGGTGGCAACAAAGCCGAATTTCCCACTGGTAAAGGTGCCAAGCGTCTTAATTGCGCTGGAAGAGATGCTGTATGCATCCAATTCAGCCTGGCTGGCGTCCCGGCTGGCTTTAACCGCGGCGGCAGCGTCTCCCCCCCGACGGCTGCTTCTAGTAACTTTTGTCGGGCGGCGGTTTCTTGATGGTAAGGCTCCGTCACATAGTCAATTGCTTTGCGAAGGATGCTTCTTTCGGAGATTTCTTTGTCCAGGCGCGCCAGTTCTAATGAAGCCGCTGTGCCAGAATCGATGCCGTTAGCCATAGAGAGTCCGCTCAATCGTAAACGCAGACAGAAACAACAATGTTCGCACCTATAGGCTACCTGAAATAGTTTGCAATTTTGTATACGACTGCGAGCAGAGATTAAACGCAACGTTGCTTCCATCTTTGGACGTCAATCGTCTCGTCATAGCCTCGTCATAACGGCGTCCTAATTTGGACTGGTCCCCGAGACACAACATGTCGAATACGAGGTATCCATAATGCCGGAAACGATTTTTCCGCATCCGATGCGTGGAGATTTCATCTCTATGATCACTCACGATCTTCGTGCCCCCCTTACCAATCTTTCTATGTTTTTGGATCTGACTCGCTCCGGGGTTTATAAACAGTCGGACCCTATATTCAATGACCGTCTCGGTCAGTTGATTCCCGAATTGGCGAGAATCAATCGGCTGGTGGACGAGCTTCTGCAAGAAAATGAAAGCAAAACAACAGATAGGGGTCTAAACACGAGATCCATCAATTCGATGCGGTTGATAGATGCTTCCATCAATGCAGTTCGCCATTGTGCGCATGCAAAGAATATTTCAATAGTAAAGGACTGCATCAACGTGACGATTGATGCCGATTTTGATCGACTGACACGAGTGCTCGTAAATCTGTTGCAGAATGCCATCAAGTTTTCCCCCGAAAGCACAGAGATTCTGGTCGTTGCAAGAATTAAAGGCAACAACCTGGAGATCTCCGTCACCGATGAAGGTCCTGGCGTTGCAGCACATGATCGGGCGCGGATCTTTCAACCCTATCAAAGGGGTGATGCTCACACGAGTGAGGCTGGCGTCGGCTTAGGTCTTTCAATTTCCAAAGCATTTGTTCGCGCACATGGTGGACGGATAGGCGTCAGACCGCGTGAGGGAGGCAGTGGGAGTAATTTCTGGTTCTCCGTTCCACTCTCTTCTGTTTTGGAGTCTTTCGAGCCACAAGTCATAGCCTCGTCATAAGCGAAATTTAGATTGTTTGTAGGTCCCGCGAATAACCAGTTACTAGCAGCATTTGTGAAAATGCCAGGAGGTAAACATGTCCAGAGAAGTTATGGAAGTACCATTAACACCGGTTGACAGCAACGCATCGTCCAGTCGGCTATCGGAACAGTATGCCATGGCGCCAGCAGCAACCTTTTCTACGAGATATGATTCCAGTGCGTTGGAGTTGCCCTTGGTCGATATGTATGATTCAGGGAAGGATAAAACCGAGCAAACAAAGGAGTTGGGGCCAAAACTCATACCTAATGCAAAACCGAACAGCGAAACAGCGCCCGATCGCCCACGCGACAGCGAAACAGCGCCCGATCGACCCAGAGACAGTGAAACCGCACCCGATCGCCCCAGAGATAGCGAAACGGCGCCTGATCTACCCAGAGACAGTGAAACCGCACCCGATCGCCCCAGAGATAGCGAAACAGCTCCGGATCGTCCCAGCGACGAAATCAATACGCGAGTCACTCTCGGCTCCGACGGCACCATTCGCGCGACAATCAAGCCGCCCAGCACGGAATCTACTCTTGAAGGCAATTCCCGCGAGATGGGCTCTCAAGTAATGAAAAATTTGGAGAAGTACAGGCAGTGGCTAAAAGCCCATCCGCCCAACATAAAGCTATTCGAAATTTAGGCTTGTTTCGAAGAGTTGCCGGCATCGGCGATTGAATGACACTTCTTCTCAGCGGGTAAGATCTCAAATGAAATACATGCTGGTGATTGCGATGAATCTTGCGCAGCGTTCTCAAACGATTTTTGCCATTTTGCTTTTGTCTTTGACAATTATTCAACCTTCGATGGTTACAGCTTCTGCCGGTCCGACTCCGGCAGCCTGGAATCTCGATCAATACTGCCAGAGATGGGGAAGAGTACAATTCATCGCCGGTGCGTCCGGCGCCAAGTTGGTATCAGCAAAAATGACGGTTTTGATGCAGCAAAACGTGCCAACGCGTGCGTTCAACACACAGAGATCGATCTATTGCGAACTGACTGAAAGCGGTGCCAGATCAAAGCTTTCATTTGTCACAGTGCCGGGTCAGCCGGTGAAGGGCGGCAGCGGGAATGTGCTCAATCTGAG
Source organism: Obscuribacteraceae bacterium (SeqCode) (assembly GCA_044228145.1). Lineage (GTDB taxonomy): Bacteria > Cyanobacteriota > Vampirovibrionia > Obscuribacterales > Obscuribacteraceae > QKMZ01. The sequence goes on from JBGAVL010000052.1 coordinate 6,879, forward strand.
AGCCACTCAGTATTGGTGCGGTGGTTTCGACGGCAAAGGAAAGCAAGTCTATACCAGCGAATTCTGGACTACCAATGATTTGAGACTGCCGGCTTTTGCTAATGACAAATATTCAAAATTATGCGGGTTGCCGCCAGGACTGGGCACGCCATTAAAAGTGGTAAGACACTACGGCGATGTGAGAGATCCCAACCATAAGCAGTCTATTTTTCTCGACACCTACAAGGCGACACCTGCCGTCATTACTACAGCAATGCTGACAGCGCCGACAGGGTACACCAAAGCGGACGAAATCTCAGTGATAATGGCGGATGAGCTGGATGAGCTATCTGCGCTGAGCGGAGGGCGAAGGTAATTATTTTTCGATCTTGTAGCCACGGCCGGGCAGAGTGGTGATAATCGAAGGCTCACCCTCGCGGTCTATTTTCTTTCGCACCCTTGCCACGCACTGACGAACCGCATCGTAAGTAACATCTTCATCGGACGCCCAGACGCTTGAAACCAGCATGTCCAGTGTGTAAACCCGATCTTTGTTTTTAATCAAAAGTTCCAGCAGCGCATACTCACGTGCCATCAATTCGATTTCAGTCTCACCATTGAAGACGCGCATTGCCGGAACATCAAACACGATGTGTCTGTGGATTATTTTTTCATCCGCAAGCTCGCGACCGCGTCTGAGAAGAGCTTTTGCGCGTGCACGTAATTCCTTGATGTGAAATGGTTTTGTCAAATAGTCGTCGGCACCGGCGTCAAAGCTTTGTTCTTTATCCTCGATCTTTTGACGTCCGGTGAGCATCAAAATGGGGGTTGCTCCGCCCGCTCTTCTGAAGTTCTCAATTACTTCCAAGCCGCTCTGCCCGCGCAATCCCCAGTCCAGGACTATGAGATCAAAACGGCTTATTTCCAGCAACTGAATTGCAGCCGTGCCGTCGGCGGTTATCTCTGTTTCGTACTTTTCCAAACTAAGTACTTCGGCTATCTCTGCAGCCGTATCAGAATCATCTTCAACTATCAAAATTCTGGTCATTGCTTGAAAGACATAGCACATGGTTGGTTCGACGCACGATTTTGAAAACTAACTTGGTATTCTAAACCAAAAAATACTACCGCCGTTTTGATTTGGGGACACTCCGATGGTTCCCTCATGAGCGACCACGATTGCCTTGGCGATAGCCAGACCCAGCCCGGTGCCTTTTCTTTCTGCCGCATCGCCTGGATCGATCTGGCGAAACCGCTCAAAAATTGTCTCAACCATATGGGCAGGAACTCCACGCCCTCGATCGCAAACTCTAAACTCAATCTGCGAATCTTCTTTGTTTACAGCGTTTACTTCTACTTTGATCTCGCTTCCTTCCGGTGAAAACTTCACGGCATTGCCCAGAAAATTGCTGAGGACCTGTTTTAAGCGCTCTCCATCTGCATTTACGCTTTCTACATTGGCATTGGTTACGATCGAAATTTTCTTTAAATCGGCCAGGGTTTGAACTGCATGCACAGATTCACCGGTGATTTCGCTGACCGATGCTTCTTCCTTGATAATGCTCAAACAACCGGCTTCGGATTTCTGCAAATCAAGAAGATCATTAACGAGTTTGACCAGGCTCGATATGTTGCTGTTCATCTTTTGCAGTTTGTTTGTAATCTTGTCGTTGAGGTCACCATAACTGCCTTCCAGCACAAGCTCCATGCCTGTTCTGATTGAAGTGAGAGGCGTTCTGAGATCGTGGCTGACCATCTCCATCAGTTCTTGTTTGAACTGTTCCAACTGTCTTTCAGCAGTGATGTTTCTTCCTATGCAGAAATAGCTTTGTTCTTCGGCAGACCACTGTCCGGTCCACGAGAAATACTCCGTTTGCGCGGCCCCATTCATCAAGTTTGACTCAAAGCGAAATTCGGTTCCATCCTTTGATGATGCCTGCAAAAGTCCATCACTAATCAGTTCGCTTGATGCTGTTCCGATCAGACTTTCGGACGTTTTGCCCAAAACTGCTTCAACTGCCGGATTTACGCGCAAGAACTTTCCATCAGCGCTAAGAGAACAGATCAGGTCGGGTGCATTGTCGACTACTGCTTTTTCCTTCCTCATCGCTTCGGTCAATTTGCCGGCCATTGTGTGAAACACTTTGTCCAATTCAGCAACTTCGTCCTTGCCGTCAAGCTCTGGAATCAACGCTTCAGAACGTGACAGTCTTTGAGCGTTCTCGCTGAGAATTCCAATGCGCTTTAAAATCTCATTGCTGAAGAATAATGCAAATGCGATTCCTCCGATGAAATTGCCTGCCACTATTGTTATGACAACGATTTGCACTGCGTTTCGCGTCTTTTGTGACAATTCAAGTTGAACAGCAGCCTTTTTCTTCTGTCTGTCAGCCAATTGCCGGAAGTATTCGACAATATCTCCCATCTCGCGATAATGACCAATTCGCTCAGCAGGCGAGAGCGGATCGGGATGCCCTTTTTCTATTTCGCCTTTACGCCACGCCAAGCCTTTCAATTGTTTCAGGATCATGTCGCGATTTGGCTCAAATCCCGGTCGCTCTGAAGGCTCGTATTGCAGGCTTTCTTCCAACTGTTTCAAATCTGTTTTTGTCTGAGTCATGTATGAATCGCTTGCATCACCTTCGCCCGGGTCACCGATTGTGCGAAAACGCATGACCGAGACGGCCGCCTGATACATGTTGGCCAGCACCGACTGTGCATGAATGATGATGTTTTTCGAGCGGATTTCCCTTTGCGACTCTAGATCAGCCTGATTTAAGAAGTAAAGCAGCACGATCACAAAACCAATCTGAAAAACCAAAGGAACAGTGACAAGAAGCAGTCCTTTGGTTTTCAGCGGCAGGTTTTTCACGGGTTGTATTGGCTCATTGAATTCCTTGAATTCTATCCTTTTCTACCACAGTTCGGACACAGCGACTGCATTAGTCGACGACTTTCAGGCGCAAAGCCGACCAATCATCATCGATTGCCACTATGGCTACACCTTCCAGCCCGATTGTTTCCGCATAGGCTGCGATGATGTCGCGATTGATGTCTGTCTTTATCTTTGATGTGCCTTTGGGATACGTCAGCCAGATCATTCCTTTTGGCGCTACGACCTTTTTCCATTTGGGCAGTTCTTTCTCAAGTTGTTGTTTGGAATCGGCAAAGATCTGAATAACATCGATGCTCTTGCTTGAGCTATCGGCGATTTCTACACCTTCCGGTAAGCGACCCATCGTTTTGTCATAGGTTGCCGGTTTGTTGACGAAGGTGATCGATCTTCCCGATTTAATCTGAAGTTTTTCCGGAATGCTTTTAGTTGAAGCGGTTGCATTTGGCATATGAATATCTCCTGTGCCAGGGCGGCAGTAAAGGCCGCCGAGCCGATGAGTGTACCCGAGAGATGACTACAATTGTTTCCCGCACAGCGTGAACTCTTCTGGAAGAAGTTTTCTGTGTTACAGAACATGTTTTTGTCCTTCGTATTTCTCCCAATGACAGCGGCGCCTAAAACCGTTAAGGTGATCTGGACTTCGACCCTCCGCAAAACAACAATGACTCCACCTGGAAGAATCGCTGATACGTCAGCGAATACCACTGACCTGGTTGCCGAGTTCAGCGCTGCCGCGTTTGATTCCGCAATTCAACGTCCCATTAACGGACTCTCCCAGTTGGGCGGCAAGCTGATTGGGCATGAATTACCGCAATTGCATCTGGTTGATATCGCCAAGCCTGCTACCAGTGGCGAAATGTTTGCACAGCAAGCCGGCGCAGCTGTCGGTATGCTGGTGCCCTATTTGGGTACAAGAGCGCTGGTGAGGGGAGCGGCAGGAAGCAGATTGGGCACAGGTTACGGCGCTGTGGCGCTGGAAGGCGGTGCTACCGGCTTCTTGATGGGGTCTGTCCTGACGCCAGTTGAAAACAACCAGCCATTCTGGGTCTCACGGCTGGCTAATGGTTTTACCGATGCAGGCACATTTGCTGTTCTCAACGTAGCCGGCAAAGGCATTTCTTCCACCAAAGCACTGAGTATCACGTCGGAAACTCCGCTGGTCGGGCGCATTACCAGGGGGGCTCTTGGCGGTGCAATAAGCGGACTGCCGGCAGGATTTGCCCACGCAGAGCTCCACTCGATAACACACGGAAATGGTTTGGCCAGTGCGCCTGAGGTTGCTGGAGATATGGCAGGCTTTGCCATCTTCGGTGGGCTTCTCGGTGGCGCTGTTGGTGCCAGGGCTCCCTCACGTTTTCGTCCTCTAGTCGAAGGCGAAGCGAAAGGGAAGAGTCCTTTTGCTACAAAAGTTGAAACCGCTGAAGTGAAGCCCAATGGTGGCGTTGATAGTAAGATTGCTTCCACCCCTTCGCCCATTGATGCAACGGCTTCTCCGGGCGGAACCGGACTGATTCCGGTAAGACAGGCAAACATTGTCGAAGGCAAAAGGGAAGCGCGCTTAAGTGAACCTGCGGAGAGACCGGGCGCCGGTGAAGCGGGAGAAAAGATTCTAAAGGTCAAAAAGTCCGGCTATATCGACGCCGGAGATGAAGGCAGCGTTTATTCAAACGGCGATGGCAGCGTCACGAAGGTGTATAAAGATGCTGGCCGGAGCATGGAAGCGATGAAGGACATTTTCGATAAATTGAACTCAATTGGAATCAAGACACCCAAAATCCTTGAGTATGGAAAAACAGAAGAAGGATTGCCCGCAATGCGCATGCAGCAAATAGGAGATGGCGACCCTCTGCGCATGCAGTTGATTATGCGAGAAATCCAGGGCGCAGATATGGCGTCATTGCGGCAGCAGTACTACGCGTATGCTGATGCGCTCAAAGAGGCTGGTATTCGCATCGACTGGAACACCAAGAATATGCGCTTCGAGAACGGCAATCTCTACATTCTCGATCCTTCGTTCCTCAAGAATGAGCCGATGAGCGATTTGACAGTCAATATGTTCGCCGGTGGGATAGGTCCGAGACCATAGTTTCAGGCACCAATTATCTGCGGTTTTCAAACTAAACGCCGACTTCCTGCCCGCATTCGATATAGGCAGCGACGTCAACCTCGACGGCTTCTTCCTGGCCGATTGCGGAAAGTTCATCATTCAGTTTTTTGAAAATGATTGACGGCGGAACCGATACGATTGCGTTCATGCAAAACAGGGGCGTGCCTGTTTCGGGTGCAGGAACCAACTCGGTTTCCATCGATTGGATGTTGATGTTTTGGTTTTTCAAGTAAGACGAAATCTTGTGCACTATACCTTCGTGATCGGCTCCTGTGAGGCTGACTTGGTACGTGCTGTATCCTTTGTAGCGCGATATGTCCGGTGCTTTGGTTTTCCTGGTCGCCACTGATATTTTTTCCTTTGCCAGCGATTCCAGGTCTTTGAGCAACTCGGGCAATTTTGCTGCGGTCACCGTCACGAGCGCGATGGCGGCAAACTCACCACCCAAAACGGTCATGCGGCTGTCTTCGAGATTGGCGCCGTGGCGAGTGATTACTTCGGCCAAGCGCGAAACTATTCCGGGTCTGTCCTCGCCGATTGCAGTTACCAATAAATGCTCTTTCATTCTTTTTTCCTTCTAAATTTCGGTGTCTTTTGGCTCACTAAAACTGAGCGGCAGCATATTTCTTTGTTCTCTCTTTGTCCTCGGAGTGCCAGGGCTTACGTGCGGTTCGACCAGCCGATCGAGCTAGCGAATAATCCATCATCTGCATGCGAACTAATGCCAGAAGCTTCCTCTCAAATGGCTCTGCTGCACGTTTTTTTCTTGCCTCCGCTTTTGCCTTATAGATGTCTTCGTTCGATCGCTGATAATTGGTCATTCTTCGATTTTTCGCCTCCACTTCTCCAGGAGACCATACTTGCTCAAAATTGCATCTAGCTTCTCTTTGTTCGGAGGAGCTGATTCTACAGCTGCCGCTATTTGTGCCCAATCCTTGGCTCTCCCAGCTTCGGCTTTTACTGCAAGTGAGTACTCATACTCAAATACGTGAGTCTTCACTTTGTCAATCGTAACGGATGCAGCACTCTCTAACGCTTCCTCAACGAGGGGCTGATTTGTTGGCACCAGAAACTGAACATCAACACCCCTGACGTTAACATACAGATCTTTGATTTTGCAGCCTAGCTCCTCTAACCGTTTGTACAGTGGTCCCAGGTCGATAAGAAATCCTTGATTCGGGATATGGCAGAACATGTCTAAATCATCTGTTTTCACCGGTTGTGCGTAATACATGATTGCAACCGAGCCACCAATGGTTGGCTTTTGAATGATTCCTTCACGCTCCATCTGGTTGATTAGCTCCAGTGTCGGTCCCAAGATAGGGGGTATCTCTTCAACCAACTCTTCAACCCTCCTTCTAGGCCGACCCCCCTTCGTCCCATTCAGCCGACTCGCCATAGCCCGGGCGGCTGACGTGGTTTCTCCACCTAACTTCCCAAGCAATTTCGCCGCTCTGGTTGACCTTTTCATTAAATATCCCGAAATGATTACCTGCTGGTCATTATAACCCAAGCGCTGGGCTTGAAAAAGTGTACTCTGGCGGTGCCAGGCTGCCAAATTTTTGATTGTCATGGGTAATTGTAAACAAAATGTTGGCGCCTCCTCGACAAGTGCGGACCCCTCCTGTTAACCTCTAGGGGTAATTTGTCGTCTGGGATAGTTTAAATCCATAGTATGCCGCTCAACTCAAGAGTGAATGTTGAATCCGCTGCCCGCATCCACGGGCATCATCACCATCATCGACTTTGAGACGGGAGCGGAATCTCACTTAAGACAGAATAGCTTTGCATTCATGCAAGAACTGTTGAGACCCGCTCAGAAGGCGGGTTTTTTTGTTAGCGTCAGATTGAAATACTCTTCGCGCCCATTTAGGAAACGGAAAAATGACAAAAATAGTTGAAGCGCCATCATTGGAAAAGAAGGCCCAAGGCACCTTAGAAACGTGTTCTTCCGAAGATCTCGATGCGCTGAAAATGGTTCTGCCGTCCGGGCGAATTCAAGAAAAGGTGGTTGCCCTACTGGAGAGAATCGGGCTCGGCTTTTCCAAAAGCGGACGTTCTTACCGCCCCCGCACATCTCAAACCGGGGTTGTGGCTAAGTTTCTCAAAGCTCAAAACATTCCCGATCTGGTTGCTCTCGGGCGTCATGATTGCGGTTTTTCCGGATTGGATTGGATTGTCGAGCGTGAGGCCGATGTGGTTGAGTTGTTGGATCTTGGCTTTGATCCTGTATCCATCGTCGCCGCCATGCCGGAAGACCTTGCCAATGAGCCCATTGCCGCAAGGCAAGAGCGCCGGCTCGTCATTGCTTCGGAATACCGAAATCTGACCTTGAATTACATTCAAAAACAAAATCTCAATGCCGATTACGTTCAAACCTTCGGTGCTACAGAAGCGCTGCCTCCGGAAGATGCAGACATGATTATCGACAATACGGCGACGGGAGAAACGATCAAGCAAAATCGCCTGGTTATTGTCGATACGCTTCTTCGGTCCAGCACACGTTTTCTCTGCAATAGAAAGGCGCTGGAGAATGATGTGAAACGCAAGAAGCTAGAAGAGCTGGTAATGCTCATGAAGAGCGCGTTGATGGCAAACGAAAAGGTGCTACTCGAGATGAACGTCAGCAGTGAAAATTTTGAAAAGCTGGTGGCGATTTTGCCTTGCATGAAAGCACCAACGGTTTCAGAACTGTATAAGGGCAGCGGCTATGCAATCAAAGTCGCCGTGCCGTCGGCTGATGTGTCGCAGCTGATTCCGTCGCCCGATAGCATCGCCCGGTCGACGCATGGCGTCGCCCCTACAGTGGCAATCGCCAGAGACGTCCATGAAGAGTCAATCTAGAGGTTGAATCAATGAAAGTTCTGTCAGACAAGACAACACAAAAGGCGACCGGCATCTTGCCGAAAAGAGTCGTATTGGAATTGCCTTTTTACGATCTCCCGCCCGGTGGCAGACTTGACTATACGCGCCTGGACTTCTGCGAAAACACCGAAGGATACCCAGATGCTTACCCTCAAGGAATGCCGGCCGACTGGGCGAGCAGCTATCCTGAATACCCAGTGCTTATAGCGAGATTGGCAGCGACATACGGTATCGCTTGCGAAAATGTCATTCTCACAAACGGCAGTGACGAAGGCATCATGGTTGTTGCCAATACTTTTATAGAACCGGGCGAAGATACTGCTATTGTTTCCAAGCCGTGTTTTGCAGTGATTCCGCACTCGCTCAAGTTGGCAGGTGCGAATCTGGTCAGCGTAGACGTGTTGCCCAATCTCGAATTCGACATTGAAGGTATTGAGAAAGCGCTTCAGAATGGTGCCAAAGTGGCATTTTTTGCAACACCGGAAAATCCCACCGGCGCTCAACTTCCTGCCGAGGTCATCGAGGGCTGGTGCAAGAAGTATCCGAATACGTTGATTGTGATCGATGAAGCTTATGGTGAATTTTCTGGGACAACGGTGTTGCCGCTCATCGAGAAATACAACAACCTGCTGATTTTGAAAACCTTTTCCAAAGCCTGGGCGATGGCAGGACTGCGCTTAGGCTGCGTGTTCGGACAAGCTCAATTGATTGAGTATTTGAAAATCGTCACTCCTGTTTTTAGCGTCAACAATGCGGCGATCTGGAGTGCCTTGAAATTGCTCGACCAGGCTGAAGACGTAAAAACCTATGTAAGCGCAGTCAACGCTCGCAAGCAAAGGCTCGTAAAAGCGCTTGAAGAGCGGCAATTCGAGGTCGTCGGCGGGGCTGGGAATGCTGTCTTGCTTTCTATGGGAATTCTGGCTGGAAAGTTCACTGAATTTTGCCGCCAGGAAAAAGTGCTGGTTCGCAATCGCAGCAAACAGGTTTTTCCTGGCGATGACTTCGATCCGATGTGGGGACGCATTCGCATCTCTATAGGTACGGACGAAGAGCAAGAGCAGTTTTTCGCCGCTCTGGATAAGTTTCAAAATAGCTATGGAATTATCTTCGACCTGGACGGCACACTTGTCGATACGAGCGCAAGCTTTGATGAAACAGTCGCACAGATGGTTGATAAATATTCAGGCAAACCGCTGAAGCCGGACGAATTGAGAAGACTTCGCGAGGAAGGCGGTTTTAACGACGACTGGGTGGCATCGATTGAACTTCTCAAACGTCGCGGCGTTACAGTCTCTATGAGAGAGTTTTCTCCGGAGGCGACAAAACTTTATCTGAGCCTCGCGCCTTCAACCGAGAAGTTACTTATGGAGGTGGAAGCACTAAAAAAGCTGGCCAGGCGTTTTCCCATTTTTATAGTGACAGGGCGCACTCGCCCAGAGTACGATCCTGTTTGGGGAGAACGCTTGAATCCATTGTTCAAGCGCGTCTACTGTCTTGATGATATTGCCGGATTAGGTGCAAAACCATCGCCGGATTATTTAAGTCGCAACTTGAAGGATTTTGATTTGAAATACGGTGTCTATGTCGGCAATTCTGTGGATGACATGCATGCAGCTTTGGCGGCAGGTATCGACCGCATCGCTATCAATACATCAGCTTCCGATGAAGTGCTCAAGGACGCCGGAGCCCAGCTGATAATCAACAACATGAGCGAACTGGAGAAGGTGTTTCAAATATGAAAAGCGTTGTACAAAGCGAGCAAAACGTTGATAATACCGCCGTAAAAGCTAAGAGCCGCACGGCGTCCGTTTCACGCATAACCAAAGAGACGGACATTTCCATTCGAGTGGATCTCGATAACCCTGGTGAGGTTTCCATCAAGACCTCACTGCCCTTTCTTTCGCACATGCTGGAAGCGTTTGCAGTGCACGGCAGATTTAGTCTTGTCATAGACGCCAAAGGCGATATCGAAGTCGATCCTCATCACTTGATTGAAGATACAGGTATCGTTTTGGGCGAGGCGATCTTCAAAGCGCTGGGTGGCTTCAAAGGCATCGAGCGTGCCGGCTGTTTCACTTACCCGATGGATGGCAGCCTGGTGCTTGTCGCTATCGATATTTGTGGACGCCGCAATCTGAGCTGGAAACTACAGTTTGGCAATTTCCAGGTCGGACATCTCGACCCCAATCTTTTCCGCGAGTTCTACAAAGGATTTGTCGACGGATTGCGTTCGACCCTGCATGTGAAAATGCTGGAAAGCGACAACGATCACCACGTCGTCGAAGCGTCTTTTAAAGCGCTGGCTCGCGCGCTCAGGCAGGCAATCACGCCATTGCCCGGCAATGAGTATTTGAGCACCAAAGGAGTCCTCGATGAAAACTGAAGTCGACCTGGTCGACGTGGCAGGAGGAAATCTGGGCAGCGTCAGGCGCTGTCTCGACCGGCTGGCTGTCCCCTACAACCTCGTCAATCCGAGCAATCCGCCCGACGGTTCTCGCCCTCTTATTTTGCCGGGTGTGGGAAATTTTGGTGCCGTCATGGCTAATTTGGAGAAAGACGGCTTTGACAAACTGGTAAAACGTCTTGTGGAAGGGGGCACTCCATATCTGGGAATTTGCGTCGGCATGCAGATACTTTTCGACTGGGGTGAAGAGTCTGACAGCGCAGGGCTGGGACTTCTTTCCGGAAAGGTGGTTAAACTCAAGCAAGGCAAGATTCCACAGATAGGTTGGAATCGAATCGAATGCGCTGACATACAAAAATCAACTAACAATCCCTGGCCGGCAGGCTATGTTTACTTCGTCAATTCTTTTGTGGCACAGCCGGCCAACAGCCAGGATATTCTCTACGTCGCAGATTATTTCGGTGATTTCTGCGCAGCTGTCCGCCGAGACAATATTTGTGCTTTTCAATTTCACCCTGAAAAAAGCGGACCCTTTGGTCAAACTCTTTTGAGCCGTTGGCTTGATAGTGTCTCTGGCGAGGGTTCGAGCAACGTTCAGAACTCGGATGAAGACGGGCGCATCGCGAGCATCACAGGCGGTGGCAAATGCTGACCAAGCGGATTATTCCCTGCCTTGATGTTCGGGACGGACGCACCGTTAAAGGTGTTAATTTCACCAATCTGAGAGATATGGGTTGTCCGGTCGAGCTGGGATTGATGTATGAAAGTCAGGGCGCCGACGAACTTATGTTTCTCGACATTACTGCTTCGGTTGAAGGACGTGCGGCCATGTTGGAGTTTGTCGAGCGCGTTGCCGACACTCTTTCAATTCCATTTACCGTGGGCGGTGGTGTCAACTCCAGAGAAAGTGTCACAGATTTGTTGAACGCCGGCGCCGACAAAGTCTCAATGAACACGGCAGCCGTAAAAAGACCGGAGCTTATCAATGAAGTCTCGACTCAATTCGGTTCTCAATGCTGCGTGGTGGCAATTGATGCGCGGAAAAAGGAAAATGGAGAAAATGGTTCTTCAGTAGAATGGGAGGTTCTCATCAAAGGCGGACGGGAGTCGACCGGGATAAACGCCCTGGCCTGGGCTGAAGAGTGCGCAAGGCGCGGCGCCGGTGAAATACTTCTGACGTCCTGGAATCGCGACGGCATGCAAAACGGATTTGATCTGGAGATGGTAAAGGCGTTTTCTGAAACTTTGCCTATTCCTGTAATTGCTTCCGGTGGTGCGGCAAATCCGGAGAGTTTTGTTGAAGTTTTTCAAAAAGCAGGCGCCGATGCGGCACTTGCAGCGAGCATTTTTCACGACAAGTTATACAGCATTGGTGACGTAAAGCAGGCTGTGAAGAAGGCCGGAATTAGTGTGAGAGATTGAGAAAAAACAGACTACAAAACTGGTGAAAAATGATCATACCCAGCATCGATATCATGAACGGAAAAGCTGTCCAGCTCAAACAAGGAAAAGAGTTTGTGCTGGAAAGCGAGCGCTCGCCGCTCGAACTGGCGCGCGAATTTAATCGCTTCGGCGAGATTGCCGTAATCGATCTCGATGCAGCTATGGAAAAGGGCAACAATCGCGCTTTGATAAGAGACATTTGCAAAATTGCTGATGCACGCGTGGGAGGGGGCATTCGTGATGCCGAGACAGGGCGAGAATATTTGAAGGCTGGTGCAAAAGCACTGATTTTTGGAACCGCTGCTTGTCCTGAAATATTGAGCGAGTTTCCCCAGGAAAGAGTTATGGTGGCACTGGATCAAAGAGGCGGCAAAGTTGTCGACAAAGGTTGGACCGAAAGCACCGGCGAAACCGTCTGGGAGCGCGCGGAGCGTCTGACGCCATACTGCGGATCTTTTCTCACCACTTTTGTAGAAAATGAAGGTGGTTTGGGCGGCATCGATATGCAAGCCGTTAAGGAAGCGAAAGAGCGCCTGAAAAGACCTGTCACCGTTGCCGGTGGCATAGCAGCAACTGATGAAGTAATTGAAATTTCCAAACTAGGACTGGATGTGCAGGTGGGCATGGCGCTCTATACAGGGCGGATTGACCTGGCTGAAAGCGTTGTCGGTGCAGTGAAATTTGACGGCAATGGCCTCGCGCCGATTGTCGTGCAAGATGTCAGCGGAAAGGTGTTGATGCTGGCCTATGGCAACAAAGAGTCATTGAAACGTGCGCTCACTGAAGGGAAGGGCGTATATTTCAGCCGTTCGCGCCAGGAAATCTGGGAGAAAGGATTGACATCCGGAAGCGTTCAGGAGTTGATTGCTTGCCGTCTCGATTGCGACAGAGACTCGATACTTTTCACGGTGAAACAAACGCAAGGTGCCTGCCATTCAGGGTCTTACAGTTGTTTTGGCAGCGCCGCCGCTCATCGCGGTTTTGCCATTGCCGATCTCTTCGAAACCCTTAGCCAGCGCAAAGAAACTGCGCCTGAGGGCTCGTACTCGGCGACACTGTTTCAAGACCGCGATAAACTGACCAAAAAGCTTATGGAAGAGGCATTTGAGGTGGTATCGTTTAAGTCTCGCGAAAACCTTCGCTGGGAAATTGCCGACCTGCTCTATTTTGTTAGTTTGCTGGCTGTAGATGAAGGTCTTGATTGGAAAGAAATCGAGCTTGAGCTTGGGGGACGCCGAAAATGATTCCGCTTTACAAGGGTGCCGATGCCATTGCCTGGCTGAAAAAAATGGCCAGTGGCGCAGGTTCTGACAGCGAATCCATACCGGCACCACCTCCTCTGACCGGAGCTTCCTCCGGTGGTCCGCCGATGGCAAGCACCAAGCACAGCGGCGCCTTCGGCGCGCTCAATATTGCACAGGAAGTCGAGCAAATCATCAATCATGTTCGCCGCGAAGGCGATGCCGCGATAGCACAACTGGCTAATCGGTTCGGCGATACGATTGCACCGCCTTTGTTCATGGAACAGGAAGGCATCGAAGCACTGGTGTCACAACTGCCGAAGGATACTGTAAAAACAATCGATCTGGCTGCTCAGCGCATTCAAGCTTTTGCCGAAGCGACTGTGGCTGCGATAAGACCGATTCATGTGTCATACGAGAGGTTTGATACGGGACTGAATTTCCGCCCCGTATCGCGCGTTGCCTGTTATGTTCCATCCGGCCGATTCCCTCTCACCTCCACTGCTCTCATGACTGCTATCACTGCGAAGGTGGCTGGAGTTTCCGAAGTCTTTATCCTCTCTCCGAATCTCACCGATGAGATTCTGTACGCCGGCACCATAGCCGGTGTCACCGAATTTCACCAGATCGGTGGTGCGCAGGCGGTGGCGGCGGCGGCATTTGGAACAAAGACAATTAAAGCCGCCGACATGATTGTCGGACCGGGCAATGCTTATGTCACGGAAGCCAAACGCCAGTTGCAGGGACGCATCGGCATCGACATGCTGGCCGGTCCGAGCGAAATTTGCATCATTGCCGACCATGGCAGCAATCCTTACTGGCTGGCACTCGACTTGCTTTCCCAGGCGGAGCACGATCCCGACGCACGCGCTTTTCTGCTTACTGATGATGAAGCAATCGCTACGCAAGTCTTAGCCGAGCTGCCCAAAGTGCGCTCTGAAATTGCCCTGCCTGACTTTATTGATGAGAGTTTGAGCAAGAGTGTTATTCTTGTTTTGCCGGACATTGTCGCCTGCATTGCTGCGGCCAACAGTATTGCACCCGAGCACTTGCAGTTGCATGTGGCAAAGCCGGAGGACCTGCAGCCTCATCTGGTCAATTACGGTGCGCTGTTTATTGGCTACAACGCCACTGTTCCAAACGGCGATTATGTAGCCGGACCCAATCACACATTGCCGACAAATCGTTCGGCTCGCTTTGCCGGTGCGCTAAATCCGCTTACGTTTTTGAGAGCGCAGACCTGGATTCGCGTGCGTGCAAATGCTGATGAATTGCATCAAGAAACCGAAGCTTTCGCCAACCTGGAAGGGCTAAATGCGCACGCCGCCGCCCCTCGCGCGCGCTGCAACCAGATTCATTAAACGCCTGCCTCTGAGTGTTTTGCGATTTTGTTTGCATTCGTCCATTCACTAAACGGTCGTTTGATTACAGGATTGTAAGGTTTGCTCCAGTTTGCTTTTGGGGCATCCGGGGTAAGGAATATTTACCTAATCTGTCTACCTAATCCAGTCACACAATTTCCCCAATCCCTCTTCTTACTAGGACGAGATAATCATGCAAAAGGCTCGCGCGTTGGCGTTGCTGTTGGTGGCTGTTGGCTGCGTTTCTCCTGCCCATTCTCAAGGAATGATGGAGGGTACTTTTGTCAGAGGACTGGGAGCCGGCATGGGTGCCGGCCTCGCAGGCAGCATGGGCAAAGGCAAAGTGGTCCGGCGTACATATGAGTCGATGCTGCAAGCGCAGCAAGTAATGATTGCCCAAACAAAGCAGATCGAGCAGTATGTTGCGACCGGTGTTCAGCTTGAAGCTAAAAAACAGTGGACGTCTGCCGAACAGTATTTTCAGGAAGCACTAAAAATGATAGCCAAACGGGATGGCCCGGGCAGTCAGAAGAGTGCTCCAGTGCTTGCCCATCTTGCTAAGGTGAGCAAAAACCAGAACAAACTGGACGAGGCGATAGGCTACCAAAAAACAGTAGTTGCATTTGCCAATGTTGCTAAAGCACAGAATCCGGCTGCGGCGGTTCAAGCGCAGACCGACCTTTCCAGCATGTACATAGACAAAGGTGACTTTTCGAATGCCGAAGGTGTTTTAAAACAGTCGGCAGATATTGTACGCCACGATCGTTCTGTCGGTCCGAAAGCCTATTCGACTACGCTTCGAGTTTATGGTGAAGTGTTGAGAAAACTGAACAAGGACGCAGAAGCAGACTCGATTGACGCAGAACTGGCGGCGCAAGCCGAGTCGAACGCGACTACGGCAGCGGCGGCAAGCACGACTGCTGCACCATCGACACCGGCAGTTTCTACAACACAGGCTGTTTCATCGATACCGCCGGCGGTGCCGGCTGAAAGCACGCCTGCTTTGACGAGTGCACCTGTTTCCGCTGGCTCTGGTGCTCCTCCAGCAGTTTCGGCAGAGACAGTAAACGCGGCAGTTACTTCCATACCAGGTTCCACTGCGGTTCCTGATGAGTCAAAGACGTCTACTGCCCAAGCCAAGCCTGAAAACGCAGTGGATGTTTCGAGCCCTACGACAGTTCAGCCTGATGCATCCTCGCCCAGTGCCAGTTCTTCAAATTCCGGTGCATTGTTGCCTCCGCCAACTGCAGACTGGCCCGTGCTGGACTCCGAGGGAAAGATTGGTTCTAGCCAAACCGCTCCTGCGGCAGAAGCACCAGTGACTCCTCCTGCAGCTTCAGCCCCCTCTACGCCTGCCAACTCCGGGGCCGAGACTCCATCAACACCTGCAACTCAGCCAGTTTCCGAGCCCGCAAAAAATGCACCGGCAGAAGCGGCTAGTTCAGAAAAAACTGAGTCAAAGCAGGAAAAACCATGACAGACTCGATAAGCAGTCAATGGGATGCAGCCGTCGCTTCAGCGCAAATTGATCCGCTTCTGGCAGAATTACCTGAGCAATACGAGCTCATGATGAAGGTGCGCGAAGGCGGAATGGGTGCGATTTATCGTGCCTGCAATCGTTATACCGGTGCTAATTTTGCAATCAAGATATTGCTGCCGAAATATGCCGCTGATGAGGACATGCGCCAGCGCTTCATCACTGAAGCAAAGGCTGCCAGTGCCCTCAAGCATACCGGCATTTGTCAGGTCCGCGACTTCGGCATCACAAAAAGCAGGATGCCCTTTTTGGTCATGGACTGGCTGGATGGAATTACATTGCATGAGCGGGTGGTGGCCCAGGGGCCTTTGACTGAGCGAGAAGCAATTCCAATTTTCATTCAAATCGCCGCTGCCATCGGCAGTGCACACAAGGCGAAAGTGGTCCATCGCGATTTGAAACCCGAGCATGTCGTGCTCTGCAAAAACGAGGCTCATGATGCAAGTGATGTGCGCATAGTCGATTTTGGAATTGCAAAACTGATTCACGACGAAAGCGCACCGGCTCCCAAAGAAGGCTTGACCATGGATGGCATGGTTATCGGCACACCGCTCTATATGAGCCCGCAACAGATCAAAGGCATTAAGCTTGACGGCGCTACAGACATCTACTCGCTTGGCTGTCTTATGTACTTCGCCGTGTCCGGCGTGGCACCATTCGAAGGCGACAATTACATGGACGTGATGTACAAGCACGTCAACAATCCACCACCGCCATTTCCATCCCGGGTCAAAGTTTCCGATGACCTGACAGCTGTCATCTTCAGAGCGATGGAGAAGGAGCTGCAGGATCGCTACAAGAATATGGACGAGGTGATTTCGGAGCTCAAAAAGCTTTCGAAAGGTATTAGCGTTGAGAGAAAAACGCTTTCGCACGATCGGGCCAAAAGGAAACAGAAATGGATTACTGTGGCTTGTTTCGTAGTCGGATTTATCGCCATGTACTTGCTGTCCCTGCTTCTTCAAAATGCTTTTGACGCAGCCGATAAGAAGTCGCAAGCCGCAAAAGTGCCGGCTGCCGGCGGCAGTAAGTAAGAGACTACCAGTGGAGGCGATTGCCTGTCGACAAACCGAAGAGGTCCAGCCCGTGGGCGATTGCTGCCATAGTAATTACCCCATTCACGGCGGCGAGAATCCGTCTATTATTGGGGTGCTTCCTCCCGATGGATGATTTCGGACGCAAACCGGGCTCCTAATGGCAAATGTTGGCAGAGCTGTAGAAACGCAGGTGCCTCAACCTATTGAGGCAGTTGTTAATGCGCCTGAGACTGATCAAAGTCTTTTTCAGGACGCATATCAGTTTGTCGAACGCCATCCGATTGCCTCGGCTGCCACGGTTGGCGTTTTGGCTGCCGGTACTTATGCTGCTTGCCGGTACATTCCGTACGCTATGACTCAGCGTGCTCTAGCTGCCGCTGCGAAAACATTAAATCCTGAAGACGTTCGCATCGTTCCTCTTACTGCTGAAAATCTGCCTAAGGCCATCGAGGCTGGCAAAGACGGATTTCGTTATGGAATGGGTTTTCTCAATCCGGCAGCCGACTTCAAAGCATCTTTGACGCCAATGGTCACAAAAATGCATGCCGGCCAGAGAGAGATGAATGCACGCTATTTCCTTGCTGTAGACAAGGAAAATCGGGTTTTAGGCACGACCGGGCTGTACCAAACCGCCAAAGATCAAGGCGAGGCCCTCTGGGTAGGTTGGATGAGCGTGCGCCCTGCATTCCGCGGCAAGGGTATTGGGCAAAAATTGGTCGACTTTTCAATTGACGAGGCGAAGAAGCAAAACGTCGACTATTTGAGGCTCTACACCAGCACCTACAGGGGCGAGCGCGCCGCTCAGCCGCTTTATGAAAAGGCAGGGTTTAAGGTGGTTGGCGAAATGAAGCATGAACTGCCGATTCCAGGGCTCAAATACTTATTCAGAGAATTGCCGTTGAAACCTCTAAAGGCCATTTCAGCTTAGGTTGTCGCCCTTTCTGTTTGAAAGGCGCTACATAAAATTGTGCCTTTGTTGCTGCGTCAGCGTTTGTCCTTTTGGCACAACCGCCATTCCGGGCTCTTTAGTGTCGCCCCAAATGATTGCGTTGACGAATGGAACGTTGTTCTTGCGCAGCTGAGCGTCCATAGCATCGACCATGGCAATGTTCTGCTGCGCCTTTGTCTGTGGGTTGAATGTCGAACCGGCAGCGATCATGACGCCTGCCATAGCGGCTTGCAGATTCACCCATTCCGGCTTCGATAGATCAATATTGCCACCCTGGCGTTTGAGAGTGTCGTTAAATATGTCCGCCAGTTGTTTTCCGACTTGCTCAGGTGTGGCCGGCGGATTTGCTATCAGCTGATCGCCGATACTTCCTAAAGCTTTAAAAGTATCGCGATCAAACCCGTAAACGCTCTGCATGCGTTCCTGAAACTTTTGGAAGCGACCGCCGTCACTCACAGAGTCGCTGTACAGTTTGCCCAGATGACCGAATCCATCGACAAACTCCTGAGCCCTGTTGATCCTGGTTGCCGGGTTAGTTGAGTTGTCTGCAATTTGAAAGCCGTCGTTTTGAACGTAAGCAGGACCATTTCGATCCAAATTGCCCAGATCAGATAGTTTTGCATGGCTGAGTCCGGCGTAAGGAACGGTCGCTGGCGCGATCGTGCCGAGGCTATAGTCTCCTGCGTCAGCTGTTGTGGTTGAAGCCATTTTTTAGAATCCTTGGGTGCGGGTTGAAAGCTTTGTAAATCATCCCTTCGCTGTCATTAATACAGCGTGAAAATTATTGTTCTTTCCGGGAGGAATTGACGCCATTCTAGAATCACACGATGGCTAAACAATGACTAGACGGAAAACACGGTGTCT